>SHAO01000009.1 GCA_004213215.1 Candidatus Pelagibacterales bacterium | reverse complement strand
ATCCATTGATGCCAAGTTTTATCGTCATAATTATTTTCCTAACATTTTTTGAGCTAGCTTCACAACATTATCACTAGTTAAATTAAAGTATTCATATAAATCTTTTATCGGAGCACTTTTTCCAAAAGATTTCATACCTAAAGAAGCTCCTTCTGGTCCAACATATTTTTCCCAGCCTTGAATACTACTTGCTTCAATAGAAATTTTGAATGAATTCTTTTCAATAATTTTTTCTTTATATTCTTTAGATTGTTTATTAAATAGTTCTTGGCAAGGCATTGAAACTACTTTTGAATTAATACCTAGATCTTTTAATTTTTCAAACGCTTCAATTGCAATATGAACTTCAGATCCAGAAGCAATTAAAGTAATTTCAGGATTGTTATTGCTTTTTTTGATTTCATAAGCTCCAAGACCACACATATTTTTGTTCATTAATGTTTCAGTGATAAATGGAAGTTTTTGTCTTGATAAGGCTATCACGCTGGGAGTATTACTATTTTTTAAGGCTAATTCCCAACACTCAAGTGTCTCAATTGTGTCAGCAGGTCTAAATACATTTAAATTTGGTATTGCTCTTAAATGAACAAGATGTTCAATAGGTTGATGAGTTGGACCATCTTCACCTAGCCCAATAGAATCATGAGAAAATATATAAATTACTTTTAGGCCCATTAAAGCAGAGAGTCTTAAAGAAGGTTTGCAATAATCTAGAAAAACTAAAAAAGTTCCACCATAAGGAATAATTCCTTTATGGAGAGCCATACCATTCATTATTCCTGCCATCGCATGCTCTCTAACTCCATAATGTATATAATTTCCTTTAAAATTTTTTGGTTTAATTACCACTGAATGTTTTGTGTTTGTGTTATTCGATCCACTTAAATCAGCAGAACCTCCAATTAGCTCAGTTAAAGAATTTGTAATTTCCTCTAGCACAAAAGCAGACGACTTTCTTGAAGCCATGTTTGATTTTAAATCGAAAATCTTTTTCTTTTGTTGTTGAATAATTTGATCAAAATTATTTGGTAATTTATCATTTGTTATTCTAAAAAATTCATCTTTTATTTTTTTACTTTTTCGATTGTAATTTTGATTCCATTTTTTTTCTTGAAGCATTCCTTTTTCACCAATTTTTCTCCATTCTTGAAGAATTTCTTTTGGAATTTCAAAAGCTTTATATTTCCATTTTAATTTTTTTCGTACTAATTCAACTTCTGACTCTCCAAGAGCCGCCCCATGTGAAGAGGATTTTCCAGCTTTATTTGGAGATCCGTAGCCAATGATTGTTTTACAAGAAATTATATTTGGTTTTTTTGAATTTAAACTTTTTTTAATAGCTTTAGATATTTGTTTTTCATCATGCCCATTTATTTCTTGAAAAGACCATCCGTAACTTTCAAATCTTTTTCTATAATTGTCAGATACAGATAAATTTGTTGGCCCATCGATTGAGATTTTATTATTATCAAAAAAAACAACAAGATTTTTTAGTTTTAAATGTCCAGCTAAACTCATAGACTCATGACTTATACCTTCCATGAAATCACCATCGCTGGCTATAACATATGTTTTATGATTAATTAAATTAGCACCAAATTTTTTTGCTAATATTTCTTCAGCAATAGCCATACCTACAGCATTTGATAAACCTTGACCTAACGGACCTGTTGTAGTTTCTATTCCTGTATTTTTTTCATACTCTGGATGACCTGCACAAATAGAATTTAATTGTCTAAAACTTTTTATATCGTTAATTGAAATACTTTTATAACCAGTTAAGTAAAGCAAAGAATAAAGTAACATCGAACCATGACCAGCTGACAAAATAAAACGATCACGGTTAATCCATTCTGGATTTTTGGGATTAAACCTTAGGTAGTATTTAAAAAGTACTGTTGCAACATCAGCCATCCCCATCGGAAGACCCGGATGCCCCGAATTAGCTTTTTGAACAGCATCGATCGAAAGAAACCTTATTGCATTTGCTAAATCTTTGAAGACTGGACTCACTATAAAACCTATATAGACTTGAACGTATCAAATCAATAATATGATTTTTAGAGAAATCAAATGAAAAATTACATTGAAAAAGAAAAAAAATTAGAAAGTGTTCTTAAAAAATTAAACACAATGTCAAATAGAGTTTTTAAAATGAATAATGACATAAATTCTTTAAATCTAGAAAAAAATCAATTATTAAGGGAAAAGCAAGAAGCAGAAAAAAACTTTATAGACCTTTCAAAACATCATGAAAAATTAAAATCTGAGTTAGAAAAAATTGATAAAGGTGTAAGCCATAAGTTTGGTAATCAAGATAATTTTAATCAAAAAATCGATGAATTGAATCAAGAAACTGAAACTTTAATAGACGAAATTGAAAAATGGGAAACGTAAATATAAAATTTAACAATAAGGACTACCTACTCTCATGTGATGCTGGACAAGAGGAAAGCCTTAAAAAATTAGCAAACCATTTAGATTTAAAATATAGCGAGTTAAAAAAAAATTTAGGAAATATAGGCGAAAATAAACTTCTATTAATAACAGCAATTCAAATGGTTGATGATTACTTTGATTTATTTCAAAAGATAAAAAATACAAAAAATGATTTTGAAAAATTATCAATAAAATTTAAAGAACTTAGATCGTTATCAATAAGTTATAAAGATGACAAAGAAACAGAGATAGGAAAGTTAAAAATAGAATTGAATGAGTTTAAAACTAAAGTTGAACAAAGCAAGACTTCATATGAAGAGGTTTTAGACAAAACAACAAAATCCATAGAGAAATTTATTGAGAATGTTGAAAGTGACAAAAAACAAAATATTCAATAAATGAAATATGATAAAGATTATTTGAGAAAAAAATCTCTCTTAAAAAGAAAAAAAGAATATTTAAATAAAAAAAAATTTAATTTTAACTTAATATTTAATCTAATAAAAAAACATTTTAATAAAAAAAAAATAATTATTGCTGGATATTATCCATCAAATTATGAAGTAAATATTTTAAAATTTGTAGAAGAAGCCTACAAAAAAAAATTTAAAATTACACTGCCGGTAATTAAATCTTCAAATCAAATGTCTTTTAAATTATGGGCTTTCAATGATCCTCTCTATGTAAATAAGTTTGGTATGCTAGAACCTAAAAAATCCAAAAGAAGTTTTATACCTGATTTAATTATAGTGCCATTAGTGGCATTTGATAATAATTTAAATCGCATTGGTTACGGCAAAGGTTATTATGATAGAAGTCTAGGAAAAATTAAAAAAATTAAAAAAAAGACCATTTCTTTAGGAGTAGCCTATTCGTTTCAAAAGTGTAAAAAGATACCCGTGAATAAGTACGATTTTAAATTGAATTATATTTTTACAGAAAAAGGAATTATAAAATCAAACTAACTATGAATATTTTAATACTTGGCGATGTCGTGGGCTCTGCAGGAAGAAAAGCATTAACTAGCAATTTGCCCAATTTAATTAAAAAAAAAAAATTAGATTTTGTAATTGTTAATGGAGAAAATGCTGCAGATTCCGGAGTTGGAATAACAAAAAAAAATGCAGAAGATTTTTTAAATGCTGGAACTGATGTAATTACAAGTGGCAATCATATTTGGGATGAAAAAGAAACTATGGAATTTATTAGTTCTGAAAAAAGATTATTAAGACCTGAAAACTTAATTTCAGGATCACCAGGTAATGGCAAAGGTATTTTTATCTCAAAAAACAACAAAAGAGTCGCGGTAATAAATTTAATGGGGAATGTTTTTATGAAAAAATGTGAGGATGTTTTTCAGTCAGCAAAAAAATTTATTGAATTAGTAAAATTAAAAAGAGATGCAGATTTTATGGTTGTTGATATGCACGCTGAAATAACAAGTGAAAAAATGGCTATGGGACATTTTTTTGATGGAAAAGCAACAATGGTTGTAGGAACCCATACGCATGTTCCAACTTCAGATCACAGAATATTGGAAAAAGGAACCGCATATCAAACTGATGTAGGTATGTGTGGAGATTATAATTCTGTTATAGGAATGAATAGAGATAACTCTTTAAAAAGATTCTTGAAAGATTCTTCTGCAAAAAAACATTATCCTGCAAGTGGAGAAGCGACTATTTCAGGTTTAATGGTAAGCGCCGATAAAGATACTGGATTAGCAAAAAAAGTCGAACCAATTATTGTTGGTGGAGCTTTAGAAAGTAAAATATAATTTATGGCAGGACACTCACATTGGGCGGGTATTAAGCATAAAAAAGGTAAAGCAGATAAACAGCGCTCAAAAATTTTTTCTAAACTTTCAAAAGAAATTACCGTAGCTGCAAAATTAGGCTCCAAAGATGCTGACACAAATCCAAGATTAAGATCAGCCATACAGTCTGCTAGGGCAGCAAATATGCCAAAAGATAATATTGAAAGAGCAATAAATAAATCAGAGTTAAATAAAGATTTAAATTATAGCAGTATAGTTTATGAAGGTTTTGGTCCAGAAAAAGTAGCAGTTATTATTGAAGCCTTAACTGATAATAAAAATAGAACAGCCTCAAACATAAGAACAATATTTCAAAAAAATGGAGGAAATTTAGGAGAGTCAGGAGTTGCTGCTCATCAATTTAAGCAGGTAGGGATTATTAGAATTGATAAAAATAAAATTTCTGACAATGATATTTTAGAATTGGCAATTAATGCAGGAGCTGAAGATTGTTCATCTAGTAGTTTTTATCATGAAATTATTACTGTAAAAGAAAATTTTTTTAAAGTTAAAGTTGAAATTGAAAAGAAAATTCAAGATTTCATCTCATCAGGTATCGAGTGGCTACCTATTAATAAAATTTCATTGAATCAAGAAAAAACTAAATCTGTATTAAATTTTCTTGAAATTTTAGAAGATGATGACGATGTTCAGTATGTTTATGCTAATTTAGAAATAAATAATAATTCTTTATTAAAAGAGACTACGAAATGATAATTATTGGCATAGATCCAGGAATTAGTGGTGCTATCAGTATTTTAGAAAATAAAAAAATTTTAGAAGTTTATGATACACCCACAATGATTGATGGAAAAAAAAATAAAAGACAAATAAATAGTGCCCAGGTAACTAATATTATTAGAGAAAGATTAAAAGATGGTAAAGAAATAACTGTTGTTGTTGAGCATGTAAATGCGATGCCAGGACAAGGTGTAACAAGCATGTTTAATTTTGGACAATCGTTTGGTGTAATTAAAGGAATCTGTGCTGCTTTAAGTTTGCCCATATATTTTGTAAGACCAGCAAAATGGAAAAAACATTTTAATTTGATTAAAACAAATAAAGACGCTAGTAGAACAAAAGTAATTGAGGCTTATCCACAAATATCTGATAAACTCCATAGAAAAAAAGACTCAAATAGAGCTGATGCCATTTTAATTGCTCTATATTTCAGCGATACTCAACTTTAAACCTAATATAATTTGGTCCAAGTGCCAAATTCATGACACATTTAGATGCACATTAGCTCTAATGGAGCAAGAAGTAGCAACTCAAGTAGTAGGATTAGGCGGATCAACTGATTTTTCTTTAGTACAACTTTTCTTACGCGCAGATTTTATTGTTAAAAGTGTAATAATTATTTTGATAGCAGCTTCTATCTGGTCTTGGGCATTAATTTTTGAAAAATATAAACTTTTCAAAAAAATAGAAAAAAGCACTACTTCTTTCGAAGAAAAATTTTGGAAATCAAAATCTGCAGAAAGTTTTTATAATTCTTTAGCTAATAGAGAAAAAGATCCAGTAGCAAATATATTCCAAACTGCTATGGCTGAATTGATTAGAACAAAATCTAAATCATCAGCGGTTCAATCTGCAAGAGTAAGCAGAGTGCTTGAAATATCTGCAGATAGAGAAATTAAACTAATTGAAAAGCATTTTACTTTTTTGGCCACTGTAGGATCCACCGCTCCATTTATTGGTTTATTTGGAACAGTATGGGGAATTATGAATTCTTTCCAGTCAATTGCAATTTCAAGAAATACAAGCTTAGCAATAGTAGCTCCTGGTATAGCAGAAGCACTTTTTGCAACAGCATTAGGCTTACTAGCAGCTATTCCAGCTGTTGTTGCTTATAATAAGTTTAACAGTGACTCAAAAAAATATGGCGCTCGTATAGAAAATTTTTCTAAAAGATTTTTATCAATTATTTAAAATAATATTATGGGATTTAAAATTAATCGTTCATCAAAGGAACCAATGAGCGAAATTAATGTTACCCCTTTCGTGGATGTAATGTTGGTTTTGTTAATAATTTTTATGGTAACAGCTCCACTCTTGACAGTAGGTGTTCAGGTAGACTTGCCAGAATCATCAGCAGACTCTTTGCCAGATGATCAAGAACCTTTAACTTTATCAATTAATTCTAAGGGTGAAGTTTTTATTCAAGAACACCAGGTAGAGTTTGATAAAATAGTTCCAAAAATTTTGGCAATATCAAATAATAGAACTGATACCAGAATATATGTTAGAGGTGATAAAACTATTAACTATGGGCGAGTATTGGAAGTGATGGGAAGATTGTCTGGATCAGGTTTTTCAAAAGTAGCTTTAATATCTGAGCCTTATCAAAATTAATTATGACTAAAAGTATATTTTTGTCATTAGCTTTTCATACAGCTATGATTGTTTTAACAGCTTTAAGTTTACCATTTATGTTAAGAGCACCACTTGATTTGCCACCTATTTTATCTGTCGAATTAATACAAATTACTGATAAAACGAGTATACCTTTTGCAGCCAAGGCAGCAAAAACTCTAGAAAAAATAAAAAAAGAAGAGGAAGAAAAAAGAGTAGTTTCTGAGCAAGCGCCTCCAGCTGAAAAGAAAAAAGAAAAGCCTGATAGAATTCCTTTACCAGAAGATTTGAATAAAGAAAAAAAACAAATAGTAAAAAAAAAACAGAATCCTGAAGAAATTAAAGAACAAATTAGACAGTCTTCTGAATTTGAAAAAAAAGAGATTTTTGATCCCAACCAGATAGCTGCACTTATTGATAAATCAAAAGAAGAGACTGCAGAAACTCTAAAAACAAATAAGAAACTAACACAAAATAGTGTTAAAAATTCATTTACTAATGCATTAACCTTAAGTCAGGAGGATGCTTTAAAAGCCCAAATTTTTGGTTGCTGGAGTTTACCTTTAGGTTTACCTTATCAAGAGAATTTATTAGTAAGAATTAAATTAAGACTTAAAAGAGATGGAACTGTCTTGAGTCAAGAAATATTGGATCATGCAAGAATGAATCAGCCTGGACAAGGTTTTTACAAAGTATTAGCTGAGAGTGCACTTAGAGCAATTAGAATTTGCCAGCCTCTTAGAGTGCCACCTACAGGTTATGAAAAATGGAAAGATTTACAATTAAATTTTGATGCTAACGAGATGTTAAAAGGATAATCATGAAAAAAATAATTTTATTTTTAGTTTGTTTTTACTTATCTATTTTAAGTAATTCTGCAATTGCATTAGTAGAAGTCGATATAACTAGAGGAAATCTTGATCCTTTACCAATCGCTGTTTCTCCTTTGTATGTTGAGCCTGGATCAAAAGAAATACAAAATGAAGGTAAAATTATTAAGAATATTGGAGAAGAAATTTCTAAAGTTATTGAGATAAATTTTAGAAGATCTGGTTTATTTAATCCTTTAAAAAAAGATTCCTTTGTACAAAATCCTGATATTGCTCACATTAAACCAAGGTTTGAGGACTGGAGATTGATCAAAGCCCAAGCGCTTGTTACTGGAAAAGTTTCTATTTCAGAAGATAAGTTGAGAGCTGAATTTAGATTGTGGGATGTTGTTGCCTCAAAGGAAATGATTGCGCTTGCATTTTCTACTACACCAGACAACTGGAGAAGAGTAGCTCATATCATTTCAGATAAAATTTATCAAAGATTAACAGGTGAAACAGGTTACTTTGATACACGTATTATTTATGTTTCCGAAACTGGAAAAAAAACACAAAGATATAAAAAACTTGCCATAATGGATCAAGATGGCGCAAATGTAAAATATTTAACTTTAGGAAATGAATTGGTTCTTACACCAAGATTTAGTCCAAAAAATCAACTGGTAACTTATTTATCATATTTTAGAAATTTACCTAGAGTATATTTACTTGATATTGAAACTGGAGTTCAAGAAGTTGTCGGTGATTTTCCTGGAATGACTTTTGCACCAAGATTTTCTCCTGATGGAAAAAAAATTATAATGAGTTTTGCTCAGGATGGAAACTCAGATATTTACACAATGAATTTGGAGACAAGGGTAGTGGAAAGAATTACCGACCATACTTCTATTGATACATCGCCCTCATATTCTCCTGACGGTAAGTATATTTGTTTTAATTCTGACAGAAGTGGTTTACAGCAAATTTATGTAATGAGAAGTGATGGTTCTAATGTTAAGAGAATAACTTTTGGTAAAGGTTTGTACGGCACGCCTGTTTGGTCACCAAGAGGAGATCTAATAGCGTTTACAAAAGTTCATAAAGGAAAGTTTTATATTGGTGTAATGAGAGCTGATGGGAGTGGTGAAAGATTATTAACTGAAAATTTTTACCAAGAAGCACCATCATGGTCGCCTAATGGAAGAGTATTAATTTTTTATAGAGAAACAAAAACAAATTCTCAAGGAGAAGGATTTTCTGCAAAATTATGGTCAATTGATTTAACAGGATATAATGAGAGGCTTATAGAGACAGAAACAGATGGTTCAGACCCATCTTGGTCCTCTTTGTTATCCAAGTAGCCTATTTTTGAAGAATATTTGACTTGCAACTTGAACGGTATTTTGAAATATTGTATTGAAATATATGATAATGTTAAAAGAATTATTAACAATTAGGGAGACACACATGAGTTTTTCAGGAAGTTTCAAAAAGTTACTATTGATCTTTTTAGCGGGAGTTGTTTTATCAGCCTGTGCTACGCAAAAAAAATCAACAGGTCAAATGCAAGGGGATGTGTATACAGGAAATGACACAGTAGAGTATTTAGCATCTGGAGTTAGAGATAGAGTTTTCTTTGCAACTAACAAATCAACGTTAACAACTGCATCTAGAGATGTATTACGTAAACAAGCAGCGTGGATGAGAGCAAAAGGTAAAAGCCTTTCATTTACAATTGAGGGACATGCTGACGAAAGAGGTACTAGAGAATATAACTTGGCTTTAGGCGAAAGAAGAGCTAATGCAGTCAAAGATTATTTAATGACTTATGGTATTTCAGGAAGCAGATTGTCTGTTATAAGTTATGGGAAAGAACGACCAGTTAATTCAGGTTCTAACCCTCTTGCTTGGTCTCAAAATAGAAGATCAGTAACTGTTAAAACTAATTAATATTTAGTAAAATTCTAAGAAGACCTACAAAATTATATTTTGTGGGTCTTCTTTTTGCCTTATTTTTCATTAAACATAAAAAATCTATGAATAGAATTTTTTCATTATTAATTAAAGTATTATTAATATTTTCGTTTTTTAGCTTTTATTCTTTAAAAGTTTACGGAGAGGAATTAGAGACAATATTAAATAAACTTCAAGAAGATATTAAAACTTTAGAAAAAGCAGTCTATAGTCAAGACAATAAAATTACTTCTAGTGACATAGAACTATCAAATCAAAGTAGTGATATCTTAACTAAGCATTTACTAAAATTATCTGAACTTGAAGAGCAGTTTCAAATTTTAACAAATAATTTTGAAGAAATTAATTTTAAATTAGATAAATTGTCTAACAGAATTACAAAAGTTCAAACAGACAATCAAATGCGTTTTCAAGATTTAGAAAAATCTGACTTAAATTTAAATAATAGCACTGCTTCAAGTGAAAAAAAATTACCTGGTAGTGAAGAAGTGCAGGATCTAGGTGCAATATCATATTCTGATACTGCTAAAGCTGGAACAGCTCAAGAAACTCAGTCTATTGAAACTGTGGATACAGTAATTACGGAAGATACTTCTAGAGCTGAAAATATTCTTCCAAATACGACCCCAGAAGAACAATATAAGTTTGCTATAAGTTTTATTAAAGTTGGAGATTATGAAACAGCAGAATTTGCCTTAAGAGAATTTGTAGATGTAAATTCAGATCATCAACTAGCAGGTAATGCTCAGTATTGGTACGGAGAAACTTTTAGAGTTAGACAGCTATATCAAGATGCAGCTAGTGCATATTTGGATGGATATCAAAAGTATCCTAAGAGTACTAAAGCGCCAGTAAACCTACTTAAGTTAGGTGTTATGTTAGTTCAAATTGGCGAAAAAGATCAAGGCTGTTCTATGATTTTAGGAATTAAAGATCAATACCCAGATGCAAACCAATCTGTTATTCAAAAAGCCGAGTATGAAAAGAAAAAATTTAATTGTGAGAAAAAAAGCTAAAAAGAATAAAAGCTTATTTAAAGATTCTAAAATTCTAAATTTTTATAAAACATTTAAGTCTATAATTTTTAAAGATATTAAAGAAAAAAATTTTGCTTTAGCAGTTTCTGGTGGGTCAGATAGTTTAAGTTTGGCTTATTTTAGTAAAATTTACTCATCAGAATTTGGTAATAAAATCCATGTATTAATTGTTGATCATAATCTTAGAAAGGAATCAAAAAAAGAAGCATTAAAAGTAAAAAAAATATTAAAAAAAAAACAAATTAAAAGCACAATTTTAAGTTGGAAGGGAAAAATACCAAAAAAAAATATACAGAAAAATGCAAGAGATATTAGGTATTTGCTCATTTCTAATTATTGTTCACAGAAAAATATTAAATATTTAATTACAGCACATCATGGAGACGATCAAATTGAGAATTTTTTTATAAGATTATTAAGAGGAAGCGGTTTGACTGGTTTATCGTCTATGACAAGAAGCGTAAAGTATAGTGATAAATTAAAAATTTTGAGGCCTTTTTTAAATTTTAAAAAAGCGGATTTAAATTATGTAACTTTAAATTATTTTAAAACATATATTAAAGATCCATCAAATGAAGATGATAAGTTTTTACGTGTTAGAGTTAGAAAGTATAGAAAGGAAATGGAAAAAGAGGGATTAGATACAAGAAAAATTGTTAAAACTGTAGACAATCTTGTGTCTGCCAATCAAGCTTTAAATTTTTATAAAAACAAAGCTTTATATAAGCACACATCTTTCGTTTCAAAAAACAGATGTTTAATTAACAAGCAGTTATTTTTAGAAGAAGCTGGAGAAATTATTTTTAAATCCTTTTCTGATAGTTTATCACTCGTTTCAGGAACATATTATCCACCAAGGTCCAAAAAGATCTTAAATCTAATTAATAGAATAAAAAAAAGTAAATTTACCAAATCAACTTTAGGAGGGTGTCTTGTGGAGGAAAAAGATAATCTTATTTCAATTTCAAAAGAATTAAAAATAAGAAAAATACAATATCAACCAGAAAAACAATAATTTTATTATAATAAGTGGGCAAAAAGTCACTTGTTTACTTATAAATAATGCTTATCTTAGAGTGTATATAAATATGAATTTAAAAAATTTAATGATGTGGGGTGTGATAGCGCTGTTAGTGGCAGGGCTGTTCCAATTATTTCAAAATCCAAATAAATCTGTAACTTCTGATTCTATGCCTTTTTCTGAATTTTTGAAAAATATTGAAGATGGCAGAGTTGTTCAAGTAAATATCCAAGGTAATAATGTCGAAGGTATTTTATCAGATGGAACTTCATTTAACACTTACACACCTAACGATCCAAATTTGGTAGAAAAACTTGCTTCAAAAGGAGTAAGTATAATAGCTTCTCCAGTAGAAGATAAAATGCCATCTCTGTTAGGCATTCTTCTTTCATGGTTTCCAATGCTTTTGCTTATTGGTGTATGGATATTTTTTATGCGCCAAATGCAAGGTGGAAGAGGTGGAGCTATGGGCTTTGGAAAATCTAAAGCGAAACTATTATCAGAGTCTAGAGGCAAAGTAACATTTGCTGATGTAGCAGGAATTGATGAAGCCAAAGAAGAAGTTGAAGAAATAATAGAATTTTTAAAAGATCCAAGAAAGTTTAGAAGACTTGGAGGTAAAATTCCAAAAGGTGCACTTTTAATTGGCCCTCCAGGTACTGGAAAAACTTTGCTTGCAAAAGCAATAGCAGGAGAAGCTAACGTCCCTTTCTTTACAATCTCGGGTTCAGATTTTGTTGAAATGTTTGTAGGTGTTGGAGCTTCACGAGTTAGAGATATGATGGAACAAGGAAAAAAAAATGCGCCTTGTATAATTTTTATAGATGAAATAGATGCCGTTGGAAGAAGCAGAGGAGCCGGACTAGGTGGTGGTAACGATGAAAGAGAACAGACATTAAACCAATTGCTTGTTGAGATGGATGGTTTTGATACTAACGAAGGTGTAATAATTATTGCTGCAACTAATAGACCAGATGTTTTGGACCCCGCTTTATTAAGACCAGGAAGATTTGATAGACAAGTAGTAGTAGCAAATCCTGATATAGTAGGTAGAGAAGCTATTTTAAAAGTTCATATTAAAAAAATTAATGTTGGCCCAGATGTAAAATTAAGAACAATCGCAAGAGGAACACCAGGTTTTTCTGGTGCAGATTTAGCTAATTTATGCAACGAGTCAGCTTTATTGGCAGCTAGAAAAAATAAAAGAATTGTAACAATGGTAGATATTGAAGATGCTAAAGATAAGGTGATGATGGGAGCGGAGAGACGATCTATGATTATGACTGAAGATGATAAAAAGTTAACAGCATATCATGAAGGTGGTCATGCAATTATTGCATTAAACGAAAAAGCATCTGACCCTATTCATAAAGCAACAATAATTCCAAGAGGAAGAGCTTTGGGCGTAGTTTGGACCTTACCTGAAAGAGACAAATACTCTCATACTCGAGAGTATATGGAAGCGAATATATCTAAAGCCATGGGTGGCAGAGTAGCTGAAGAAATGATTTTTGGACATGCTAAAGTAACATCTGGAGCTTCCTCAGATATATCTATGGCAACTAAATTAGCCAAAGATATGGTAACAAAATATGGAATGAGCAATGAGTTAGGACCTTTATCTTATGGAGACAATGAAGATGAAGTTTTTCTAGGCAGACAAATAGCAAGACAAACACACATGTCGGAAGAAACTTCAAAAAAAGTTGATGAAGAAGTAAAAAAAATAGTTGATGCTGGTTACCAAAGAGCGAGAAAAATTCTTACTGAAAAGTTGGATGACTTGCATAAACTAGCAAAAGCTTTGCTCGTTTACGAAACGCTGAGTGGAGAAGAAATAAAAGATCTAATATTAAAAAATATTCAACCAAAACATTCGGTTAATGAGGATGAGAATGAGCAAGAAAAAACCTCAGCATTAGGATCTTTAGGTTTAAAACCAAAACCAGCGCTTTAAGCTTTAATGCGAAAATATTACACAAGGGCGTGTAATTTCTACTACGGAAATCAAGCAAAACAATTAGTTAAAAAGAAAAAAGCTTTAAATCTAGCAGGAAATCCAAATATAGCTTTTGATAAGCTAGAAATTTTTCAAAGAAAAACTAAAAAGATTGTAAAAAGTGAAATATATACAATAAAAGAAATAAGTAACTTAAATAAAGAAAAAGCCTCTATTATTAAAAGTGATATAAAGAAAATAACTTTAAAAAGAAAAAGTATTTTAGGTTTAAAATTTAAAAATCCACAAATTATGGGAGTTCTTAATATAACCCCAGACAGTTTTTCAGATGGTGGATTATTTTTTAAAGATACAAAAGCATATAAACAAGCAAATTTGATGATAAAGAGTGGGGCTACAATTGTAGATGTTGGTGGAGAATCAACTAGACCTGGATCAAAAACAATTAAAGCAAAAGATGAATGGAAAAGAATAAAAAAAACTATAAATAAATTAAAAAAAAATTTTCCAAATATGATTGTATCTTTAGATACAAGAAAATCATATGTAATGAAAGAAGGAATCAAAGAGGGAATTGATATAATAAATGATGTTTCTGGTTTAAGTTTTGATAAAAAATCTTTCCAAATTATTAATTCTAAAAAAATTCCTTTCATTTTACATCATATGCAAGGAACCCCAAATATGATGCAAAAAAATCCATTTTATGACGATGCTCTGTTGGATATTTATGATTTTTTTGAGGAAAAAATTAATTTTTATGTAAAAAAAAATTATAAAAAAGAACTTATTATAATTGATCCAGGAATAGGCTTTGGAAAAAATCTAAATCACAATCTAAGAATTATGTCCAAAATTTCAACACTTCATAGTTTAGGATGTCCAATTTTAATTGGCACATCAAGAAAAAGATTTATTGAACATATAGTAACAAAATTTGATACCCCAGATCGTACAGGAGGAACATTAGCGTCTGTGTTATATGGACTTTTGCAGGGAGTTCAGTTATTCAGAGTTCATAATGTTAAAGAAATTAATCAAGGAATATTAGTTTTTAACAAGATTTTAAATACAAATTAACTCATGATTAATAAATATTTTGGAACAGATGGTATTAGAGGTACCGTCAACCAAGGAAATATTACTGGTGAAAAATTTTTTAAATTTGGTTTAGCAGCAGCTACCTATTTTAAAAATCAAAAGAAAAATAAGCAAGTTGCAATCATCGCAAAAGATACAAGGTTATCTGGTTATACTTTAGAACCAGCTTTAGTATCAGGTCTTGCTTCAGGTGGTATGCATATTTTTACTTTGGGACCTTTGCCAACAAATGGTCTAGCAATGTTAACAAAATTAATGAAAGCAAATATGGGCATTATGATAACAGCTTCTCATAATCCTTATTATGATAATGGTCTTAAATTATTTGGACCGGACGGCATGAAGTTGTCAGATCAAATTGAAAGGAAAATTGAAAAGTTGATAGATGCTAAAAATACAAAACAGCTTACTAACCCTCAATTATTAGGTAGAGTGAAGAGACTCGAAAATGGTAACGATAAATACATTCAAATATTAAAAAATAATTTTCCTAAAAATTTTAATTTAAAAGGAACAAAAATAGTTTTGGATTGTGGTAATGGAGCAGGATATATCTCAGCTCCTAAATTGCTCAAAAGTCTTGGAGCAAAAGTTTTTTCTATTGGAATAAAACCTAACGGTTTTAATATTAATAATAAATGTGGATCTACCTTTCCATCCAAAATTCAATCAGCTGTAAGAAAAAATAAAGCACATGTTGGCATTTCTTTTGATGGAGATGCAGACAGAATAATTATGTGTGATGAAAATGGAAAAATTATTGATGGGGATCAAATAATAGCAATGCTTGCTCGTAGATGGAAGTTAAAAAAAATTTTAAAGGGTGGTGTGATTGGAACCTTAATGTCTAATTATGGATTAGAAAGTTTTTTAAGAAATAAAAAAATTAAATTTTTTAGATCTAATGTAGGCGATAGATATGTTAAAGAAAAAATGAAAAAGTTAAATTTTAACCTGGGTGGAGAGCAGTCAGGACATATTATTCTTGGAAAGTTTGCAACCACAGGTGATGGTTTGATGGTTGCGCTAGAAGTTCTTTTTTCTCTAAGAAAAGGAAAAAAAGCAAGTGAGTTACTTAACGTTTTTAGGCCTTTACCACAAATTTTGGAAAATATAACAGTGAAAGATAAAAATGTTATTGCTAAAACAAAATGTAAAAAAGCAATTAAAAAAGCAAATAAATTAATGAATGGTCATGGAAGATTGTTAATACGAAAATCAGGCACAGAACCAAAGATAAGAATTATGGGTGAATCTTACGACAAAAAATTAATTTTTAAATCTATTAATATAATTAAAAAATCAATTAAATAGTGAAACTTAAATCGAAAGTATTGATAATTGCAGGATCTGATTCTTCGGGCGGCGCAGGCATACAAGCAGATATCAAAACTGTTACATCGCTTGGTAGCTATGCTATGACTGCAATAACAGCAGTTACAGCACAAAATACTAAAAGCGTAAAAGCAATTATTTCAATTTCTCCCAAAAATGTACAAAAGCAAATAACAATGATTCTTGATGATATTGGAACAAATGCTATAAAAATTGGAATGCTTCATAATACAAAGATAATAAAATGTGTTTGTAATATTTTAAAAAAATATAAATTAAAAAATGTTGTTCTTGACCCAGTAATGATTGCAAAAGGTGGCGCACAATTAATTAACAGTAATTCAATTACTTATTTAAAAAAAAACCTTTTGCCTCTTTGTAGTGTAATTACACCAAATATCCCAGAAGCAGAAATATTAACAGGACATTCAATATTAAGCAAAGAAGACATGATAAAAGCTGCTAAAGAAATCATCAGTATGGGGGCAAAAAATGTGTTATTAAAAGGTGGTCATCTAAAAAATAAAATGATTTTTGATATTTTAGTTTCCAGAAATGTAATAAAAGTTTTTCCAAAAAGAAAAATTAAAACCAAAAATACTCATGGAACTGGCTGTACTTTGTCTTCAGCTTTAGCAACATTTTTATCTCAAAAAAAAAATATATATAAATCATGTAAATTTTCACTTAAGTATGTGGATCAAGCAATTTATAGTGCGCCAGGCTTCGGCAATGGTTATGGTCCATTAAATCATTTAGTTTCATTTAATTTAAAAAATAACAATGCCTAACGTAGTAGTCATAGGAGCCCAATGGGGTGATGAAGGAAAAGGTAAAATTGTAGATTGGCTGTCAGCTAAAGCTGATATAATAGCAAGATTTCAAGGTGGTCATAATGCTGGTCATACACTTGTAGTAAATAACATTACTTATAAATTAAAATTATTACCTTCTGGAATAGTAAGAAAAAATAAAATTTCTATTATTGGCAACGGTGTAGTTATTGATCCTTGGGCTCTCTTAGACGAAATTAAACAGATAGAAAAGTTAGGTATTAAAATTACTAATAAAAATTTATTTATAGCTGAAAATGCAATATTAATTTTACCTTTACATAGAGATCTCGATGGAATTAGAGAAGACTCAAAGAATACTGATAAAATAGGAACAACAAGAAGAGGTATTGGGCCAGCATATGAAGACAAAATAGGTAGAAGGGGAATTCGTGTGATGGATCTTGGAAATAAAGCAAACCTATCAAAAAAAATTGATATTATTCTATTTCATCATAACTCTATAAGAAAAGGTTTAAAAAAACCTCTAGTAAATAAAAAAAAACTAATGGAGGATTTAGGTAAAATATCTTCAAAAATTTTAAAGTTTTCAAAACCGGTATGGAAGAAAATAGATGAATTTAAAAAGAAAAATAAAACAATAGTTTTTGAAGGAGCACAAGGCGCACTGTTAGATATTGATCATGGGACATATCCATTTGTTACATCTTCAAATACTGTAGCTGGGGCAGCTTCTGCAGGAACAGGATGCGGTTTTGATACGATTAATTATGTTCTTAGTATTGTAAAAGCATATACAACTAGAGTTGGGGAAGGTCCTTTTCCAACAGAATTGAAAAATGAAGTAGGAAATAAAATTGGAAGAAAAGGTAAAGAGTTTGGTACGGTTACTAATAGAAAAAGAAGATGCGGCTGGTTTGATGCGGTGTTAGTTAAACAATCTTGCACCATATCCGGTACTAATGGCATAGCATTGACTAAAATTGATGTTTTAGATGATTTCGAAGAATTATATATTTGTGTTGCTTACAAGCTTAATGGAAAAAAAATTGATTATTTACCTAGCTCCTTGCAAGATCAATTAAAAGTTAGGCCAATTTATAAAAGATTTGATGGATGGATGGAAAGCACTCAAGGTGTAAAAAAATGGAAAGATCTTCCAAAGAAAGCACAAAAATATATTAATTTTATCAAAAATTATTGTGGTGTTAAAATATCAAGCATCTCAACAAGTCCTAAAAGAGAAGACACCATTCTTTTGGTTAACCCATTTAAAAAATAAATTAATTTAATGGAAGTAAGTTATTTGATTTGGCTGCATTAAGCATAGCTTTTTGAAGTTTTTCAAATGCTTTCGTTTCGATTTGTCTAACTCTTTCTCTACTAATTTTGTATTTTTTGCTTAAATCTTCCAATGTAGCTATTTCGTCTGACAATCTTCTTGCAGTTAATATTTCTTTTTCCCTAGAAGTTAAAATATTTATTGAATCTTCCATCAGTTTTTTTCTTTCAGCAAGTTCCTGGTTATGCGAATATTCTAATTCTTGATCTATTTTATCGTCTACTAGCCAATCTTGCCATTCAGAACTATCTTCATTTTTTATAGGTGTGTTAAGAGATTTTTCTTTTCCAAGAAGTCTTCTGTTCATAGATATTACTTCCTCTTTTTTTACATTTAGTCTTTTTGATATTTCATCGACATGCTTCATTTCTAAATCGCCAGAATTATTTGCAGAAATTTGATTTTTTATTTTTTTTAAATTAAAAAAAAGTTTCTTTTGAGCTGATGTTGTGCCCATTTTAACTAGACTCCAAGATCTTAATATATATTCTTGTATAGATGCTTTAATCCACCACATAGCATATGTAGCTAATCTAAAACCTTTTTCAGGTTCAAATTTTTTTACGGCATGCATAAGACCAATATTTCCCTCAGAAACCATTTCTCCTACAGGCAATCCATATCCTCTATAGCCCATTGCTATTTTTGCAACTAGTCTTAGGTGGCTTGTAATTAGTTTTTGTGCAGCTTTAAGATCACCTCCATTTTTCCAACTTTTAGCTAACATATATTCTTCTTTTGCACTTAGCATAGGAAATTTTTTTATCTGCCCAAGATAACTGGATAAACTACCCTCTAGGTCAATAGAAGGTAAGTTAGAAGTAATTGTTTTCATTTTCATAGTTTAATGACTATGTATTATTAAATTAAGGCAAATACAAGGTGGCTAAATGCTAGCTTTTTTAAGGCTTTTTACTAATTCATCAAAATCTTTAGGTCTTTTTGCTTCAAAAAAAAACTCCTTTTTTTTTGTTGGGTGAATAAAACCTAAGCTTTTTGCATGTAAAGCTTGTCTGTTAAAACTATTTAATTTTTTTTCTATACTAGGATTAATTTTTTTAAATTTTTTTTTTAATTTTCCATAAGATCTATCTCCCAAAATTGAATTTCCTTTAAAGTTCATATGAACTCTTATTTGGTGTGTTCTTCCTGTTTCCAACTGACATTCTATTAGGCTAATTTTTGGTAAATTTAAATTTTGAAAAATCTTTAAAGTTCTATAATTTGTTATTGCAATTTTACCTTTGTCTTTCCTTACAGACATAAGCTGTCTATTTTTTACACTTCTTGAAATTTTTTCATTTATTTTTCCACTTTGTGGTTTCAAAACACCCCAAACTAGAGCTTCATATACCCTTTTTATAGAATGATCACTAAACTGTTTAGATAAATTAATATGAGCATTATCATTTTTTGCTACTACAATCACTCCACTGGTATCTTTATCAATTCTATGAACAATTCCAGGTCTTAGTTTTCCACCAACATTTGAAAGATTTTTTTTATATCTATATAGCAATCCATTTACAATAGTTCCTTCGTAATTCCCAGCACCAGGATGGACCACAACACCTGGAGATTTATTTATTACAATTAAATCTTCATCATCATATAAAATATCTAAGTTAATTTTATTTGCTTTAATTAAAGTTTTTTTTGGAGGAGGAAAATTAATTTGTATTTTATCTTCTTCTTTTATTTTTTTGGAGGAATTATTTATTACTATATTATTTATTTTTACATGGTTTTCTTGAATCAAAGCTTGCAGTCTAGTTCTACTTATTTCATTTATTTGTAATTGCAAAAACTTATCAATTCTAAACCCATTGAAATTTGGTGGCACTATCATATTAAATATATCTTTTTTCATTATTTATATTATATACTGTATGTTAATTGTATTTAAGGGCCATTAGCTCAATTGGATAGAGCGCGACGCTTCGGACGTTGAGGTTGTGGGTTCAAGTCCTACATGGCCCGCCAAAGCTGTTGAAGTATCACGTTTATAGGAAGAAAAAGATAGTTTAAAGTCATTATGCGGTCATTAAAATGTATTGGTTAAAATTAGTAAAAAAAAAAATTCTAACTGTTGTAATTTATATTTTTTTGTTTGAAATATTATTTCAAACTGCCTTTTTTGCTGATTTTAAATTTATTAAACAGCCAGATTTATTTTATAATGGATACTGCGATCAAAAATACTGGAATCTTAATGAAAAAAGAATTAATTACCGCAAAAAATATTTACCACACTCAATCTTATCATTTCAAAAGAAAGGCATTTTTATTCCTCATAAATTTCATCAAAATAAATTAGTAGAAAAAAAAGAATTTTTAAAAAATGAAATAGCTTTATATGGAGCATCTTATTTAGACCACCCAGAATTTAAAAATATACTTGAGGATAATAAAAATTTAATAATTAATAATTATGCTCTAGAGTCTTATGGCCTAGATCAGACTTATTTATCATATAAACTTACTTCACATTTAAATCAGAATAAAACAATTGTTTTTGGGTTTTTACTTGAAGATCTTGATAGATCAATTTTTAATTTTAGAGAGTATCAAAAAGTTCAATTTATATTTGATAATAATAAATTTGAATTAAAAAATACTCCAATTAAACTTAATAAAGAGGTGGTTAAGAGTTATGACTTTTATCTTTATAGATTTTTAAAAAATTTTTATAATCTATCAGTTAATAAGTTTGATCCCAGACTTAGTAAATGTAAAATTGATAATAAAAAAGACCTATTCAACTATTATTTTCAAAATATAGTGAATGAATCAAAAAAATATAATCAAAAAATTATAGTAATAACTTTTAATTTGCAGCAGGATTTGACCACAACTACGTCATGGCGATATAAATTTATTAAAAATTATTTCGCAAAACATAACATTATTCATATTGATTCTTTAGAAATTATGAATAATAAATCTATCGAAACTAATGAAAAAATAGAAAACTATTTTGGCTTAGATGCACATAATAACAAAAAGAGTTTTCACTATATAATTGATGAATTTTTGAGTATTTATAGAGCTATATAAGTAAATGGAATAACAACTTTAATAAGTGTTATTAAACCTATCAAAATTAGAATAAGAAATAAAAAAAGAAATACTATAAATTGTTTTGTTGAAGTATTATTTTTTAAACTTCCCAGTAAATGTAAAATAAATTTAATGAATCTCATTTTTTCTTAAATATAAACCAGTTTCTGTTAATAGATATTTAATATTCATTCTTTCGATTGCTAAAAAGGCATCTTCCTTATCATACACCATAGGGTCAGAAGATATATTAAATGAAGTATTTGCTATCATTTCTATATTAAATTTTTTTAAATTCATCAAAATTTTTCCTAAAAGTAAATTCTCATCACAAATTTGAACTCTTGAAGAATTATCTATATGAACTACCCCTTTTATATTATCCAAAACCTCGTCTTTTGGAGTTGCTGTTGCAGCCATATGTAAATAACAATTCATTAACGATTTTTTCAAATGAAAATATTTTTCAGCATTTTCTTTTAGCACAACAGGAGCTGTCGGTCTAAATAAATTACGTTTTTTAATTTCTGTGCTTAGTTTTTGTATTAGTTGAGAATTATGTGCGTTACAAATTAAAGACCTATGACCAAGGGCCCTTGGTCCTGTTTCCATGTTACCATAACAGGTGGCAAGTATTTCATTTTTAGCTATAAGTTCAGAAGCTTTGGTCAAAGATGCTTCTTTATTAGATATTTTTTCAAACACTAAATTGAAAAAATCTTCATTTGACTTCTGTTTTCCCGGAAAAAGATTATTCTTAATATTATTTTTTGATACAAAATTATCTAAATTTTTATTTTTTTTATTAATAAAACCATAGTAGGCTGCACCAATAGCTGCACCAGAATCACCAGGAGAAGGTGGTATATTGAGTTCTTTTATAAAATCTAATTTTGAACATTTGCTAACAGCTGCACTATTCATTGCCACACCTCCTGAAAATAAAAATTTATTTTCTTTTGAAATATCATGAGCATATTTTAAAATTAAAAATAACAATTCTTCCAAAACTTTTTGAGCAGATGAAGCTATATCAGCATAAATTTGAAAATCTTTTTCTCCAACTTCTAAAGGAATATCTGGTTGTCTAGGTTGAGTTTTTAAGAGATTAATTAAAAGATTAGAATAGGATCTATCTGTTCTTCTTACATAATCATAATACTTTGTATCTATAATAAGTTGATTGTTTTCAAATTTAATTGTTTTTTTTAAATCTTCATATAATGTTGGTTTTCCAAAGGCCGCTAACCCCATCATTTTGTACTCGCCTTCATTCACAGCAAAACCCAAAAAGTCAGTTATTGCAGAATAAAATAAGCCTAATGAATTAGGATATTCAGAATTCCACAAATTTATAATTTCATTATTAGATTTTACGTGATGTATAGAAGTACAATATTTATCACCATATCCGTCTACAACAACAGATACATATGGAAAACTATTATAATAGTAGAGTGTGCTTAATGTGTGACTCAAATGATGGTCGGAATATAATAAAGGAATTTTTTTTAGTTTTATATATTTTGATATGTCTAATTGAAACCTCATTGAAGATCTCCAGGCATTTTTAAAATAATTTCTGGTTAGTTCATTCGATATCGGATTTGTTTTAACAGAATGTTTAAGTACTGTAATCCATGCTCTAACTGGTTTTTCATAAAAAGTAATAGATGCAATATTTTTTTCTGATAATTGGTGGGTTTCTACTAATTCTTGTAGAGCTAATCTTGGAAATGATTTGTCGCCTTTTACTCTTGAAAGCCATTCTTCTTTTTTAAAATCAATTAAATTTCCACTGGAATCTATTAATGCAACTGAGGCATCATGATAATACGCTGATATACCTAGAAAAAACAATTATCAAACTACACTTTTTGGATTACTTGACATCAAATTTTGTTTATTTGTATTAGGAATAATAATTAAATTAACAATTTTTCCAAAACAATTAATTAAAAAATTTAAAATTGGGTCAAATATTTTATTTAAAAATCTTGCATTTTTGTAATAAAAAAGTCTGAATCTATTTTTTATTTTTTCTCTTTTAAAAGCTAGCTGTAGTTTTGAATTAGGAAACTTTGATTCGTAAAATTTCTTAGCCATACCATGATGTATTAATTCATCTTTCTGTATAGCATCTAATGTAGCTTCAGAATCATCAGCATGATTTAATTCATCTTTCATTATATTTTTTAATGTTTTTAGTGATTCTGCGTCCCCAATTCTTTTAGCAAGATAATCAAAAGATTCTTTAGCCAAGTATTCATTTGAATAAACAAATTCAACAAATTTTTTAAGTGGAAATTTCTCTACCAAAAAACCTTCTTTATCTACATATCCTTTAAGAACCACATTTTGTGGAGAAAATTTATATTCTCTTTTAAACTTACCTACGCCCTTTTTAATTTGATTTGACAAAACTTTAAATATTAATGCTGTATGTCGGTACTCATCAGAAGCATGTCTTATATAACCCAATTTCAATTTTGGAGATTTTGCCTTTTTTGCAGCAGCAAGCATTTCTAAAGCTGAACCGTATTCGGCATAAGCAAATTCAACTAAAGTTCCTAAAAGATCTTGATTTTTTTTATCTGGGGACAATATCATGAAAATTATTTAACATTTTTTTTTTGATATTTAAAGTATATTAATATAATTTTTCAAAATTGATCCATGTCAACCTTATCTTTATTAAAAGTATTGTGGAAATTTCTAAGCACAAGGAAGAAATATTGGTTATTTCCAGTTTTATTTATTCTTATTTTTTGTTTATTAGTAATTTTAATTCAAGAATTTGGAGTGCGACCATTTGTTTATTTTATTGATTAAAAAGCTTTTACACTAATTAAATTTATATGTCCAAAAAACTACTCTCCAACATTTATTAATGTCCCTTTTTTTCTTGCTCCGGCAAATGCTATATAAAATATTATAATTGCAGATATAAAATAAACTAAATTTAATATCAAAGCGGAAGTTATATTTGAATAATTTACTACATTGTTTATTAAAATAGATCTTGCTTCTTCAAAAATATAAACTAATGGTAAAACTTTAGCTATTATTTGTAACCACTCTGGCAAAATTGATAATGGATAATAAACGCATCCCAATGGAGCGAGAAGAAAAAGAGATGACCATGCTGTATTTTCAAAGGCAGGACCAAACCTTAAAAGACCTGAGGTAACTAACAAACCTAAGGTTGTTCCAAAAAGATATAAACTTAAAAAAAGTAAAAATAGCGGAGGACCCATTTGCAATAAGGAAACTCCAAAGAATGGACTCATAAGAAGAATTGCTGGAATTATCCCAACCAAAGTTCTTAGCAAAGCTGTAGTTGTAAGAGCTGTTATAATTTCACTTACTTTTAATGGAGCGATAAATAAATTGGTAAAATTTCTGCTCCAAATTTCTTCTAAAAATAGCATATTAAAGCTAATACTTGAACGAAATAAAAAATCATAAAGTATTGCGCAACTTAAAATGACTCCAATAGTATTATTATAGTAGTCACTATGCATAGTAAAAAATTGTGAAATAAAACCCCAAAGAACTATTTGAATAGTAGGCCAATAAATAAGATCTAAAATTCTTGGAAAAGAACCTTTAATCAAATAGAGGTGGCGAAGAGATAAAGCATACATTCTATTGAATTTCATATTATTCCCTAACAATTTTTAAAAAAACTTCTTCTAAATTTTTTCTTCCATGCTTACTTACTAAGCTAGAACTTGTTCCTTTATCAATTATTTTTCCATTTTTCATCATCATTACTTCATGACACAATCTTTCCACTTCACTCATGTTGTGCGAAGCTAATAGTATTGTTTTACCTTTTCTAGATGCAAAATTTTCAATATAAGTTCTAACATAATCACCAACATCAGGATCTAAACTTGCCGTTGGTTCATCTAAGAGAAGTATTTCTGGATCATTGATTAGAGCTTTAGCCAGTGAAACACGGTTTTTCTGCCCAGACGAAAGTTCACCTGTTTTTCTTTTTTTAAAATCAAGTAAATTTAATTCCTTCATCAGATTGAAAATTTTTTCTTTTAAATTATTTATTCCATACATTCTTCCATAAACTTTTAGATTTTCTTCCACAGTGAGTTTTTTTGGCAATTCAATATATGGAGAAATAAAATTCATTTTTTCTAAAATATTTGTTCTATTTTTTTCGTTCTCTATATTTTGACCATTAATAAAAACTGCTCCAGAAGTAGGTTTAATTAGACCTAACATCATGCCTATAGTAGTGGTTTTACCACAACCATTTGGTCCTAATAGACCAATAATAGTACCTTTAGTAATTTTGAAGTTTAAATTATTTACTGCTAAGGAATTTTTAAACTGTTTTTTTAAATTGTTAACTTCAATTATTGTTTCACT
This sequence comes from Candidatus Pelagibacterales bacterium, assembly GCA_004213215.1. Taxonomy (GTDB): domain Bacteria; phylum Pseudomonadota; class Alphaproteobacteria; order Pelagibacterales; family Pelagibacteraceae; genus AG-414-E02. The sequence continues at coordinate 705 of SHAO01000009.1, read as the reverse complement.
CACTTACTTGATGCTTTCCTCAACCTATCATTTATTGCGTATCCAATTTTTGTATTTGGGATTTTTACAACAGCTATTGACTTAAAGTTTCTTTTTTTTATTTTTCTCATAGTTTTGTATAGGTTATTTGCCGCTTCTTGCAAGTTGCCTTTTTTACTCAGGTTAAAGCAATTTTTTCCAACTTTAAAATTTTTACCAAAACCAATTAAAGCTTGATATTTTTTAGCATTTTTTTTATTCATTTTTACTGGTATACCTGGTGAATAATGCAACTTTAACTGACCAGGTGCATTAATTTTTCCAGTACTTTTTTTAATTTTAATTTTTTTTTTTAAGATTCTTTTAATTTTTTCAATTGTAATACTACCAGGCCTCAAAATAGTAGGCTTATTAGTCAAGTCTATTATAGTAGATTCAAGACCAATTTTACACTGGCCACCATCGAGTATGAATTTAATTTTATTACCAAATTCATCAAAAACATCTTTAGCTGAGGTAGGACTAAGTTTTGATGAAATATTTGCACTTGGTGCCGCAACAGGAAATTTTAAAATATTAAGTAGGTTTCTAATAACTCTATGCTTTGGAATTCTTACAGCAATAGTTTTATTTCCAGCAGCAGCTATCTTAGAAATTTTTGATTTTTTCTTTTTTTTTAAAATAAAAGTAATTGGGCCAGGACAAAAAGCTTTATACAGCTTATTA
>SHAO01000008.1 GCA_004213215.1 Candidatus Pelagibacterales bacterium | reverse complement strand
TTTGTACAAAATCTTTGTATCTTCATTGTAAATACTTACTCAATTAAAATTGATAAGACAGGAATAAAAAACGATTCAAATGAAGGGGTTATTGCACCACTAGTTTTTACAATTTTAAGCGCTGTTCTTATTTACGGACTTTCAGATAAAATTTACAGTTAATAAAAAAAGAAGCAAAAGATGTTACTGCTTATGAGTTTGCAGGAATGTGGGCCTAAAAAAAATAATTTAAATAAAAGGAAAAAAATATGTCGATAATAGAAAAAATGGCAAAAATAGTTAACGATGGAGACGTTGCTGCTGGAGAAAAGTTGATACATGATGATTATCAATTTTTAATGCACGCATCTGGAAACAAACTAGGTAAGCAAGATATTTTAAAATGGCTAGGCATGAAAGATGTCCAAATGGAAAAAGTTAGAGTTCTTTTTGAAAATGATGAAGTTGGATTCGGGCATGCTTTTACAAGTTATAAAGATGGAAATAAAGAAGCAGTTATGACCTACTATAAATATAAAGATGGAAAAGTTATTTATATGGAAACTGGTGCTACTAAACTACCCAAATAAAAGAGAGATATATGAAAAAAATTTTTTTAATTTTTTTTTTACTATTAAGCACAAACGCTTTTTCTTCAGAAGAACAAAGATTAAACTTCACAGTTAAAACATTTGAAGAAGCTAAAAAAAATGGAGAAACGATTGTAGTGACTGCTTGGAATAAATATTGTGGAACCTGCAAAAAACAGAAAGTCGTGCTTGACCAAGCAGAAAAAGATTTTAAAAATGTTTTGTTTCTATATTATAGTCATCCAAAAATGAAAGATGTTGCCAAATATCTAAAAATAGATCATAGAAGTACAATTCTTGTTTACAAAGGTAATGAAGAAGTTTCTAGAACTATTGGCCAAGTAGATAGATCTAGTATTTATACAAGCATTCAAAAAGGTGTATAAATTTAATTAAATTAATGAAAAAATCTGACGTAATATTTACAGCTATTATGGGATTGGGCATGAGCATAATCATGACATTAGTTATTACTTTTATTAATACTGGAATGGATAGCGAATATTTAAATCGTTGGTTTAAAGCATGGTTAGCTGGATTTCCAATTGCAGTTTTTGCAGCAGCATTTATAGCTCCAATTGCAAAAAAAATAACGAAAAAATTTACATCTTAGATCCTGTCAAATAACTGCAACTCATTAAAAATGAAAAAAACATTAATACTTATTTCTTTTTTTTTTTATTTTTCTACTAATTTATATTCAAAAGAATTTAAGCTTGAAAAAATAGTTGAGGGTTTGGATAAGCCATGGAGTTTATCTTTTATTGATAAAGAAAATATACTTTTAACTGAAAAACCAGGAAAATTATATTTACTTAATTTAAAAAATAAAAAAATTTCAGAAATTAATCACAATTTAAAAGTATTAGATTTTGGCCAAGGTGGTTTGCTTGATGTTTTATTTAAAGATGAAAATGTCTATATTTCTTATTCTGAAGATAGAGGTAATTGGGCTTCGAGTACCTCAGTAGGAAAAGGTAAATTAAATAAAAATAATATTAAATTTGAAAATATTTTTAGAGCCGAACCCCCAATAGAGTCTCCTTATCATTTTGGTTCTAGATTGGTAATTAAAGATAAGTATCTTTTTATAACCGCAGGTGAACGGGGGCAAGGTATGATAGCACAAGACCCAACTAAACATCCTGGTAGTATAATTAGAATAAATTTAGATGGTTCCATTCCAAAAGATAACCCAAGATTTAAAGATAAGGATAAAAAAGATTGGCTGCCTGAAATATTCCAGATAGGAGTTAGAAATCCTCAGGGAATGACATTGTCACTTTTTGATAATAAAGTTTATCTAAGTAATCATGGAGCTAAAGGTGGTGATTGGTTTGGAACAGTAAATTATGGTGAAAATTATGGATGGAAAATTCTAGGTTGGGGAGGAACTAACTATTCAGGAACAAAAATTGGCCCTAAGTGGAAAAAAGGTTTTACTAAACCAATAAAATATTGGGTGCCCTCAATAGCAGTAAGTGCAATTTTAATTTATAAAGGAAATGAGTTTAAAGAATGGAATCAGAATGCTCTTATAACTTCATTAAAAGATAAATCTTTAAGAAAAATTAAATTTGTGGGTAATAAAATTATAAATGAAGAAATTATTTTTAAAGATAAAATAGGCAGAATTAGAGACATAAAAATACAAAAAGAAACGGGGGAAATTTATCTTTTAACTGATAACGGGTCTCTTTGGAGAATGTATAAATGAAAAAATTAATTCTCATATTTTTAATTACTATTTTTATAACATCGTCCAATGCAAAAAATATTGATGAGGCTTATTTTGCAGGAGGTTGTTTTTGGTGTGTTGAAGAGTTCTTCGAAAAAACAAAGGGGGTAAAAGAAGTTATTTCAGGATACTCTGGTGGAAATACGACAAACCCTACTTACAAGGAAGTTACATATGGGAATACAGGCCATTTTGAAGCTGCAAAAATAATTTATGATGCGGACATTATAAGTTATAAAAAGCTACTTAGCTTATATTGGCAAAATATTGATCCCTTTGATTCTGCGGGCCAATTTTGTGATAAAGGATTAAGCTATAGATCTGTTGCTTTTTACAAAAATCAAAATGAAAAAAAGGAAATAGAAAATTCTATAAAAAATATTGAAAAAAAATTTAAAAATAAGAAAGTAGTTACATTTGTAAAAAAATTTAACAAATTTTATCCAGCAGAAGATTACCATCAAGACTATTATCAAGAAAATTTTATGAACTACTTACTTTATAAAAAGGCATGCGGAAGAAAAGAGAGGCTAAAAGAAATTTGGGAAAATGAGTAAAATTTAATAATTTTGAGTAATGGCAATTATAAAAGCTAAAATAATAAGCACACATGCTGAAATTTTATTAATAGTTCTTGGGTTAGCTTTTAACCACTTCACCATTTTTTCTGCAGCTACAGCATAGACCATTAAAGATAAAAAATCTAAACTAATATAAGTAAACATTAAAATTAAAAACTGTGCATAATAATTAGAATTAAAATCTATAAACTGTGGAAATATTAAAGGAAAAAACATCCAAGCTTTAGCACCTGTTCCTGCAACCAAAAAGCCATCTTTATAAAAAGAAAAAGTACTTTTAGAATAATTTTTTTTTTTATTTATATTTAAAATTTTTGAAGTATAAATATCATAAGCTAGGTAAAATAAATAAATTATACCAAACCATTTTAAAACATTTAAAAATTGTGGATTATTTGAAAGAAATCCACCGATAACAAATACTACTAAGATCATCTGTAAAGTATTTGCGCTGATATCTCCTAGCGCTGTCCATATACATTTTTTAACTCCATAATTCACAGCTTGAGTTACAATTACAATTCTTGGAGCGCCAGGTGTTATAAATAAAAAAAGAATAATTTGAAGAAATAGTATATAATTATCTGGAAACATTTTTTTTAATAAATATATAATAACTTAAATGCAAAATGTAGTAATTTATACTGGCCCTATGTGCAATTATTGTTCAGCGGCAAAACATTTACTAAATAAAAAAAAAGTTAGCTATACAGAATTTGATATAGCAATTGATTCTTCAAAAATGAAAGAGATGCAAGAAAAAACAAATGGAGCAAGAACAATTCCTCAAATTTTTATTGGAGAAACATATGTTGGTGGATATAACGAATTAAAAGCTTTAGAAGTAGCAGGTAAACTTAATTCACTATTAGGAATATAATTTTAAAGCCATCTTGGATAAGGTAAATTTTTTTCCATTAAAAATTTTTTATTAAATAACTTGCCCTGATATCTGTCTGACTTATCACAAAGAATAGTTACTATAGTTTTATTTGGACCTAATTCTTGAGCAAGTTTTATAGCTCCAGCAACATTAATTCCAGAACTTGTTCCAAGACTAAGACCTTCTTTTTCAATAAGATCAAATAAAACTATTAGAGCTGCAGTATCATCTATTGAATAAGCGTCATCTATAAGCGCCTTTTCAAAATTTTTTGTAACTCTACTTGATCCTATACCTTCTGTAATTGAATTGCCCTCACTCTTAAAATCTTTTGTTTTAATGTAGCTATACAGAGAAGAGCCTTTTGGATCTGATAAATAAATTTTTATATTTTTATTTTTCTCTTTAAGTGCATTACTTACACCAGCAATTGTTCCGCCAGTACCTGAAGCACAAATAAATCCATCAATTTTTCCTTCAGTTTGTTCCCAAATTTCTTTCCCTGTTGTTTCATAATGACCTTTATAGTTTGCTGTATTATCAAACTGATTGGCCCAAATCACACCCTTGTTATTAGAGTTCTTCAATTCTTCAGCAAGTCTTCCTGAATATTTTACATAATTGTCTGGGTCTTTATATGGCTTAGCGGGAACTAATCGTAGATCAGCTCCTATATTTTTTAGTGTATCTTTTTTCTCCTGTGATTGAGTTTCTGGCATTACAATAACTGATTTATATCCTCTTGCATTACCGACTAAACATAATCCAATTCCGGTATTGCCTGCTGTCCCCTCAACTATTGTACCGCCTTTTGAAATTAATTTTTTTTCTTCAGCATCTTTTATTAGTGCCCATGCAGCCCTATCCTTGATAGATCCACCTGGATTTAAATATTCAGCTTTTCCAAAAATATTACACCCTGTTAATTCTGATGGACCACGTAATTTTATTAGGGGGGTATTACCAATACCTTCTATAAAATCATTTTGTATATTTTTCATTTTATTCTTTAATTTTATCGTGATCTATACCATAGGGCTTAAATGAACTATCAGGCTCTGATTTAGTATTAATATTTTTAGCAGGTATACCAATCATCACTGCGTTCTCAGGAACATCTTTAGTCACAACAGCATTTGCTCCTATCTTTGCATTTTTTCTTACAATGATTGGACCAAGCACCTGCGCTCCTGAACCCACAACAACATCATCTTCTAGGGTTGGATGTCTTTTTATATCTCTCTGTTCATTTGAATTTATGCTTGGAGAAATACCTCCTAAAGTTACCATATGATAAATAGTTACATTATCTTTAATTTCTGAAGTTTCTCCAATTACCACTCCCATGCCATGATCAATAAATAAATTTTTTCCAATTTTTGCTTTAGGATGAATTTCAATTCCTGTTAAAAATCTAGAAAATTGAGAAATTACTCTTGCAATTAAATCAAATTTTGCAATACAAAAAAAATTAGCAATTCTATGAAAAAAAACTGCTTTAACTCCTGGGTAAGTTAAAATTATGCTTAACTTTGATTTTGCAGCAGGGTCTCTATTCATTATTGATTGGAGATAATCGTGCATAACTTATTATATAGGTATTAATATAACAATTGTAAGATACTTAGATTGATAAAATTTGTTCTATTTTACCTAATCTAATGTTTTTCCTTTTATATTTGCAGGAATAGCAATATCCATCATTTTGGGGTTATCTAAATTCAGATTGTTCATTAATTCGGCATACTGCTCTGCTGATTTTATTTTTAATCTTGGATTATTTTTTTTTTCATTCCCAATTGTGCTAAACTTTTGTCCTTTGTAATCATGAGCTGGATAAACAAATGTTTCTTCTGGTAGTGTTAAAATTCTATCAAATAATGAATGATATTGATCAATAGGATTGCCATTTTGAAAATCTGTTCTTCCTGTTCCATTAATTAATAAAGTATCCCCGGTAAATATTCTATCTTTCATAAGAAAACTATACGAGCAATCAGTATGTCCAGGAGTATACATTGAAATAAGTTCTGTATTTTCTATTTTAATTTTTTCATTATCTTTTACTCTTACAGTAACTACTTCTGATAAAGATTTTTCTCCCATTAAAATAGCGCAATCAGTTTGTTGTTTAAGTTCTTTTAAACCAGAAACATGATCGGCATGAATATGTGTGTCAATAACTTTAACTAGTTTTAGATCTAGTTTTTTTAAAAATGAAATATAATCATTTGTTTTTTCTAAAACTGGATCTATAATTAGTGCTTCCCTTCCCTTTCCACTAGAGAGTAAATAGGTGTAAGTACAAGAAACATCATCGAAAAACTGGTTAAATATCATAATTCAATATTTATTGAAATTTTAATGAACTGACTATATAATTTTTTAATTAAATATAACAAGGGGGAAAATATGTCATTAAGAATTAACGATATAGCACCTGATTTTAAAGCAAAAACTTCTGAAGGAGATATATCTTTTCATGATTGGATTGGTGATGGATGGGGTGTACTTTTTTCACATCCAAAAGATTTCACTCCAGTTTGTACTACCGAGTTAGGTTCACTAGCAAAATTAAGACCAGAGTTTGATAAACGCAATGTTAAAGTTATGGGACTAAGTGTTGATCCTGTTTCAGATCATATTAAATGGCTAGATGATATTAAGGATGTTTGTGGATTAAAACCAAACTATCCTATTATTGCAGATGAAGATCTAAAAATAGCTAAACTATATAATATGTTACAAGTTGATATAGAGGGTTCTTCAAAAGGTAGAACTGCGATGGATAATAAAACTGTTCGTACAGTATTTATTGTGGGCCCAGATAAAAGAATTAAGCTTTTTCTTACTTATCCTATGACAACTGGTCGAAACTTTCTTGAGTTATTAAGAACAATAGACTCGATGCAACTAACAGCAAAACATAAAGTTGCTACTCCAGCTGATTGGAAAAAAGGTGAGGATGTAATTATTGTTCCTGCAGTAAAAGATGAAGAAGCAAAAAAACTATATCCGAATGGTTGGGAAACTTTAAAACCGTATTTAAGAAAAGTTCCAGATCCATCTAAGTAGTTTGGATAAAAAAATATTAGACCAACAATCTCAGTATTGGGAAAGTAATTTCCTAAGTAAACCTGAGATGTTTGGTCTAGAGCCTAGCAAGGCTGCAATAAATACTCTAAATAATTTTAAAGAAGAGAAAATAAAAAAAGTTGTTGAACTTGGTGCAGGTTTGGGTCGTGATACCCTTTTTTTTGCAAAAAATTCTATTGAAGTTGAAGCTTTAGATTATAGTTCAGCTGCAATTAAAATTATTAATAAAAAAATATTGGAAGCTAAACTATCAAATTTTATATCTACCAAAATCTTTGATGTACGTAAGAAACTTCCATTTGAAAATAGTTCTATTGAAGCTTGTTTTTCACATATGCTCTACTGTATGGCTTTATCAACATCAGAACTGAAAGATCTAAATAGTGAAATATGTCGTATTTTAAAACCTGGTGGAATTAATATTTATACTGTTCGACATACTGGTGATGGTGATTATAAAAACGGTACGCACATAGGTGAAGATCTCTATGAAAATGATGGTTTTATTGTGCATTTTTTTTCAGAAGAAAAAGTACGACAAATTACTGATGGATTTAATGTTTTAAATATCGAAAGTTTTGAAGAGGGAAAATTCCCAAGAAAACTATTTAGAGTAGTTTTAAAAAAAAAATAAACTACTTATCTGCTTTAGGAACAAAGGTTAAGCATAAGCCATTATTACAATATCTTTTTCCTGTAGGTTTTGGTCCATCATCAAAAATATGACCATGATGACCTCCACATTCTTTGCAATGATATTCTGTTCTTGGTGAGCCAATTATATTATCAATTTTAGTTTCAAATACGCCTGGCAATGATTCAAAAAAGGATGGCCAACCAGAACCGCTTTCATATTTACTTTTTGATTCAAATAGCTTCGTTCCACAAGCTGCACAAAGATAATCTCCTTCTCTTTTTTCATTATTTAAAGGACTGGATCCAGGTGCCTCAGTTGCTTCTCTTAATAAAATATCTTTTTGTTCTGGCGTTAACTGCTTAACCATTTTTAACTTTCTTTGATGATAGAAAAATTCCACCAATTATAAATAATGCACCAAATAAATGAAAATTCATAAATTTTTCCTTAAAAATTAATATGGCTAATATTGTACTAAAAATTGGCATTAGATGTAAAAATATTCCTGATCTATTAGAACCAATTATTGCTATTCCCTTAATCCAACAAATAAATGATGCGAGTCCAGGAAAAAGCACGACATAACCTAACGTTAAAATAAAAGGCATATTAATATTTAATTTAAATCCTAAATACATTTCAATTAAATAAGCTGGTAGTAATAAAATTAAACCTGCTGATATTATAACCTCTAGTAGAGAAGCTTGTGATAAATCAAATTTTTTTTTTCTTAACAAAGCTGAATACATTGCCCAAGAAAACATTGCGACGACCATCCATAAATCACCTTTATTAAAATTAAGATTAATTAATAAATCAAAATCTGCTTTTGTTACTATTATTGCTACACCTAACAATGAAAAAATTACTCCTAAAATTTGGTAAATATTTGTTTTTTCAATTTTAAATATCCAACTAAAAAAAATTATCATAACTGGAATTGTGGAAATCATTAAAACACCACTAATTACTTGGGTAAAGTTTAATGAGTAATAAACTATTGAATTAAAAACAGTAATGCTGGTTATGCCTAATATCAAAATGAGTTTTATATTTTCTAATATATATTCCTTTTTTTTAAAAATTTCTTTAAGAGTAAATGGTGCTAATATTATCCAAGCAAAAGTCCATCTATAAAAATTTAATGTGAAGGGTGGTATTTCAAAAACACTTGCTGCTTTGCCTACAATAAAATTTCCAGACCAAAATAAAGTTGCTAATATAAGAAAAATATAGGCACTATTATTTTTTGAAAACAAAAATTCTCCTAACTAAATCTTTTTGAATTATAAGCTGACAAGTCTAAATTAGTATTTTCACCCGCAATCATACCAGAAATAATTTTTCCTGAAATTGCTCCTAAAGTCCATCCTAGGTGGTGATGTCCAAAAGAATAAAATAAATTTTTATGGTTTTTTGATGGACCTAAGACTGGCAAAAAATCAGGTAATGTTGGCCTGAAACCCAACCACTCATCTTGATGTTCTTTAAGTTCTGGGAAAAGGTATTTAGCATTATTTACAAGATTTAAAATTCTTTTTTTACTTGGTGGATTATTTAAACCACCAAATTCAACGGTGCCCACTACTCTTAAGCCTTGTTCCATTGGTGTTATCCCAAACCCTCTGTTTAAAAATATAACAGGTCTGGACAATAAGTGTTCATATCCTCTAAAATGAACATGATATCCTCTTTCGGTATCTAATGGGATTTTTTCATCTACTTGATCAGTTAATTTTTTTGAAAAAGCTCCACAAGCAATTACAGCTTTATCAAAATTATAAATTTTTAAATTCGTTTTTATCATCGGTTTATTTTCAGAATTAAAACTTATTGATTGTGCATTTTGTTTTTTAAAAATTCCTCCTTTTTTAATAAAAAGATTAAATAATTTTAATAATATTTTTCCTGGATTTCTTGCATGTTTTGCATTTGAGTATAATGCTCCACCATGGTAAATTTTTTTTATATTCGGCTCTAAATCATGAATTTCGTGAGGGGTTAGCAGCTGCTGCTTAACACCAAGGTCGTTTCTAATTTTAAATTCTAATTCTCTACTTTTTAAATCTTTATTTGTCCAAAAATAAATTATTCCTTTGCTCTCTACCAGTCCGGTAACATCAATGTCTTGAAAAAGTTCATCATATGCAGGTAAAGCTAAATCTAAAATTTGGTGCATATACTTTGCTGTATGAAGCATATTTTTTTTACTACAGTTTTTTATAAATTTTAAAAACCATGGAATCATTTTTGGTACATAATTCCACTTTAGTGCCAGTGGTCCAGTTGAGTTCAACAACATGGATGGTACGTCTGCTAGTATATCTGGTCTATTAACTGGGACTGACGCATATGGAGAAAAATGACCTGCGTTACCATATGACGCCGAATGACTTCCTGGCTCATCTTTATCTATAAGAGTTACTTTAAAACCCTTTTTAATTAGATTAAGCGATATGCAGACACCTTGTATTCCTGCACCAATAACCCCAACTGAAGATCTCGTTTGAACATCTCCGCTCATAGTATCTTTAATTATATATTATTTTAAACTTAATTATTAGATGACAAGTTATACAGCTTATCTACGCTACCTGGGCTACTCTAGGTTTTTGTTTTTTTGTATCTTCTCTTTCTACTATTTCTTCAATCGCAATATCTTCTTCTGTGTTTGACTTACCTTTACTCAATCTTTTTATATAACCATCAATATCAGCGCCTTCTTCTGTTTTTAAAGTATTCTTAAAAAAAATATCACCTTTTATTACTGCATTTTTTCCAACTATGACAACATCCGCAGAGATTTTACCTTCTACATGTCCGTTAACTTCAATGCTTTCCGCCTCTATCGACCCTCTTACCGATCCAGCTTCAGTTATAGTCATATCTGAAACAAATATATTGCCGTTCACTAATCCAGCAATATCTAAAGATCCTGAAGATCTTAAGTCACCTTCAAACTGCATAGTCTCACCAATATGTGATCGACCATTATGATTTAACTGTTTGTTTTCGGTTCCCCGTAAAGTTTTAAACATTGTTTTAGTAAAGCACAAAAAATCTATTTTTAAAAACTAAAAAAAAAATAAATTAGAAATTTAAAGTGAAATTAATAGCGAATAATACAATCTCAAGTTGTTTAAAAAAAGCTTGAATTTATTAATTTATGTCATCTTCCTGGTAAATTTTGCAGCTCATCACGATACCTAAGCCTATCATTACAGCGAGCATTGACGAACCACCATATGACATAATTGGAAGCGGTGCTCCTACTATGGGTAGTAAACCAAGAACCATTGACATGTTAACGGCAACATAAACGAAAAATGCTGCAGCAAAACCAAAGCAATATAACTTTGCAAAGTTATTTCTAGAATTTTGACCAATTGCAGTAATTCTGTATATAATTAAAACATAAATTAGTAATAGCGTTAAAGATCCTATAAAACCAAATTCTTCGGAAAATAAAGTGAATATAAAATCTGTATGTTTTTCTGGTAAATAGTCCAGATAACTTTGACTTCCTTGTAGAAATCCTTTTCCAAAAATACCTCCTGAACCCAAAGCAATTTTTGATTGGATGATCTGATAACCAGCTCCAAGGGCGTCTCTCTCAGGTTCTAAAAAGGTTAAAATTCTAGATTTTTGATATGGTTTTAAAAATGATATTCCAACTGGTAGCAAACAAATTCCAAATAAAAATGAGTATAAGAAAATTTTTAGTTTTAATCCTGTTAACCAGATTACAGTAATGCCACCAATTAAAATTAATAATGCCGTCCCTAAATCTGGTTGAGCACCAACTAACAAAACTGGTACAAATACTGCAAAGAACGGGACAATAATATTTTTTAAATTTGTGAGATTTTCTGTAGGAATTTTGTAATAAAATCTTGCTAAAAAAATAATCAAAGCAATTTTCATTAACTCTGATGGTTGAAGATTAATAAAAAATAAACTTATCCAACGTTTTGATCCTGAGGCTGTAACTCCAAAGAGATCAACTGCAAATAATAAGGCTAATACTAAAAAATAAAAAAAATAGGCTGACTTGAACCAAACCTGGATTCTAAAAAAAGAGATTATTATAAAAAGTATAAAAAAAGTAAAAAATCTATATAGGTGACTTTTGGTATAATAACCTAGTTTTCCTTGCTCTGTTGAATACATTGCAAATAAACTAATTATTCCTAACAATAAAATAGAAAAAATTAATAAAAAATCTAAAGCAAGAATTTTATCTCTTAAACTATGATTGTCTCTTTTAAAATGTGTTTTTATCATTTTTTAAATATCCCATAGTAAATTTGTATGATATTTTTTTCTTAATTGGTGTCTATCCAAAACTTTTTTTATTATTTTTTTTGCTATTGGTGCAGCACTTGAGCTTCCAGTTCCCCCATGTTCAATTACAATACTAATTGCATATTTCGGATTTTTGTAAGGCGCAAATGCAATAAAAAGCGCATGATCTCTTCTCTTATAAGGTAAATCTTTTTGTTTTATTTTTAACCTTCGTTCTTCCGCAGTAATTGATCTAATTTGAGATGTTCCAGTTTTCCCTGCATATATATATTCTGATTTAATATGACGCGATCTATAGGAAGTTCCCATTGGTTCATTATTTGCACCAAATTGAGCATCTAGTACAAATTTAACATTTTCTTTATTTCTATATAATTTTTCAAATTGATTTCTCATAATGCCAGAAGTAAATTGAGAAGTTTTTTCATTATAAATTATCTTTGGTTCGATTTTATGTCCACCATTAGCAAGTTGCGCAGACATTAGACAAAGTTGTATTGGTGTAGCCTGAAAATAACCTTGTCCGATCCCAGCAAGTAAAGTCTCTCCCAATACCCATCCTTTACCAATATTTCTTAATTTCCATTTTGTTGTTGGAACAAGTCCTTTTTTTTCCTCAATTAAAAAATCTAAAACTTTATTTCCTAATCCAAATTTATTTGCCGTAATAGCTAAACGATCAATCCCTAATCTTCTTGCAGCTTCGTAAAAATAAATGTCACAAGATTGCTTGATTGCTTCTCTTAACCTCATAAATCCGTGTCCTTTCTCTTTCCAACAATGATATTTATGACCGTAGAGTTCAATTGACCCTCTGCACTCGACTGTAGTTTTAGGACTAATAACATCGTTTTCTAATGCTGATAGTGCAACAAGTGGTTTAATAGTTGAGCCAGGAGGATAAGTTCCTGATATAGACTTATTAATTAAAGGCTTTTTATCATCGTTGATAAGATTTTGCCAATCTTTAGAACTTATGCCGTGCACAAATTTATTTGCATCATAAGTAGGGCTAGATACCATTGCTATAATGTCTCCAGTATAAATATCCATTACACAAATTGATCCACTTTTATCTTTTAGTAATTCACTTGCAAATTTTTGAACCTCTATATCTAAAGTTGTTCTATAATTTTTACCTGGAACACCTTGTATTAATTTAAGTTCTTTGATTCTTTTGCCGTAAGCATTAACCTCAAATCTTTGAAGTCCTGGCTGTCCTATCATTTCTTCATTTAAATATTTTTCTAAACCGTTTTTACCTGTCTTCAATCCTGGAGCATTAATCGATCTTAATAATTCACTACTTTCTAAATCTTTTACACTCATTTCTGAAACATATCCTATGATATGTGAAGAGGATCCTTCATCTAAATATTGTCTTGCTACAGCAACAACAGGCTTTATTCCTTGCATTTCATGCAAAAAAAGATTCAATCTTGAAAATTCTTTCCAAGATAAGTTGTCTGAAATTATTATGGGTTCCCAAGGTTTACGTTTCTTCATTCTTCTTATTAAAGAAGTTTGTGTCTTTTTATTAAAATCAATTATTTTTGATAGTCTAAAAAAAAGTTCTTCTATATTGGGTACATCTTCTGGAAGCATATGCAACTGAAATACTTGGGTGTTTTTTGCAATTTTATTTCCAAAATAATCCTCTATTATTCCTCTTTGTGGTATTGTTTTCCATTCTCTTAGACGATTCTTGTCTGAAAGAGTTCTCCATTTTATATTTTCAGAAATTTGCAAATAAAATAATCGCACAATTATAGCAATAAAAATTGTTATTTTTAATGAAGACAAAATAAACATTCGTCTTGTAATAGTTCTTGATTTGCTTTGAAAAGTTTCTGAAAAACTAAGCATAGATTATGATTTTGTTAGGTTTAAGATTAATGTAAAAACTGACCATAAAATTGGATAAAAAATAAATGTAAAAATAGAGTTTTTAAAAAGAAATAAATAGTCCACAGAATAGTTTGAAAAATATAATGATAAAAAGTAAATAAAATTTGCAACTAACAATGCTGGAATAAAACTTATCCAATCACTTAGTAGTGTTATTCTAACAGTCACAACTCTTGCGTAGGTAGCTACTGCAGCTATTATTAGTAAAGATAAAGCATTAACACCTAAAGGGAGTCCAAATACGACGTCACTAATCACCCCTGACATGAATATGAATCCATAACCCAACATTCGGGGCTGCCTTAAAACCCAATAATAGACAAGAATATAATGAACATTAATAGAAAAATATTTTAGATCAATTACAGAATGTCCATTTAATGAAATATAAAAAAGAAGTAAAAGAGGTACAAGCTCTAAAAATTTAAACTTTATTTGTTTATTTACATAAGCCATATAAATTTATTCAATTTTATTAATATTTTCCAAATTAATATTTACAAAAGTAATTTGGCTTAGATCTGAAAATAATAGAACTTTTACAACATTGTCTTCAATTCTAACCTTTCCTATAGGGATCCCTGGTGAAAATATCCCCTCTCTCCCTGATGTATAAACTTTATCACCATTCTTAATATTGTGATTTTCAGGTAAATATTCCAGGGTTGGTTTATTTTTTCCATGTCCACTTAAAATAGCATGGTGCGCTGACGGTTCAGTTATAATAGGAATTTTGCTATTTAAATCAGAAACAAGCAAAACTCTAGATGAAAAATAATTTACGTCAACTATCCTGCCAATAAAGTTTTTACTATCCAAAACTGCCATTCCATTTTTTATTTTTTTATTACTTCCTATGTTAATAATGAAAGAGTTGAGGTAAGGACTTTGTTTATCCAACATAACTCTTGCACTTAATAGATTGGAAGATGAAGATATTTGCTCATCAATTAACCTTCTTAATTGATTATTTTCTAATTCTAAAAAATCTTTTCCTGAAATTTGATTTTTTAATTCACTATTTTCTTTTTTTAATTTACCGTAATCATCATAAAGACTTAGGTGCTCTTTAATGAAACCAGAAAAATTATTAATACTTTTTGATGGAGCTGAAACAACTAGAGCTCCTCGATAAATTGCATCTTTAACAAAAGCTCTAAAAAAATTAAGCGGTTTTGTTTCTATTGTTTCAGTAAAAAGAAGTGCTATTGAAAGGATTATAAGCGCAAATAATGAAAATTTTTGTTTAGTGCTTTTAGTTAAAAAAGCAGAGCGAATTGCTATACCAACATCGTCACGACTTGTTTCCATAATGTTTTAACTATAAAAATCATCCATTTATTAGCATATTACTAAATGCTTCTTCTTGATCCAAAGCCTTACCAGTTCCAATAGCTACACAAGACAGCGGGTCTTCTGCGATTTGAACAGGCAGTCCTGTTTCTTTTGTAATAAGTTTGTCTATATTTTTAAGAAGAGCCCCTCCTCCAGTCAGCACTAAACCCATATCAACTAGATCTGCTGAGAGTTCTGGGGGCGTTTTTTCTAAAGCATCTTTAATTCCAGCTAAAATTTGACTTAAGATCGGTTTTAAAGCTTCTGCAGTATCTTCCTCTTTTAAAGATATTTCTTTAGGTGTTCCTGATCGAATGTCTCTACCTTTCATTAAGTAGGTATTATTACTTGTTGGTACTGCTGTGCCGATTTCTTTTTTTATTTTTTCTGCACTTGCTTCCCCGACTAATAAATTAAATTGTTTTCTCATATACGAAATGATACCAGCGTCCATTGCATCACCTGCTACCCTTAATGAGTTCGCATAAACTACTCCACCTAAAGACAAAACGGCAATTTCTGTAGTTCCACCACCAATATCTATTACCATGGAACCGGTAGCTTCTGAAATTGGCAAGCCTGCACCAATTGCTGCTGCTATTGGCTCTTCAATCAAATTAACTTTTCTAGCTCCAGCTGCTAATGCTGAATCTTGAATAGCTTTTCTTTCTACAGGCGTCGATCCAGTTGGAACACATATTAATATTCTTGGATTGGCAAAGGCTTTTCTTTTATGAACTTTTTTAATGAAATGTTTAATCATTTCTTCAGTCACTATAAAATCGGCTATCACACCATCTCTCAAAGGTCTCACAGCAGTTATATTTCCAGGAGTTCTTCCAAGCATTGTTTTTGCTTCATCCCCTACAGCAAGGACTGATTTTTTACCCTTTTCTTCAATGATGGCTACTACTGATGGTTCATTAAGAACAATTCCTTCTCCCTTAACAAATACTAAAGTGTTAGCTGTACCCAGATCTATAGCCATATCAGTTGACCAAATCTTGCTTAAGTTACTCACTCCAAATTTAAACATTTATATTCCTCTCATTTTTTGACTTTGATAATTTTTTTGTTGTTGATGTTCATCTGGTGCTGTTTTTTTTCTCTTTATAATCATTTTATTTAAAGCATTCAAATAAGCATTTGCTGAAGCGACAAGAGTATCAGTGTCAGCTGCTTGACCAACTGTAGTTTTTCCATTTTCTTCAATTCTCACACTTACTGTAGCTTGCGCGTCCGTCCCTTCTGTTACTGCATGCACTTGATAAAGTTGAAGTTTTACATCATGTGGATATAATTTTTTTATACATTTAAAAATAGCATCTACTGGACCGTCTCCTATTTCTGTAGCTTTCATAATGTCTCCGTATACCTCTAATGTCATATCTGCTTTTTGAGGCTCTCCTGTCCCAGCAAATACTTTTAAAGATTTTAGTGTGATTACATTATCTTCTTTGATTAAGCTATCATCTACTAAAGCTGCAATATCCTCGTCATATACATGCTTTTTTTTATCTGCAAGAATTTTAAATTTACCAAAAGCAGTTTGAATCACATCATCTGTAATATCCTTATAACCTAGATCAGTTAATTTATCTTTAAATGCATGTCTTCCAGAATGTTTTCCCATAACTAGAGAAGTTTGTTTAACACCAACACTTTCTGGAGTCATAATTTCGTAAGTATTTCTATTTTTAAGCATTCCATCTTGATGTATTCCAGATTCGTGTGCAAAAGCATTTTTTCCAACTATTGCTTTATTAAATTGAACAGGAAAACCAGTTGCATTTGATACTACTTTAGATGCTTTGCTTAATAATTTTGTATTTATTCCTGTTTTAAATGGCATTAAATCATTTCTAGTTTTCATTGCCATTACAAGTTCTTCAAGAGCGGCATTGCCAGCTCTCTCTCCTATCCCATTAATTGTACACTCAATCTGTCTAGCTCCTGCTGAAACACCTGCTAAAGAATTAGCCACGGCTAAACCTAAATCATTATGGCAGTGAGTTGACAAAATAGCTTTGTCTATGTTTGGCACTTTATTAATAAGAGTCTCAATTATTTTTTTAAATTCTAAAGGGATAGTGTATCCAACGGTGTCAGGTATATTAATTGTTTTTGCTCCACATTTAATTGCAAGCTCAACAGTTTTACACATAAAATCCATATCTGTTCTTGTTCCATCTTCACAAGACCATTCCACATCATCAGTAAATTTTCTTGCATAAGTTACATGTTCTTTTATTGCTTCAACAACATCTTCAGGTGATTTATTCAATTTATGTTTCATATGAAGTGGGCTTGTTGAAATAAAAGTATGAATTCTAAATCTTTTTGCTGATTTTAATGCTTCATAACATGCATCAATATCTTTTTTAATATGCCTTGATAAACCACAAGGTATTGATTTCTTCAAAATTTTACTAACTTCTGTAACAGCTTCGAAATCACCGGGAGAAGCAATTGGAAATCCCGCTTCTATAATATCAACACCTAGTTCATCAAAAACTCTGGAAATTTGAATTTTTTCTTCAAGACTCATAGATGCTCCGGGTGACTGCTCACCATCTCGCATCGTTGTATCAAATATATAAACTCTATTTTTGTCAGACATAGTTTTTTAAATTAGGTACAGTTTCTTAAAACAATGTACAACCTCAACGTTCTTTATGCAAAAGATTTTTTATTTTAGAACAAAAAATTATCGATATTTCCTAATTTTTTGATTTATCAACGAGTTTATTTTTACCTATCCAAGGCATCATATCTCGGAGCTTTTTTCCAACTTTTTCAATTGGGTGGTCAGCTAGATTTTTTCTCGTTTTTAAGAAGTTTTTTTGACCATTTTTACATTCATTCATCCATTCTTTAGTAAATTTTCCTGATTGAATAGCCATCAAAACTTCTTTCATTTTTTTCTTTGTTTCTTCTTTATTTATAATTTTTGGACCAGAAACATATTCTCCATACTCTGCGGTGTTTGAAATAGAGTAATTCATATTTGCAATCCCACCTTCATAAATTAAATCAACTATTAATTTAACTTCATGAACAGTTTCAAAATACGCCATTTCTGGTTCGTAACCAGCTTCGACTAAAGTCTCGTATCCATTTTTAATTAGCTCAACTAATCCCCCGCACAAAACTGTTTGTTCTCCAAACAGATCTGTTTCTACTTCATCTTTAAAAGTTGTTTCTATAATGCCAGATCTCCCTCCGCCAACTGCAGAAGCATATGACATAGCAAGCTCTCTTGCTTTTCCTGATCCATTTTGATGGACAGCAAACAGACAAGGTACTCCACCACCTTTTTCATACTCGCTTCTAACTAAATGACCTGGTCCTTTTGGTGCCACCATAAATACATCTAAATCTTTTCTAGCATTAATAAGATCATAATGAATATTTAGGCCATGTGCGAAAGCTATACTAGTTCCTTCTTTAACTCTTTGTTCAATATGATTTTTGTATATTGTTGCTTGCAATTCATCAGGTGTTAGTATCATAACTACATCTGCCCATTCTGCAGCATCGGACAAGTTCATTACTTTTAATCCTTTTGACTCAGCTTTTGCTTTGCTTAAAGATCCATCTCTAAGCGCAACCACTACTTCTTTAACACCACTATCTTTTAAATTAAGCGCATGAGCATGACCTTGACTTCCATATCCAAAAATTGCAATTTTTTTTGACTTAATTAAATCCACATTTGTATCTTTTTCATATAACATTTTCATAATTTTTTCCTTTAATCTTGTTGATAAATTTCTGACCCCTTAGTCATTGCAACAACTCCTGTTCTAGATGCACTTGCTAAACCAAGAGGTTGTAATTTTTTTATTAAATCATCAATTTCCTTCTTTAAAGCAGAAATCTCAAATACAAATGATTTTTCTGTTTTATCCAAAATAATATATTTGTATTTTTTGCATAAATTTTTGGCCTTTTCTAGCTGAGTTTTTGAAGCAACAATCTTTAATAGCGCCATTTCTCTCATAAGGGTTTTTTTATTGCTTGGAAAATCAGCAACCTTATGAACTGGAACAAGTTTTCCTAATTGGAGTTTTATTTGTTGAAGTACTTGTGGTGTCCCTGATGTTGCGATAGTAATTCGTGAAATATTTTTTTTTTTATCTACTTCTGCTACAGCAAGTGAATCAATATTATAGCCTCTTCCAGAGAATAAACCAACAACCCTAGCTAAAACACCTGTTTCATTATCAACCCAAACAACAATTATATGCTGTTTTATTTTTTCTTTTTGAGTTGCAAAACTATATGCTGACTTAATCATAATTAAACTAAAACTTTTCCTTCTTCAGAAATTTTATCATCCTCATCTTGTTTACCAAGCAACATTTGGTTGTGAGGTTTTCCAGATGGTATCATTGGATAACAATTCTCTGTTTTGTCAACAACACAATCAAAAATCACTGGTTTATTCGAAGCTAGCATCTCGGAAATTTTTTTATCTAACTCGTCTGGTTTGTTGGCTCTAATGCCTACACAACCATAAGCCTCTGCTAATTTTACAAAGTCAGGCAAAGCTGCTGTATAACTTTCTGAATAATTTTTATCATGCAACAATTCTTGCCACTGCCTAACCATTCCCATGTATTCATTATTAAGAATAAATATCTTTATTGGCAGTTTATATTGAACTGCTGTAGACATTTCTTGCATGGTCATTAAAACAGATGCTTCACCCGCAATATCTATTACTAGCTTATCTGGATTTGCTACTTGAACCCCTATAGCCGCAGGTAAACCATAACCCATTGTACCTAACCCACCAGAGGTCATCCATCTATTAGGTTTATTAAATTTATAGTGTTGAGCAGCCCACATTTGATGTTGGCCTACTTCTGTTGTTATAAAAGTATCTTGAGCTTTAGTAAGTTCATACAATCTTTGAACGGCATATTGTGGTTTTATAACTTCTTTACTATTTGAAAACCCTAATGAATTTTTCTTTCTCCATAATTCAATTTGTTTCCACCAAGAAGATATTCCTTGTTTATTAGAGTCTGCAAAGTTTGGATATTTTTCTTTTATAGATGAAATTAATTTTTTTAAAACAAATTTAACATCTCCGACAATAGCTAAATCAACACTAACATTTTTATTTATTGAAGAAGGATCTATATCAATATGAATTTTTTTTGACTTTGGGGAAAATTCATCGATCTTTCCTGTTATCCTATCGTCAAAACGCGCACCAATATTTATCATTAAATCACAATCATGCATTGCGTTATTAGCTTCATAAGTTCCATGCATACCTAGCATTCCCAAAAATTGATTATCGTCTCCAGGGAATGCTCCTAAACCCTGAAGAGTTGACGTTATTGGAAAACCTGTTAATGAAACTAATTCACGCAATAACTCTGTTGCTTTTGGTCCAGAGTTAATTACGCCTCCCCCGGTATAAAAAATAGGCTTTGAAGATTTTTTAATCAACTCAATTGCTTGTTCAATACTATTATCTATTCCATTAAAAGTAATATTTGATTTGTTTTCATTTTTTTTTACTTCTTTAAATTTTATGTATTTTCCCTTTTTAAATTGAATATCTTTAGGTATGTCTACTAAAACTGGCCCAGGTCTACCCGTTGTAGCTACTTCAAATGCTTTATTTAAAATTGAAGATAATTTATTTACATCTTTTACTAACCAGTTGTGTTTAGTGCACGGTCTAGTTATTCCTGTTGTGTCACATTCTTGAAATGCATCTGTTCCAATAAGATGTGTTGGAACTTGGCCGGTAATACAAACTAATGGGATTGAATCCATGTAAGCATCAGTCAAGGCTGTAACAGCATTTGTTGCGCCGGGTCCAGAGGTTACTAATAATACACCTGGTTTTCCTGAAGATCTCGCATACCCTTCTGCTGCATGTCCAGCTCCCTGTTCATGTCTAACTAAAATATGTTTTATTTTTGTATGATTTTTAAGTTCGTCATAAATTGGCAAAACAGCTCCACCAGGATAACCAAAGATATGCTCCACCCCATGGTCTTCCAAAACTTTAAATACTATTTCTGCACCTGTAAATAAATTTGCCATAAAGACCAATCTAACTGAGTTTTAGTTATGGTCAAGTTTTAGGATATTTTATTAATGGCTTTTTCAAATAAATCTTTAATATTTGAAGAATAAATCATTTCCCACGATTTCATATGACCTCTTGACCAAGTAAATTGTCTTTTTGCGTACTGTCTTGTTTTCAGAGCTACTAAATTTTTCGTGGTGTCTAATGTAAGTTTTCCCTTTATATGTAATTTTATTTCATTAATTCCGATTATTTTGTTTGCAGATAACTCTTTATATACTTTCATCTTAAAGAAATTTTTTACCTCTTCAATAACTCCATCATTAAACATTTGTATGACTCTTTTTTCTATTTTTTTATGCAATTCTTCCTTAGGAGTATTAATAAATATTTTTTTAAAAACTCTTTTCTCAAAATTTGGTTTTGTTTCTTTTATTAGTTCAAATAGAGATTTATTTGTAAATTTTTTAACTTCATATGATCTCATAGATCTTTGTACATCTGATGGTAAAATTAAATTTTTAACCATAGGATCTATTTCTATTAGTTTTTGAAAAAAAATTTTTTGGCCTAATTTTTTATGTAATGATCTTACTTCAGATTTTAAATCATTTGGTATGTCTGGGATTTTAACCAATCCATCTGTTAATGCTTTAAAATATAAGCCTGAACCACCAACAACAATTGGGGTTTTGTTTATGCTCCATAGTTCTTCAATTTTTTTTGAAACCATTTTAAGCCAAAGTCCTGTGGAAAACTTTTTCTTTACAGAGTTAAAACCATACAAATGGTGTTTTATAATTTTTTCGTCCTGTTCATTAGGTCTAGAAGTTAAAATAGAAATTTCTTTATAAATTTGCATACTATCAGCATTTATAATCTCACCACTGATGTCTTTTGCTAGCTTAATTGATAATTTAGATTTTCCAGAAGCCGTGGGTCCAGCTAATAGTATTACTTTTTTTTCTTGCTTCATCTATTTAAAGCTTAAATGTAAACTCTATTTTATTTTTATAGTTATATAGCTTCTTTGATTACTTGAATTATAAATGGCTAGATAAAGAGTGTCTTCTCCCTTTTTAATAGTTTCTTTAAGTAAATTAGAAAATTGATTTGAATTTATAACTTTTTTCTTTTGTAATTCCACAATTATATCTCCAACAGAAACAAATGTAAGGGGACTGCCTTTTAAGATTTCCATAACAACTATTCCAGTCGTATTTTTTGGTAATTCACGTTCTGATATATCACCTTTATTTAAATCTCTTACCAAAATTTTTAAATCTTCAATGCTTGCGAACTTACTTGTATCTATTTCAGGTTTTTCTTCTGCTTTAAATTGTTCGGAAGATTCTAATCGTCCTAATATTACTTTTTTTGAAATTAATTTTTGATTTCTCCAAATTTTAAGTATAACTTTTTTTCCAACTTTAGTTTGAGCTACTAGTTTTGGAAGTGATCGCATTGTATCAACCTTTTTACCATCAAACATTAAAATTATATCGCCAGCTTTTATTTTCGCTTTATCTGCAGGGCTATTTTCTGAAACACTTGCAACAAGAGCTCCCTCTGGCTTTTCTAATTTTTCTAAATCAGCAATCTCTTTTGTTACTTCTTGAATTCTCACTCCCAACCAACCTCTTTTTGTTTCTCCAAATTTTATTAGTTGATCAATTACATTAGATGCTGGATTGGCTGGTATTGCAAAACCTATTCCAATTGATCCAGTTTGTCCTGGAGCAATAATAGCTGTATTGATTCCTATAACCTCTCCATCTAAATTAAAAAGAGGGCCTCCAGAATTTCCTTGGTTAATAGATGCGTCAGTTTGGATAAAATCATCGTATCGAGTTAAACCGATATCTCTATTTCTAGAAGAAATTATTCCTGCTGTGACGGTGCCTCCAAAACCAAATGGGTTTCCAATTGCCATTACCCAATCACCAATTCGAGCTTTGTCTGAGTCTCCAAAATTTACAGGTATAAATTCTTCGTCAGAATCTATTTCTAAAACAGCTAAATCCATATAAGGATCTGCTCCTATTATTTTTGCTTTATATTCTTTAGAACCGTTTACACTAACGAGAATATCCTCAGCTCCTTGAATTACATGGTTGTTTGTTACTACTATTCCTGCTTTATCAATAATAAAACCAGACCCGAGAGCCGTAGCCTTTCTTTCTGTTGGTGTATTAAACTCTTTGAACATGTCTTCAAACGGAGAGCCTGGAGGAAATTGAAAAGGAAATGGATTAGATGTTGCTTTAATTGTTTGTGTACTAGATATATTTACCACTGAAGGCATCAATTTTTCAGCTAGATCTGCAAATGAACTTGGGGGCGTTTTGCTCTGAACTAATGATGAAGAGAAACCTAATAAAACAAAAATTAAGCTAAATTCTTTAATTTTTTTATAAAGTCTCATTTCTTTTATCCCTTAAAATACCAAACAATTGCAAAACCAATTAGAGCAAAAAATAATCCGACTGTCCTTAGCTGACTAATGGGTAGTTTTTCAATAGTTTTAAGCATATTTTTCATTTTTGATGGAAATAAGGCATATAGAATACCTTCGATAAATAATAAAAGACCTATCGCAATGATGAGTTCTTTCATCTAATTATTTATTGTTTTTTAATAATTCCTGAATTTCCAAAAAATTTAAAGAAATCACTATCAGGAGAAAGAATTAAAGATGTATCTCCGCCTATTAGAGCCTTTTCGTAGGCTTGCATCGCTCTATAAAAAGAAAAGAATTGTGGATCTTTTCCAAATGCATTTGCAAATATTTTATTTCTTTGGCCGTCTCCTTCACCTTTCATAATTTCAGATTCTTTTTTAGCATTCGCTAAAAGTACAGTAACTTCTTTGTCTGCAGTTGAGGTAATAGTAACTGCCATCTCGGCTCCCTTTGCTCTAAATTCTTTTGCTTCTCTTTCTCTTTCTGTTTGCATTCTTTTGTATATTGCTTCACTGTTAGCTTGTGGCAAATCTGCTCTTTTTATTCTTACATCAATTACATCTACACCAAAACTTTTAGCTTCGGTGTCAACACCATCTTGAATAATTGCCATTTGTTTAGTTCTATCTTCAGATAGTAAAGTTGCCAAACTTTGAGTACCTAGAACACTTCTTATTCTTGAATTTATAATTGTAGAAAGTCTCGATCTAACAACTCTTTCATCACCTACAGAAATATAGAATTTTAAAGGATCTGCAATTTTGAATCTTGCATAGGCGTCAACTATTAACCTTTTTTGGTCAGACGCAATAACCTCAATTGGTGGTGCATCTAAATTTAAAATTCTACGATCTAAGAAAACTACGTTTTGAATAAATGGTATTTTTACTTGAAGACCAGGCTCAACAATTACTTTCTTTGGGTCACCAAATTGTAGAACAATTGCTTGATTAGTTTCCTTAACCACAAAAAGTGATAAAAAAACTAAAAAACCAATACCAACTATAATTGGAATTATAAATTTATTTATTTTCATATTAATTTGTCACCTTTTTAGATAGTTCCGGTAAAGGTAAATAAGGAACTACTCCTCCAGATTTTTTATCTATAATTACTTTATTGATATCTGCTAACACTTTTTCCATTGTCTCAAGATACATTCTCTCTTGAGTTACTATTTTAGCTTTTGCATATTCATTATATATAGCTAAAAATCTACTAGCTTCACCTTCTGCTGCAGCAACAACTTGTTTTTTGTATGCTTCTGCTTCTTGTAAAATTTTTGCTGCGTCCCCTCTTGCTCTTGGTATTACATCGTTCGCATAACCTTCTGCTTCATTTTTTGATCTTTCCATATCAGCTCTGGCTGCTTGAACATCTCGAAAAGCATCGATAACTTGATCTGGTGGATCTGCTTTTTGAGTTTGTACTTGTGTAACTTGAATACCAGATTCGTATTCATCTAAAATTTCTTGAATAATTTCTTGAGTTTCAATTTCTATACTTGATCTTCCCTCAGTTAATATTGGTTGAAGTCTGCTTTTTGCTATAACTTCTCTCATTGCAGTTTCGGCGGCGGCTTTTACTGTTTCAACAGGACTTTGAATTTTAAATAAAAATTTTCCAGCATCTTTTATTACCCAGAAAACTGAAAAATCTATATTAACAATATTTTCGTCACCTGTTAGCATCAAACTTTCTTCAGGAACGTCTCCAATTCCTGATGATCTACCTGAATCACTTGCTGATCTAAACCCAACATCAATTCTATTAACTTTTGTAACTTTTGGAGTAAGAACACTTTCTATTGGATAAGGGATGTGATAATTTAAACCTGGTTGGGTCGTGGAAACAAATTTTCCAAATCTTAGAACAACACCCTGCTCATCTGGTAATACTCTATATAAACCGCTGAAAGCCCAAACAACTATCAGTAATAAAAGTCCAAAAATAATTGGTTTGCTTCCACCAGATTTTCCACCTGGGATTAATTTGTTAATTAATTTTTGGATTTTTTCTATAACTTCGTCGATGTTAGGTGGTCTTTGTCCACCCCGCCCTGAACCATTTCCTCCCCCTGGAGGCGATCCCCATGGGCTACCACCTTTAAAATCATTTTCGTTTGCCATGACACTTTATATAGTGATTTTATTTGTAAAAACAAGTTAAGATAGAAGATATGGACAAAAAGACTGCCGGTTTAAACGATAATCTCAAAAAGGATACTGCTCCAAAAAGCTTTACAAAAAATCCCATAAAAGGCACTAAATTTACTATAGCAATATCCAGTGCTAAAGGGGGTGTTGGCAAGTCTACTTTTGCCATGAATTTTGCTCTAGCTTTAAAAACCGTTGGGTCAAAAGTTGGAATTCTTGATGCAGATATTTATGGGCCGTCATTACCTAAAATGATGTCAATAAATGAAAAACCTAAAAGTGAGGATGGAAAAAGTATGACACCAATTACCCAGTATGGAATTCAATGTATGTCTATTGGCTTTTTAGTTGATAAAGATACTCCAATGATTTGGAGGGGGCCCATGGTTACTAGTGCGATTAAAACTTTTACTCAAAAAGTTCTTTGGAGTGAATTAGATTTTATAATTGTAGATATGCCGCCTGGAACAGGAGATACACAATTAACATTTGCTCAAGAAATTAAAGTTGATGGTGCTATTATTGTTTCAACGCCACAAGAAATTGCCTTATTAGATGTTAAACGAGGAATTAATATGTTTGATAAATTAAAAGTTCCCATACTTGGTCTTGTCGATAATATGAGTTTTTTTGAAACTGATGATGGAAAAAAGTATAATATTTTTGGAGAAAACGGAGTAGAAAAAGTAGCTAAAGATTATAAAAAAGAATTTCTTGGAAAAATACCAATTGATATTGATTTAAGAGTTGCTGCTGATTCTGGAAAGCCTCTTGTGGAAACAAATCCAAATCATAAAATCTCTAAAATTTTTAAAGAAATGGCTATAAGAGTTAAAGGATCTTTTCTTTAAAACCAAAAGATTCCATTAATTCATTCCATTCTCTTTTAGAAAGTTTAGAGCTTTCAAGATCGCATTTCTCGCCTCTTAACATTTTAAGAATAACTTTTTTACCTTTAGCTGATAATTCCATACCACCCACCCTATAATCCATAAATGCATCAAAAGTAATTGGTACCCATTTTTTTAAAGTTTCAACCATTAAATCAGCGTAGGCTCTTATTTCATATTGAGCATGGCTGTCTGCTCGAAGTGATAAAAAATTTAAAAGATTTAATAAATCTGTCTTCCAATACCATTGGGTATATGTATTTAAAGTTAAATTCATTCGAGCAAGTTCTCTGGCTAAGCCTTTATTATTTTTATTTATAGTTGTCCCATCAAATCTTTCGTTAAGCATTAATTCATAATTATCATATGTTTGTTCTGCATCTTTTTTTAAAATATTTAAAATTTCATCTGCCTGTTTACCATTAATGAGATCTCCTCTGCCCTGTCTATTGCTTGTTGATTGTGCAGCAAGATGATCTTTGGAAGGCATATAAAATTCTTTATCTAATATTGAATATCTTGCTGAATATTCATTAACATTCGCAGTTCTATGTCTAATCCATTGTCTTGCTATAAATATTGGTAATTTAACGTGATATTTTATTTCACACATTTCAAATGGAGTGCTGTGCCTATGTCTCATTAAATATTTAATTAAACCACTGTCTGTCGAAATTTTTTTTGTTCCCTTTCCATAAGAAACTCTAGCTGATTGTACTATTGACGAGTCATCTCCCATATAATCAACAACTCTTATAAATCCATGATCTAGAACTGGCATCGCTTCATATAGTATTTTTTCTAATTCAGGAGACGTTACCCTTTTTGTTATGTTTTTTTGAGCTTGCTGCTCTAATATTTCTTTTTTTTGCTGATCTGATAGCGGCATTTATAATTATAAAATTGAATATTTTAAATAATGTTTTATATTATTGATGTTGGTTTTCCAACTACGACGATAAACGAATTTCGTAATAAACATTACGGACCAGGGGGCAGTACCCTGCACCTCCACCATTTACAACTTATGGGGGTGAACTAGAATCGACGAGTGTCTAAAGGCTATTCTTTCGTTCGGGATTGTTCCGTCGTTATCGGGCTAAATTATAATTGCAAATGATAAATTTGCTCTCGCTGCTTAAATTTATTTAAGAAAGCGCGG
>SHAO01000007.1 GCA_004213215.1 Candidatus Pelagibacterales bacterium | reverse complement strand
CTGAAATTTATATTTTTAATTTTATTTTTATTAAAAGCTTTATTTAACAGAAATTTTTGATAATTTTTTTTCTCAAAATATAATTTTTTTTTATAAATTATTTCTTTTATTATTTTTTTATCTGAAAAACTTATAATTTTGTAACCATAATTTTGAGTTTCTTCATGCCCTTTCCCTGCTACAAGAAGAATTTCATTTGATTTTAATTCACTAATTGCAAGTATTATTGCTTTTTTTCTATTTCCAATGTTAATCGCCTTTTTACATCCTTTTATAATTGAACTTCTTATTTCTTTAGGATTTTCATTTCTAGGATTGTCATCAGTAACAAAAATTTTCCTACAATATTTGCTAGCAATTCTACCCATAGCATATCTTTTTTTTTTATCTCTTTCTCCACCGCATCCAAAAACTATTATAATTTTTTTATTAAATTGCTTTTTTAATGCAATTAGGCTTTGTTCTAATGCGTCTGGAGTATGTGCAAAATCCAAGATAATGTTAGAATTATTATTTAAATTTGCTATACATTCTAATCTGCCTGGTACCGCTTTTATTTTATGTATTTTGCTAAAAATTTTATTTTTATTTAATCCACAACTTAACGCAGCTAAAATTGCCATTAATAAATTTTTTATCTGAAAATACCCTATAAGTGAAACTTCAAATTCATAAACTACTGAGTTTATAGAAATTTTTATAATTTGCTTATTTTCCTTATAGTCATTATTTAAAATTTTAATATTTCCAGAATTTGTACCAATTGTAATTTTATTTATTTTTCTTTTATTTGCAATTTTTTTTATAATTTTAAATTCTGGAATATCTTCATCAGAAATAATTTTAGAATTTTTTTTCATTAGATGATTAAATAAGTAAAGTTTTGAACTAAAATATGATTGCATATTTTTATGATAATCAAGATGGTCGTGACTAAGATTTGTAAATATTCCTGTATTTATATTAATATTATTTAATCTTTTTTGTTTTAAACCATGACTTGAGGCTTCTAAAATTACATTTTTTATTTTATTTTTTGCTAGAATTTGTAAATTTTTATGTAATGATAAAGAATCTATGGATGTTAAATTTGTTTTTTTTTTAAAATTATTAGAAAGTATGCCAAGAGTTCCTATTGAAGCTACTGAAACCATATTAAGTTTTAGAATTTGGAAAAAAAAATTAACTACCGAAGATTTTCCATTTGTTCCTGTTACAGCAACTATGTTTTTTGGTTTTTGATTATAAAAGTTAGAACACGCTTCTGATAAACTTTCTCTAACATCTTTAACTAAAATTAGCGGTATGCTTATGCTGTTATGTTTAGATTTCTTATCACTTACAATTGCCGAAGCTCCATTTAAAATTGCTTCATTTATATAGTTTGTTCCTGATGTGCGCTGTCCTTTAATTGCAAAAAAAATATAATTTTTCTTTACTTTTCTACTGTCAAAACTAATTCCACTAATATTTATTTTTTGGTGGTTTTTACTTACAGATTTGAGTAGCTGACCTAAAAACATTTAAAATTTTGCTGAAGCTTCTAGGTTATTTATGGCTAAAATTGGACCAATTTTTTCTATAATTTTGCCCGCAACAACAACTGTGTTCCAGCCTGAAGTATTACGCATTTCTCCCTTATGTTTATAACCATTAGGAAATTTTTGTGATGGTGGCATATCATATACAAAATTAGGTGCAGGTTTTGGTTCATCTAGAATTACGAGCAATACATATTTTGGTTTACTTGCAGGAAAAAGTGAGACAAATGTATTACGTTTTGCATTTGAATTATACTTTTGTGCAGTACCTGTTTTACCACCAACATCAAAACCATCAATATTGGCAAATTTTGCAGTACCTTCATCAAGGCTAACAACCTTTCTTAACATCGAGTTTATTGTGCTGCTTGTTTTGTTAGAAATAATTTGCTCTTTTTCTTTCAAAAAATTTTTATTTGTTTCTAAAATAGTTGGCTTAATTTTATACCCTCCATTTCCTAAAATAGCATAGGCTCTTGCCAGTTGTAGAGGAGTGGTTGTAATACCATGTCCATAGGATGAAGTAGCAAGCTTACACTTTCCCCAATTAAATGGGATTGGGGTTCCAATTTCCTCTAAATCAAAATTAATAGTATCAAAAAGTCCTAGTTTATTTAAAAAAGATTTATA
The DNA here is from genome assembly GCA_004213215.1 of Candidatus Pelagibacterales bacterium. Taxonomy (GTDB): domain Bacteria; phylum Pseudomonadota; class Alphaproteobacteria; order Pelagibacterales; family Pelagibacteraceae; genus AG-414-E02. The sequence goes on along the minus strand of SHAO01000007.1, from coordinate 27,812 downwards.
TTTTTCAATACCAATTTTTTGAGCTATACGAACAGCTCCAATATTAGAAGATCGAACTAAAATTTGTTCAACACTTAGATTTTTAGGTAATTTATCATGCTCACTAATAGTGTATTTATCACAAGTTAAAGTATTTTTTAAATTTTTAAATATTGTATTTGATTTAATTAATTTATATTCTAAACCTGCGGCTACAGTAAAAGTTTTAAATACAGATCCAAATTCGTAAACATCAAGAGTAATTTTGTTTGTAAAATTACTATCATCAATTGAAACTCGTTTATTCAAATCATAATCAGGTAAAGATACTAGTGATAATATTTTCCCTTCTTCAACATCCATTAAAATTGCACCACTACCAATGTTATGAAAATCTTTTTCAGCTTTGAGCAATTCACTTCTAATTAAATGTTGTAAATTTGAATCTAAAGTTAGTTTTAATGGAAGGTTAATTTTATCTTCTCTCTCTAAATTTTCATCAAAAAATTTTTCAACTCCTGAAATTCCCGAATTCATGTCATCAGTCTGACCTAAAATATGACTAAAAAGATTTTGTTGAGGGTAAATTCTAGATTGTTTTCTATCAAAAACTAAAGCTTTATTACCCATTAACCAAAATTGATCCTTTTCTTCTGGCGTTAATCTTTTGTCAATCCAAAAAAAGTCTTTTTTGTTTAACTTATTTTTAATTTTATCTAAATCTAGTTCAGGAAATAAAAGGCTTAATTTAATCAATAAGTTCTTTTTTTCTTTTTCTTTTAGTAATTTTGGTCTTACGCCAACATTATAAAGGATAACATTAGTAGCTAAGATTGATCCATTTCTATCAACAATATCTCTTCTTTTTTCTAAAAATTCTTCTTTTGTAATGTTGTTAAAAACATTTTTTTCTGATGATAAAGATAAATAAATAATTTTTATACCAAAAATAATTATTAAACTAAAAAAAATAAAGGATAAAAAAGTAACTCTATTTAATGAAACTTTTATAATATTTGGTTTGCTAACTTCAATAAATGCAGATTCTGTATAGTCATCAAAATAAAAACTTTTTTTTTTATTTTTCATTAAAGCTATCTTCCAGGTATAATTGGCATACCTAAAAAAGCTTTAACTAATTGAACCACGGTCCATCTTCCTGCTTTTTTTAAGTCAATTACACTTTTTGGTTCGTGGTAAATATTAACTATTTCTACCTTTTTTTCTTCAATGCGTTTTGAAACATGAGTTTTAATTTCATCTTTTAAAGATTTAGGATCTGAATATAATTTTTTAGGTTTATATACTTTTTTTTTATTTATCTTTGCAATATTCTCGCCTTGGGTATTTAACTGTTTAATTTGTGATATTTTGTAAGGGGCAAAATCAGTATCTAAATGTTTTTTTGCTAATAATGATACGTTTTCAGGAGATGTTATTATCTCATGATCCAAAAATGCCTGGTCTAAATTAAACTTTATTAAATTAACAGAACTTTCTAAACTATTTATTTCTTTCTGCAAATTTCGTGTTTCATTTTTAACTATAGATACAAATATAAGACCACAAATAAAAAAAGCTGTTAGATATGTATATTTTGTTACAGAACTATAAGCTTCTTTCTTTGGAATAGTATTTATCCATTTGTCATGATCTATTTGTTCTATTGTTTTGTCAGATGCTTTTTTCGCTTTAGGAAGTGAATTGATCCATTTACTTTGATTTATCATATCTCTTTACTTTCTAATTTTAAATAATTTATAAATTTACTTTTGAATTCACTTGGATAAAAAAAAGAATTATTATTTCGTATTGCATATCTAAGCTTTGCAGACCGGGAACGGATATTGCTATTAATTTCCTTTTTGTCAGCGACAAGAGGTTTTTTAGAAATTAATTTAAATAAGTCTAATTCGTTTTCCTTTATTGGTAAATATCTTGAGGGATTTCTTTTTAAATTTGAATAAAGATTAAAAAAGTTTTTTACTATTTTATCCTCCAATGAGTGAAAGCTGACAACAATTAACATCCCTCCATTAGCTAGAAGTTTTGTTGCTTCAATCAATCCAGATATTAGTTCTGTTAATTCTTGATTTACTAATATTCGAATAGCTTGAAACGTTTTTGTAGCTGGATTTCTTTTATAATTTTTATAATTTTTTTTGGCACTTTTAATAATAAAAGCAAGTTCTTTAGAATTCGTTATTGGTTTTTTAGATCGATATTTATCAATTTTATTTGCAATAATTTTTCCGTCTTTTTCTTCACCCAAAACCTTTATTGCTCTAGCTAAATAATTTTTATCTAAGGTGTTTACAACGTCATAAGCAGAATATTCGTTTATACCCATTTCCATGTTTAAAAAATTATTTGAATCAAAAGAAAAACCTCTTTCTTTATCAACTAGCTGAAATGATGAAAGTCCTAAATCAAATATTATAGCCTTAGGATTTGTTTGTTTTTCAACTACTTTATTTAAATTGCTAAACTTCTCTTGAAAAAAATTAAATCGTTTAGGAAATTTTTTTTTCAATGTATTTGCATATTTTTGAGTTAATTTATCTCTATCAATAGCAACAACTTTGGTTCCTGAAAATTTTAAAATAGCTTGAGAATACCCGCCGCCGCCAAAGGTACAATCAATAAACGTGCCACCATGTTGAGGGGATATAATGCTTAATATTTGATTCAGCATCACTGGATAGTGTTTTGTTTTTTCCAGTGACATGGTGGCATTCATAAATTTCTCTTTTAACTTCCATTTAATTTTTTTGTCTTCGTAAAAAGGCAGGTATTTCAAAATCTTCCTCCGAATTAGATTCCTCGAACATTTCTGGCTCTTTAATTTGACTTTCTTTTTCAGGGCTTGAGTTTTCAAAGACCTGTGGTCCTTCTTCGTTAGTATCTTGATTAAGTAAGTTATTTGTATCCTGATTTAGTAAATTGTATTCCATATCATTAGATGAAAGCTCTGGGGTTGCTAATTCAATACTATCAACCTCAAATTTCATCATTTGATCTTCGTCTTTTATGTTCTCTTCTGCTTGAGATGTGTTTTCAATATAAGTGGCACTTTCAATTGAAATATTTTCAAGTGATGGTTCAAAAACTTTCTCATGTTTAATTTCTTCTTGATCTAGACTCCCTTGAATAGCTTTATTTTCATCTGTTGCATGATTAATGTTTAAAGCTGTTGCTCCTTCTGTAGCGTTTAATGTCGCTTGATTATTGACAGCTGTGTTAACTGAACTATCGCTATAACCAATATTTCTATTATTCAATCTATGAACCATACTAATTACTGGTTTAGTATCAGGTTCTTGTCCATCTAAAGATGTTGCAACAATTGATACTCTTATTTTTCCATTTAAATTCTCATCTTCGATTGATCCAAATATTAATTCTGCTTCTGGATCTACTTCTGCTCTAATTTTATTTACAGCTTCGTCTACTTCAAACATAGTAAGATCATCGCCTCCTGTAATATTTACTAAAAGGCCTTTCGCTCCTTTTAAAGAATATTCATCAATTAAAGGATTGTTTAATGCAGCATTGGTTGCTTCTTCAGCTCGCTTTTCTCCTTCTGCCTCACCTGTTCCCATCATTGCTTTTCCCATTCCTTTCATGATGGTTTCTACATCAGCGAAATCTAAATTTACTAAACCAGGTCTTACCATTAGATCTGTAACACTTTGTACCCCGGACTTTAAAACATCATTTGATAATCCAAAAGAATTTTTAAAAGTTGTTTTCTCGGTAATAATTTTGAATAAATTTTGATTAGGTACGATAATGTTTGTATCTAAATGTTTTTTTAACTCTTCTAATCCTTGAAGTGCGATCCTCATTTTTTTTGGCCCTTCGTAAGAAAAAGGAAGAGTTACAACTCCAACTGTTAATATATTTAATTCTTTAGCTGCTCTTGCTATGACATGTGCAGCTCCAGTTCCAGTTCCACCTCCCATGCCTGCAGTTATAAAAACCATATTACTACCTTTAATATAATCAACGATATCATTTAAAGATTCTTCAGCTGCTGCCTGTCCTATTTCGTGTTTTGCGCCAGCGCCCAAACCTTTTGTCAAATTTGATCCCAATTGTATTTTTGCATGAGCTTTATTTAATTTTAAATCTTGTGCATCAGTATTAACTGCAACAAATTCTACACCTTCCATTCCTGCTTCGATCATCCCATTAAGTGCATTTCCGCCTGCTCCACCTACACCTAAAACTAAAATTCTTGGTTTTAACTCTCTTAATTCTGGTCCTTTAATATTTATTGTCATTTCCCCTCCTTTTTAAATTGTGTTTCCCATTTTAGACTTGCTCTATTCAAATTAGCTTTTTTCCTAGCTTGTATTCTGAATTTTTCAAAAATTTTTGGCTCCCATATTTGAAAAGTTTTTCCTTGTCCAACAAAAAGCATACTTTGTTTAATTTTTGCATGATTTAATAATTTATCTGGTATTGAAATTCTTCCTTCACTATCAAACTGAAGATTTACACTTTCGGCTAAAACAGAAGTTGCAAAAACGTCTCTTTTTTCTTCAAATGGATTTAATGAATCAATCGAATCTGAAATTTTTTCTATTCTATTTTGCGAACATCCTTCGATTGAAAAATTATTAAATGAGGGATAGCAAATAACCCCATTATACCCCATGCTGCTTAAATAAGATCTAAAGCTAGCTGGCACTGACACCCTCCATTTTTTGTCTAATTTGTTTTCGTGCGTAGATAAAAACATTTTTTTTTAAGTCAAGGGCGCCCTTTAAGAAATCAATACTAAATCCATGATTTGATTTACTGTGCACCATCTCCCCCTCCTTTGGGAATATATGGGATAATATGGGTTTTCAACTTATACGTCAATACCCTAATTTCTCAGTTTTTTACCTAAAAAATCCTAATTTAAGAGAAAAAAATCAGAGGTTGATTTTTTGGTACAGAGTTGAATCATTTAGGAATCAAAACGTGAACATTTGCTATTTCCTAAATTATGTTGTGTTGATGGTTCTAAAGATATAGTCAGACAACCTGTAAGCCGGGTTCTGTCATTTAAATTAATCATTTATCTGGGACTAAATTCACATTTAGCCTCTAGCAACCAACCCAGATAGCTAACTAAGAACTGTTTTCGGCCAAAAAAGGCCATGCTATCTCTATTTGGTCTTGCTCCCGGTGGGGTTTTCCATGCGTTTTTTGTTACCAAAAAACCGGTGTGCTCTTACCACACCTTTTCACCCTTGCCTCGATCAGGCGGTTTATTTTCTGTGGCACTATCCCTAAGGTTACCCTCGCCAGATGTTATCTGGCACCGCGTTCTTATGGAGCCCGGACTTTCCTCTCTTGTTTTTCAACAAAAGCGACTAATCAGTTGTCTGACAATAGGTTTATTAAGGAAAAACAGTATTTAAATCAAGTGATTTTTATAGGTTTTTAGTTAAATTTTGAGCAATAATCATGCATTCTTGATCAAGGACACCATTAATTAATTCCTTTCTATAATGTCGCTGAAAAGATTTCATAATTTTAATGAAAAAAGATTTTTTTTTAAGTGAAAAACAATATCCAATTTTAGTTAAATTTTTTACAAATTTTATCTTATCTTTTTTTTCAGAAATTTTAACATTTCTATATTTTTTTAACGTTAAATATTTGCTGTTAAACCACATTCCTATACCCCTATCAGCCATATGCTTCCATGGAAACTTTTCACCAGGATCAATTTTTCTTAATGGTGCAATATCAGAATGACCAACTATATATTTTTTTTTAATTTTGTATTTTTTTATTAAACTCTTACAAACTTTAATTAAACTTAATAACTGTTTTTTCTTAAATTTTGTATAACCAAATTTATGACCTTTATTTACTAGCTCTATACCGATGGAGTTTTTATTTAAATTTTTATATCTTCCCCAGCATGATTTACCTGCATGCCAAGCAGTTTGTCTGTCTTCAACCAATCTGTATACTTGACCATTTTGATCAATCAAGAAATGACTGCTCACTTTAGATTTTGGGTCACATAATCTTAATAAAGATTCTCGTGTAGATTGCATTCCTGTATAATGGATTACAATTATTTTTATTGAATTTTTTGACCTTTTTTTTTTATCAAAATTAGGTGAATTAAAGCTTTTTTTCTCCATCTTCTAAGATTTCTTAAAAACTTAAATAAAAACAACTTATTATTGACAATATTTAAACTAGTTATTGCTAATAATTAATATATATAACATACAATAGGGTAAATAATGTTAAGAAAATACATACATATTTTAACCATAGCATTGTTCATGCAGATAACTGCTGTTAATGCTGGAAGCACTGATAACGAAAGCTTAAAAAATTCAGGCTCAGAAACTGCTGCAGACGAATGTTTTGAAAGCGCAAGTAGAGTTATGTTTAAAATAAATCATGGCTTAGACAAAGCAATATTTGAGCCAGTAGCTAAAGGTTACAGGGCTCTTCCTGTGCCAATAAGAAAAGGTACCGGAAATGCAGTCGACAACTTACGTTCTCTTTTAACTCTTTCAAATAATGTTTTGCAAGGAGAATTTGAAAGAGCAGGAAATAATGTAGCGCGTTTTGCTATTAATTCAACAGTAGGTATTTTAGGTATATTTGATCCTGCAACAAAATTAGGTTTTGAGGACCAAGGAAAAGAAGATTTTGGACAAACTTTAGGAAAATGGGGAGCTGACAGCGGTTGTTATTTCGTTCTTCCAATTTTAGGACCTACAACTACCAGAGATGTTATTGGTTTAGTTGGAAACACATTTTTAGATCCAGTTTACCATATAACACATAACAGTGAAGTAAATGCGGGAATTGGCAATACTAACTATTCGGAACACAACTATTATTATTACAGAGGAACAAGTGCTGTAGATTTTAGAGCAAAAAATATTGAGTCTTTTGATAGCATTGAAGAAAACTCTATTGATCTTTATGCTTCTTTAAAAAGTTTATATTTACAAAACAGAAAACAAAAAATAGCTAATTCAACCTCCGCTGTTGAAACACAAAATGATAGCGACTGGGAAGAAATAGATAGTAATTAATTTAAGAAAATAAATTTTATGAAAAAAAATTTTTTCATTTTTGTTTTTCTTATTCTAATATTTTCACAAAAAAGTTTTGGATACAGTAGTGATCCAAAACAATTTATTACTGAAATAGTTAATGAAGCAAAAAAAATTCTTGTAGACACAAATACGAAAGAATTTAAAACAATAAAACTCTCTGAAATAGCATTAGATACAGTTGATATTAAAGGAGTAGGCTATTATTCGCTTGGAGATTATAGAAAAACACTTACCGATGATGAAAAAAAAGAATATTTCATATTGTTTGAAAAATATTTTTTAAAAAGCTTTACTTCTAGATTAACAGATTACTCAGATCCAAAAATTGAAGTTATTTCAACTGAAGTTTTAAATTCAAAATATACAATAGTAAAAAGTAAACTTCTTGGCACTGATAAAAAACCTGAAGTAAATATTGAGTGGAGAGTTTATACAAAAAACCCAGATAAACCATTGATAAGAGATTTAATTATAGAAGGATTAAGCCTAGCAAGGACCCAGAAGGAAGAATTTGCTTCTGTGATTGAATCAAATAATGGAGACATTTCTAAGTTATTTAGCACATTAAAAGAATTTGTAGCAAAATAATCTGTTAGAGTTAATTTGTGGAAGAAAAATCTAGAATTTTAAAAAAAGTAGATGATGATCAATCAAGACCTGTCTCATTTAAAGATTCATTTGGTGGCGGGGATAATCAATTAAGGTTTTTATTAAAATATCTTCCAGATGAAAGTTTCAAAGATATAAATCTAATTTTAAATAGCACAAACTATGATCTAATCGATAAGGACAAAATTAATGTCCTTTGGGTACATCACTTTATAAACCAAAAAGAGATTCAAAATCTAAGTTCAAAAGATTATGTTGATAAATTAGATTGGATTGTATTTAACTCTAATTGGAATTTTGAGAAATACGTATATCAATTTAAAATACCTGAAAGTAAATCTATAGTCATAAGAAATGCAATTGAAAAAATTGATTTTGAAAAAAAACCTAAAGATAAGATAAATTTAATTTATCATACAACTCCTTGGAGAGGATTGGTTCATTTGTTAAAAGTTTTTAAAAATTTAAATTTGGAAAATGTTGAGCTAAATGTTTGTTCTTCTACGATAATTTATGGAAAAAAATTTGACGATCAACTTGGAAAAAAATATGAAAATATATTTAATGAATGCAAAAATGCAAAAAATGTTAATTATTTTGGATATTTGGAAAATAAAAAGGTAATTGATCTATTAAAAAAAACACATATCTTTACTCACCCAAGTATTTGGCCTGAAACAAGTTGTATAGCAGCCATTGAAGCAATGGCCGCAGGTTGTGAGGTAGTATCAACAAATTTGGGAGCTTTATATGAAACCTGCTCTCCTTTTGGAACCTTTGTGGGTTTTGATAGAAATTGGGACAATCTGGAAAAAAGATATAGAAAAGTTCTTTTAAAAAGTATTAAAAATTACTGGTCTAATGAAAATCAGAATAAACTAAAAATGCAAAGCGAAACTATTAACGCAACATATTCTTGGGACCTAAGATCTATTGAATGGAAAAACTTTTTTGATGAAATAAGAGATCTAAAAAATTAATCCTTCTGTTTTTTTTTGCATATACTTAAAACTCTCAATGGCTATTTGGTCTCTTTTTTTAACTGCTTCAATTAAATTTTCACCGTAGGTCTCTACAAGTCCCGATGCCACTATGTGTTTTTTATATATAGGAGAAAATTTGCCATCTTTACCTTTTTTAAGATGATTCTGCAAAGAAAGAACTTTATTTTTTTTAAAAAAGTATAAAAAATAAGAAATCCATAAATCATCGTATAAAAAAAGTTCCTTATAATCTTTAACAACTTTATTGTAAAAATCTTTAATTCCATTTAAACAATTTGTATTTATCCCAAATCCATCAGCTCCTTGTCCTATTCCAAATTTTCCCAGCGGGTGTACATAAAAACTATAAGCGTTATTTGGTGATTTAGTATAAAAATGAGAAAATTTTTCAATCATGTAATTTTCATAGATATGATCATCGTCGAATAATATGATCAATGAATTTTTTTCAAGTTTATCTATCGAGCCCAATAATTTTGTTGCAGGTCCATAATCTTCACATCTTGTTATTTCAACAATACTATTATCAAATTTGGGAATTTCATGATCTTTAATAGTTTCGCCGAAACGCCTATATTTATATGGAATGTTTATAAATATTTTATCAGGTTTTTTACTTTGATTTAATAAAGAATTTATGGATTTTTCTAAACTTTTGATTCTTTGTGGAATTGTACTTGTTGAAACGTATATCATTTAATTAATTATTTTTACCAAAATAAAACTCTGGGTTTTTATCCATTAATTTTAACAAATTTTCTGGAAAAAAACTTCTTTCTACTTTTTTAGATTTAACATTCCTATGAAATAAATCTGCTCCAGTCCGTTGACAATTAGCAATATGTTCAGGACTTTTAAACTTATCGCTATTATGCTCAGAATGAGCATATGATTCAATTTTTTCCTTCACTCTTTCATATCCACCAAAGGAAGAAAAGCTCCAACCTCCATCTGTAAAATGAGAAATTCTGTTTCTTAATCTTCTGAATTTTTGAGGTGAAAATTCATTACAAAATTTCATCGTAGTTACAATACTTCCTCTCCAGCTTTCTAATCTTACATAGTTACAATCAAGATGAAATAAATGCTGCTCTAAAGCTACTGGGGCAATTTTTTCAAAATCAGAAGATAAAATAAAATTAAGTTTTTTAACTGATGGTATCTCATCTAAATCACTTATTATTAAAATGTCATCATTAGAAAAATTTTTACAAGCTGTTTTAATATAGTTTCGTTGAAAATTTTCGATTCTCCAAAAATCATCTCCTTTTATATCGTCAATTATCCAAGATTCTTCATTTTTAATTTCATCAATTTTGATATTAAGTTGATGATATTGAATCTTATGCGAAAATTCTTTTAGATTATTTTTTAAAATACTTGGAAAATTCCATTTTTTTTCTTTACCTGTAAAGGTAATATTTGATTCGATAATAATAAAATAATCTACTATAGGATCAAGATATTTAAGTCTTAGCTCAACTAATTCTTTTTCATTAAAATAAGTGAAAGCATCTATAAGCATAATATTAATATAAAAATTTTTATTAAATAGTAGTAATCTAACCAAAGTAAAAAGTCGAGTTTTCTTCCATCAATTTTAATAAATCTTCAGGGAAAAAATTTTTTTCTATTTTTCTTTTCTTTACTTGTCTTCCAAAAATATCATTACCTTTTTCAATACATGTTTTTAGGTGAGTTTCATTTTTGAATTTTTCTTTATTATATTCTTCATGACAAAAGGATTCGATTTTCTCTTTTACTCTTTTTACTCCTCCAAAAGATGAAAAACTCCATCCTGCATCGGTAAAACGAGATATTCTTGTTCTAAGATCTCGAAAAATTTGTGGTTCATATCTGTCAACCAGTTCCTTTGTAACAGCAACAGTCCCAATCCATCTTTCTAATTCTAAAAAATTACAGTTTAAATGAAATGATGCTTGTTCTAGCGCAACTGGTGCAACCACTTTAAAATCACAAGATTTAATAAAAATCAATTTTTTTTTAGAAGGTATCTCATCTAAATCACTAATAAGAATAATATCAGTAGGAGAAAATTTTTTATAGGCTTCTTTTATAAAATTTCTCTGCATACTTTCAACTTTCCACGATCTACCCCAGGTACCTCCTTTATAGTTTGGATTTTTTTCTTTTTCTGCTTTTTTTAAATCTACTTTCATTTGATGGTATTGAATTTTGTGAGAAAATTCCTTTAAACTTCCATTTAAAATTTCAGGAAAATTCCATTTTTTTTGTTTTCCTGTATGGGTAACATCTGCTTCAACAATTAAAAAATAGTCAACTACATTGCTAAGATATTTAACTCTTAATTCAACCAATTCTTTTTCGTTTAAAAATGTAAAAGCATCTACAATCATAATTATATATTTTATATAACTTTAATTTAATCTTGTTTTATTTAATATATAAAACTATAAAATTAGTTGATGAAACCAATTAAATTCTCAATATTTGGTGCTGATGGGCATACTTGCCAGATGCCAAGGATTAGAGATGCTATGCAAAACTTGGGTCATATTTTATCGGAGGAATCTCCTGATTTAATTTTTTCCAACGATCCCACTGGTTATCCAAAGGCTATTAATTTAAAAAAAAAATTTCCAAAATCTTATTTAATTCTTAATTTTTTAGATATCCCTTGGCATATGCCAAAGGTAGAACAACAAACAAAATTATTAGTTGAACATTTTTTATCAAAATCAGATGCTATTACGGTAATAAGTTTTAAAGTAAAAGAAGATTTAAGTAAATTTATTAATAAAAAAATAGATGTAATTTACAATCCTATAAAAGATGTTTTTTTTGATGAAAATATTAAGAAAGATAATGCTTTTCTTTATGTTGGTCGGGCAAATGATCCTATTAAAAGGATAAAGCTTTTAAAGGAAGCTCTATTAAAAACATCAAATGGAGTAAATGAAATAATAATTTGCGGTTCTGAAAACCCTGGATTTGGAAATTATTTAAATGTTGTTCCTGATGAAAAGTTAAATCAATTGTATAATTCATCTAAATATTTATTTTTGCCTTCAAGAGCAGAAGGTCTTGGACTAACTATGATTGAAGCAATGATATGTGGTACTTTACCAATTGCCTGCTCAGACAATAAAACATCAAAAGAGTTCCTGCCAGAAGATTTTATATGTGAGCCAAACCCTCAATCCATGTTTGATAAAATTGAAGAACTTAATAAAGAATATAAAGTTAAAAGAAATTTAGCTTTAAAATATGGAAAAAAATATAAAATTCAATTTGATAAAACAAGTATAGTAAATAATATTTTAAAAGTGTTCAATTCTAGATAAAAATAACATAGACAATGAAAAAAAAATTAGATCTTCCTGACGTTACACTTATAAGCGCTACGTCCTCTGAAATGGATGAAGCTCAAATATCTATGAGAATTTCTTTGCATAATATTAATTTTGGTAAGTCTAAACTTTTATGTTCTTCGCCTCCAAAACAAAAATATCCTGATATAGAATATATTTCTATACCACCATTAATTAGTGTAGATAGTTACAATAAGTTAATTTTTCAAGATTTGCATAAATATTTTGATACTTCCCATTGTCTTATAGTTCAGGCTGATAGTTTTGTAGTTAATTCTAACTTATGGAAAAAAGAATTTCTTGAATACGACTATATAGGTGGACCTTGGCCTGACAAAATTCAAGTCAATCCTAAGCTTCTACTCGATTTAAAAAAAAATCCTGTTGGAAATGGGGGTTTCTCTTTGCGAAGTAGAAAGTTAGCAGTAGAAACTGCAAAAATAAATTTTGAAACTTTAAATTTCCCAATGAAGGCTGAGGATATTGTTATCTGTCATTTTCTTTACAAAGAAATGGTAGATAAAGGTATTCTTTTTGCTCCTCCAAAGCTAGCTGCACAATTTTCGATGGAAAATATAGATGGTCTTTATGACCAAAATGTTGATTCCGTTTTTGGTTTTCATGGAAAACATATGAGAAGCTACTTTATAAAAAAATACAGGCTACGTTCATCAATTGGTAAATGGTAATCTTATACAAATGGATTTATTTTAAAAATTAACTAATGAGTTTGCCTGCTAAATTATAGAAACCACCCAAATGATTAATTAGTGTTTTTTCACAAGTATTTTTGCCAACATAAATTCTAGGTAGTGAAAAAAAATTATAATCTTTAATTGGATAAACACTGCCTATAACTGCTGTCTCAAAATTCATGTTTTCAATCATTTTTTGTTCTCTAATTGAAACATGGTCTTTTCCACCGAATGGATAAGCAAAATGTTTAATTTTATGGTTTAGTAATTTTTCTAATATTTCTAAAGATTTTTTAATTTCAAATTTTACCTCATCATCGCTAAGAATCTTAAGGTTTTGATGATTGTGACCATGAGATCCTATTGTAATTAATGGATTTTTTTCTAACTTTAAAACTTCCTTGGAGTCTAGGCAGATATTAGAATAATTTTTTCTTTTTTTTGTGTTTGTTATTTTCTCAATAAGTTGATTTTGTTGAACAATTTTCAAGCTTTTAAATAGTTTAGTTAAATTTTGATATGCCAAAAACTTTTGTTTTTTATTTTTTAATAAAAAGTTAAATTTTTTTCCATCATATTCAAACTTCAAATCTGATTTATTTTGTATAATATCTGCTAATTCATACCACCATATATCTACATCTTTATCTAAAAATCTAGTAGTAACATAAATTGTAGCTGGGACCTCATGCTTTGTTAAAATTGGTAGAGCTTGCAACAAATTATCTTTGTAACCATCGTCAAAAGTTATAGTCACCATAAATTCATTTTTTTTTTTCTTTAAGTTTTCTACAAACTCATTCATTGAACATATTTTGTATTTAGACTTAAGTTCCTTAATTTGTTTTTCAAAATTTGAACATGAAACTGTTAATCCAAGCTCTAAATCTTCTTTTATTTGGTCATCCTTAACAATCCTGTGATAAACTAATATGGCTCCTCTTCCTTTCCAGGGAAAACCTAATAAATTTATTAATGGCGAAACTGCGCTAGAGTTGTAAATTTTTCTTAAATAATCTTTAATCATTTTATATAAATGCTCTACCTCTTTTTATGCCTTGGTGGGCCCGCCAGGATTCGAACCTGGGACCAATACATTATGAGTGTACTGCTCTAACCAGCTGAGCTACAGGCCCTTTGTTAAGTATTCTCACACTTTTTATAACTTTTCAAATTAAAATCTACCTAAAAATTCTCGTTAAAGTTCTCAGTTTAGACCCGGTTTAGACCGCTCCCATAAAATATAGGACAATAATTAATTTTATTCACAATTCTTGATGATACCATTCATCTTCTGAAAGTTTAGTCAAAAAATCTTTTAATTCATAAAAAACTTTTTCTTTGTTTAAAGAATGATAACCTGCAAACTTTATCTGATCATGAAAAACCTTAACTTTATTTTCCTTGGTGGCATAGGACCATGCTCCTAAAATTAAACACTTTAAACTTTTTTGAGCAAGTGGTCCTAATGTTGAGTATTCTATAATTTCCATCACTTTAACCCAGTTGTGAGGTATCGATCTTCCTTTGTCTGAACAATAATTTATTAAATCTACAACCTCTTGCTTTGTTGGTTTTTCCATTAATTTAGTATCCTATCCAATATCTTAACGTTCACAAATTTCTTTCCGTCAAATTCTTGAATATCAACTTCTATTTCATCGTCAGGATCAAATTTATTAAGTATTGATCTAACGTATTGATCTAATGTTTCTAGTTTAGTTTTGATATTGAATTGTTTTTCAAATGTTTTCATACTGCTAATTTCTCATCCAAATCAGAAGCTTTCATAAATTTTTTATCAAATTCTACTTGATCTATTTTAAACCAGTCAAAAAGCTCTTTATGGCTCACACGGGTAGAACGATGTTCATTGTTATGATTAATCCAAAACACAAAATAATTTTTATCTTTTTCATCTTCACCAATTAGCTTGATTTCTTTAACTTCTCCATGGACTGAACTATCAACTCTTTTGTACTTAACTTTCATTAAGAAATTGTTCTTTTCGATTTATTTTTTCTATAATCCCAAGGAAATTCAAATTCCATTGACCACATACCTATCTTTATCTTTTTAGCATACTCTTCATCTTTAACGAATTTTTTCGAATATTTTCTATAGGCAAAGGCATAACCATGTCTCACTAAAAAAGATGATAAACTTTCCCCATTAACAAAGCATTCTGCTAATGTTCTTCCAAAAAAATCCTTGCCTTCACTTATGCATTTAGGTGTTTCGTCGCCTATTTTTTTAGTGAGCAGAACTTGTGCAAACATTCCACAATAAATTTTCTTGTCACCGTTCATGCAGTCTTGATCATACTCAGGAGCATCGATACCTGCGAAACGGATTTTTTCACCGTTAAGAACGATGGTGTCTCCATCAATGACTTTTAGATTATCTGCAAAACTGATGTTAAAACACAGAAAACTTAGAACTAATATCGTTAGAAGCTTTTTCATTTTTTTTCTATTTCAAAAATACCTCCATATTTTTTGGAAGGAACGGCTTTAAATTTACTTCTATGTTCATTCAAATCAAATTTGGAATGCAAGTCTTTCAAAAATGAGATTCTCCACGATATTTCATCTTGAATTTTTTTATTTTCTTCAATCCAAACATTATGCCCAACGCTTGATGGATCCTTGCCTAAACCTTTATCCAAATTATACATATAATCAGCTTCCCAAAGAAGAATTTCATGAGCGAGATGAATTGGTTCGTTCGGCTCTTTTTTTCGATTCTCTCTCACTTTTGACAAAGTTAGTGGTTCAGGTATCTGAAATTTTATTTTATTAAGCTCTTTACCAAACTCTTTAACATTTACTATGAATTCTGCTGTTGAAACCTTTTTTTTGCAACTTGCTAAATGTGTCTCAACAATTGTTTGCCAAGAAATGAACGCATTCAGATCATTTTCTATAGCAAGTTTAACTTCTAGATAATCTTCTTGATAAAGATTTTCTTGCAAAAATTTATCCAATTCCTCTTGAAAAAAAATATTTTTTCCCTCATCAGCATCATATTTTCTACTACATTTTGGACATTTAAAATTTTTGGAATTATCATATGGTATTTTAATTTTTGCAGAACAATCTGATGTTTCGCAAGAAAATATAATCACTTATTCTTATTCCTAGTCTCTTCGTTTATCTTTTCACCATACTCTTTGATTTTTTCACGTTCTGTTTCCCAAGCTTCTTTTTTTTCTTTAGCCCGTTTTAAATAAAAAACGATCAAGAAAATCAGCATTGAAAGTCCGATAATGGTTAGTGCTGTGTTCATTAATCGATATTAAAAGAGCGTTTAAAAATTTTTCCAATAATACATATTATGTCTGCTAAAATTATAATGAATAAAGGCCAAATAATAATTAATTCAAGAATGGAATCAGATACTCCCATATTTGAAGAAATAGTTGACCAACCAACGATCATCACATAGAGCACAAAAATAATTATAAGGTGCACGAAAAATCCCATATTATAAAATTTCTTTAATGATATTAACCATCCATATTTTTTTTTGTTTTCCTCAATTTCACGAAGCTTACGTTTATATTTTATAATTTTGACAGCAAGATAACCAAAGCCAGCTCCGACTGCAGCCACGGGAAATATTCCCGATACAGCAGTTCCAAAAATAGCAGGAATTAAACTTGGTGCAGCAATACCCATTGATGATCCCAGCCATCCTCCAAAGAGTGCTCCTCCTATGCCAGCTGCGCCCTCAGCAGTTTTAGCCTTTTTGAAAATTTTATTTATTAATGCTTTCCACATTTTTTATCTATTTTCATTGATTCATAACGTATAGCGCAATTAAAAGGGCTACAACTTCTACAACAAGTATTGTTTCAATCATATTTTATAAAAGTCCCAAAAAGGGCAATCCTAAAGCTGAAAGAGCCGCTACTCTAACAGCCTTCCATCCTCCTTTTTTAATAACCTTATTTTCTTCTGCTTCAATCATTCTCATCAATTCTTCTTTCGAATATTCATAAGCTTTTTTTTTCATAGAACTGATTTCAAGACTAACAGCACCTATAGCTTTGTCTCTTAACCAAGATTTAACTGTTAATTCTATACTATGGTCATCTTCAGCTATCTCTTCGAACGATGCTGATGCAAATAAATTTCCTTTCTTATCTTTCCTTAATTTTAAAATTTCATTTTTTTGTATAATTTTTCTTCCAAAATAATCGATTTGAACTAAAGTATTATTTTTGTTCATTTTCCATAAAAAACGAACCCAACCGTATTTGCCAAGCGCAACTAATAAATTAGAATTATACTTTTTTAATGAAGATTCATTTGGTGTAGGTTCTGCTGCATCACTAGCAGCATAAATTGGTTGACCAAATTCATCTACTTGATCTAATCTTCCATTCTTTCTTTTTATCCATAAAGATTCTACTCCGGTTTCTTTGTTAGTTGCGCAAAAAAGATCCAACTTTTCTAATTTATACTCTTTTGTACTTGCTGGAGAAATTATTTTTTTTGGTGGTTTTAATCTGAGCTCTTCAAAAATTGCTAGTTCATTCCTTTTTTTATTTTTTTTCATCTTTTTCTAATATTTGCTCAGCTTTGGTTCTCAATTTTTCTTTATTTCTAAATTTGTCAAAATAGTCTTCATTAGTATTTTTTGTATAAATCTTTTCTTCGCCTTTGACTTTTGGATAAACTTTCTTTTTTGTCTTTTTTAAATAAATGAACAAAATAATTAATGAAATTAGGATTATTAGATTTTTGATAATATATGAACTGCTTAGATAGGTCGTGTTTCCAGATAACTCTGCCCATCTTAAATACTCTCCATGAAAATAGATAACTAATAAAACCGCTACAGCTGTTATTGCAATTCCCTTAATAAAACGTTTAGAATCTGGCACTGCCCACATCATTAATTTTGTGCCAAGTATAAAAGTTATAAATTGATTTATTTTTCTAACCACCTGCGACTATTTCAATTCCTGCAGCAACTAGCAGGGCTGTAAGAACGCCTTTCTTTACATCTTCGTTTAAATTGCCTATTTCATCAGCAATCAGAGCTTCCATTTCATCATGTGAATAGTCATCAACTTTTTTATTGTGTTTTATTATTTTTTCTTTAACTCGCTCTATTGCTTTTTCTCTAATTTTAATTTTGTATTTATCCTTAACTGATTGAGGAGCTTTTTTTAATAGATCATCTAATGTTCCCATAACTAAATCATACACCAAAATTAACGTTGAGTCAGGTACGTGAATTATTGAAAATAGCTATAAATCTACCTCCTCAGTTTAGACCCGGTTTAGACTTTGAATGAATCTTTTACGCCAAAAAGTAAGCTTTTTAGTAAAGCTGTTTTTAAAAAACCTTGAAGAGACTACGTGGGACGTTTGAGGATTGATGGTTCCATGCTTTATGAGTGTACTGCTCTAACCAGCTGAGCTACAGGCCCTTTATTAAGTATTTCAGCACTTATTTAACATCTTAACATAATAGAACAAGCTTAAAATACTTAATTAACTCCTTATGTATTGCTTGTCTTATAAAATATAGTGAAAATTCTTTGAAATGGAGACTTTTATTTCTTAATGATTTACTTACTTTTAAAAAATTTTATTATTTTAAATATATAGTTTTTTAGCATTGCAAATAAAAGCCAATAAACATAATAGGGAATCCATTTGAGCATTTTAAAATTACTTTTTCTATTTTCTACTTCAATCCAAGTGCTCGGAACTTCAATAATTTTCAAATTTAAAAAATACGATTTTGCTACTAATTCTAATGCAAAAGTAAAACCCTTTGTTGACTTAAACTTAATAACTTTTGCTACATTCGCTGAAAACATTTTGAATGCATTGGTGCAATCTTTATACGGTATTCCTGCTAGATAATATATTAAGTTAGAGCCAATTCTTGTAACCATTTCCTTGCTTTTTACAGCTCCAAGCATTTTTCCACCAACTATAAATCGGCTTGGTATTATAAGATCGTTTCCTTTTTCAATTAGATTAATCATTTGATTAATTAGTTTTATGTTTTCAAAATCATCAGCCATGTAAACTAAAACTATTTTAGAACTAGAAGATTTTATACCTTCGATTATTGCCGAATTTGGTCCTTGTGCCGGGTTTTTAATTAATACTACTTCATTTTTTATTATATTTAAATTTTTAAGATGTTTTAAAGTTTGATCAGACTCATTATCATAACAAATTAAAACTCTAAAATTACAGTCAACTTCACTATCTAGTAGCTTAAGCAATTCAATAATTTTTTCGTCTTCATTATATACCGGTATAATAATATCTAGTTTAGTCATTTTTTATTTTATATGCGGTTTTGGAAGAGGAATAATAAATTTACCTCCTCTTTTTATAAATTGAGTTTTAGATAAGAAAAAATTCTTATAATTCCATGATAATAAAATTGCATAATCAATTTTTTTATTATTAAAACTTTCATCACTGATAATTTTAATATGAGATCCCGGTGTATACTTTCCTATTTTTTTTTTATTATTTTCAGATGCAAATAAAATAATTTTTTTTTTTAAGTTAAGACAATTTAGTAAAGTATTACCTTTAGATGAAGCGGTATAACAGCCAATTCTAAAACCTTTATTATATTTTGAATAAACTATTTCTTTAATTTTTTTTATTTTTTCTTTAGTTTCATTTCTAAAAAAATTATATTTTTTTATTTTTTTAACACCCCAATTTTTTTCAAAATTAATTTGTTTAGCTACTTTTTTAGATGGCTTATAAATTGATTTTTTTTTAGCTAAGAATAATCTTATAGCTGGACCTGAAGCGCCAATATTTAATTTTTCAAAATTTACTATTTTTATATCAAATTTTTCAAAAAGAAATTTTAATGGGGTTAATGAAAAATATGATAAATGCTCATGGTAAATTAAATCAAACAAAGCTTTATTAATCATATGTGTAAGATAAGGAAATTCTATCACAATCAAACTTTTATTATTAGTTATGTTGCTTAAACCTTTGGCAAATTCATTTAGATTATCAATTTGTGCTAAAACATTTGTAATAGTTATAATTTTTGGCTTTGCATACTTCTGTAAATATTTCTTAGAAGTTTTATAACTAAAAAAACTTTTTATTAACTTTATTCTTTTTTGTTTTATATACCTTGATGCATCAGAAGGCTCTACACCCACTACATTTCTAAAGGTTGTTGGATAATGATTTAGAAGTATTCCGTCATTACAACCAATATCCAATACAGTATTTGTAGAAAAAACATTATATTTTTTAACTAATTTTTTAACTAATTTTTCATAATGATCTGATAAAGCTTTAGACGACGATGAAAGGTAGTCATATTTGCTAAATATAAATTTAGTATTAGGAATTATGGATAATTGGCTTAAACCGCAATTTTTGCATAGAACAACTTTCAAAGGGAATTTTTTTTCATTTTTTAAATCCTTATATTTTAAAAAAGAATTTGAAAATGGTTGTTTTCCTAAATCTAAATAACTAGTTAATTTATTTGAAAAACAAATACGACAATGCTTTAAATTCTGATTTTTCATAAAAAATTAATATTATCGAAATATATTGGAATAAAAAGTAGTTTTTGTTTATACCTCTTATGAAAGTATGATTAATAGAAATTTCATTTGCGTTATTGGTGGCGCAGGTCACGTTGGGGCGCCTCTTGGATTAGCTTTAAGCTCAAAGGGTTATAACGTTGTTCTGATTGATAAAAATCAAAAAAATATAAATAAGATTAATAATGGAATAATGCCATTTGTAGAGGACGGATGTCAAAAATTACTAAAAAAAATGACTTATAAAAAAAAAATTTTTGCAACCAATCAATTAAATGAGGTTAGAAAATGCAAATATATTATTGTATGTATAGGAACACCTATAAATAAAAAGTTTAAACCTGATTTAAAAAAATTTTTTGATTTTTTTTATAGTGTCAAAAAATATTTAAATAAAAACCACATTGTAATAATTAGAAGCTCTATTTACCCAGGTGTTAGTGAAAAAATTTTTAATATAATAAAAAAACATTGTAAAAATTTAAGCTATTGTCCTGAAAGAATAGCACAAGGAAAATCATTAATAGAACTACCTAAGCTTTCTCAAATTATTTCAGGGAAAAATATTAAAGCTAAAGAAGAATCGGGAAAAATTTTTAAAAAAATTTGTAGGAAAATTATTTACACAAAAATTATTGAAGCGGAGTTAATTAAATTATTTTCTAACGCTTATAGGTACATAAATTTTTCTATTTCAAATCAGTTTTATCTAATATGCAAAGATCAAGGTTTAGATTTTTTCAAAGTAAGAAATTTTATGAAGGAGAGTTACAAAAGAAATGAAAATATACCTATGGCAGGATTTACTGCTGGACCATGTTTATTAAAAGACACAATGCAACTTTCATCATTTTACAATCATAGATTTCCACTATTTCATAGTGCGATGTCAGTTAACGAAGGTTTGCCCCAATTCATTATAAAGAAGTTGAGTGAAAAATATAATTTGAAAAAAAAAATAGTTGGTGTTTTAGGACTATCCTTTAAAGCAGAAAATGACGATATAAGAGACTCGTTATCAATTAAATTATTAAAAAAACTCAAATCAAAAAAAATTAAAACTTTACAGTCAGATGAATATTATGAAGATAAAAAAAATGTAAATAAAAATATGTTAATTAAAAAATCAGATATAATAATTATAGCAACCCCACATAAAGCTTATAAAAATTTAAAAATTAATAAAAAAAAAATATTAATTGATATTTGGGGTATTTCGAAAAAGCATTAATAATGAAAAAAAAAAAAATTTTAGTTACTGGTGGAACGGGTTTTATTGGGTCCAATATAAGTAATTTTTTAGTTGATAAAGGTCATAATGTAAAAATTTTGGATGATAATTCTCGAGGTAGTATTCTGAAAATAAAAAAATTGAAAAAAAAAATAAAATTTATTAAGGGGGATATTAGAGACAAAAAATCAGTTAATAAAGCTATGAAAAATACAGATGCTGTTATTCACTTAGCATATATTAACGGAACAAAATATTTTTATAACAAACCTATTCTGGTTCTCGATGTAGCTATTAAAGGAATACTAAATGTTATTGATGGATGTATAGAAAATGGAATTAAAGAATTGTATTTAGCTTCAAGTTCTGAAGTCTATCAAACGCCAAATAAAATTCCAACTGATGAAAAAGAGTCCTTAAAAATTCCAAATGTTTTCAATCCAAGATATTCGTACGGAGGAGGAAAAATACTAACAGAACTTATGGGAATTCATTACGGTAAAAAATATTTTAAAAAATTAATTATATTTAGACCACACAATGTTTATGGACCAAATATGGGCAACGAGCACGTTATTCCTCAATTTATTAATAGGTTTAAATCATTAAAAGGAAAAAGATTTAAAATTCAAGGTACTGGAAACGAAATTAGATCTTTTATCTATATAAAGGATTTTTTAAGTGCCTTTAATCTAATCTTAAATCGTGGAAAACATTTGGGCATTTATAATATTGGAACAAACGAAAAGATTAAAATTAAAGATTTAGCCTATAAATTGTCAAAAATTCTAAAAAAAAAAATTATCCTAAAAAAAACACCTCTAGCAGAGGGTGGGACCAAGGTGCGTATACCCAATATTAATAAAATAAAAAAACTTGGATTTAAGAAAAAATTTTTTTTAGAAAAAGGTTTAAGAGAAATATTAAAGATTTAATTATTTTGAGAAAAAAAAATGTTTTTTAAAAATTATAATTATGTAAAAAATAAAGAGGTATACGTATTAACTCTATTAATCTTATTTTCAATTTTTATAAGAGTTCCTGTCATTTTTTTATATGGGGATGGAGGTTTACAAAATGAATGGCTTATTTTAGTTAATAACTTAACGAACCATGGGATCCTCGCGTTTGATTATCATGATCAAAATTTAGCTAAATACTTGTTTCCAAATTTGTACATGCCACCATTATATGCCTATTATATTTATTTCTTTTCCATTTTTAGTTTTGAGGGACAAAATTATGTGTTAACTGTTTTATTTTCTCAGGTTCTATTAGCATCTGTATCAGTAGCTATATTTTATAAAATAGGAAAAATTTTTTTTTCCCAAAAAATTAGCTTTATTATTTCAATTTTATATTCGTTATTTCCATTACACGTTTACGCAAGCAGCCAAATATCATCGATATCTTTACAAACTTTTTTAACAATATTGTTTTTTTACTTCTTTTTTCAATTAATTGAAAAAAGAAGTTTCTTAAACATTTTTTTTATTTCATTTATCGGGGGATTATTAATTCTTTTAAGACAAGAATTTGTTGCAGTTTTAGCCTTAAGTCTTTTTTATGCATTTATATTCTATAAAATATCCATAAAAAAAATATTTTTAATTCTTTTAATTTCCTTAATTACAATTTCACCTTATTTAATTAGGAATATTATAGTATTTAATACATTTACAATCACAAAAACTACAGGTTATAATTTTTGGAAAGGCAGTCACCCGGAGGCGAAAGATCTCCAAGGATCAGAAATAATTAATAATAAATTACAAAAGAAAATTGATAAAATACCAAAAGACGAATTGTACGGGGTAAATTTTGATAATCTTTTTTTAAACGAAGCAATAATAAATATAAAAAAAGACCCAACCAGATATTTAACTTTATTCATTAAAAAAACTCTTTCTTTTTTATTTATAGACATTAATTCTCCTCATCCTGATTATTATAATCCTTTTCATTATTTACCCGTATTACTATTTGGAATTACATCATTAATTGGAATCGGTCTTTCAGATAAAAAATCTTATAAGTTAAATTACCTAATATTAATATTTTTTTTCTATGTTTTTATTTTTTCTACAGTTTCTATTCTTCCAAGATATAAACTTATTATTCTCCCTATTCAGATCATCTTTACTGGTGTTTTAATTGAATATTTAAAAAAATTAATCTTCCTTAATAATAAAAAAAATTAGTTTACTTTTTAAAATTAATTTTTTTCAGTTTTATTTTTTTCTGTATATACCTGATAGCTCAGCTTTGAGAGCATTTATAGACTGCAGTCTTTGGTTAGGATCTAAAATTTTTTTGCTTAATTCTTCATTTCCCAGGATGCTATAAATTTTTGCAATTAAGCTATAAATTTTATTTTTCTCCTCAAATTCTGAAGCTGTCAAAAGTGTATCTATGGCAATGTAATATAATTTATTTATATAAAAAATCTTGCTTCTTAAATAAAGATATTCAGCATCTTTAAAATAATCCTCACCTAATTTTGATAGCTCTATCTGTGCTTTATTCAATTGATTACTATCAATTAACTTATTAATTTCCTCTATCTTCATAAAATTTATTCTTTTATCTTTTCTTTAGCAAAACTTCTATGTTCCAATAAATATTTACTCCACCAGCTAATACATTCTTTTCTTTTTTTTATTATTTTATCTTCACTCCAATCGTTGATGATTTCCTTCGCTTCCATCCATTTGTTTATCTTTATAAAAGGGTTATTTGGATAAATGTTATCAAAGTAATTATATATACTTTCAACAATTGGTATAGTTCCACATTGAAGAGCTTCATAAATCCTATAACTTTCAGGATGGAAAAATCCTGCAGGGCATGGGGCAAAATTTGTATTAAAATATATTTTTTCCATTTCATCAACTGTTGCACTTTTTTTTTTGTCAGCAAATTTATCAATGCGGTTAACAAAATTTGGTTTAATTTTATTTAGTTGAAAATTCATATCATGCCTGCTTGATTTATGTTGGGTGCCAAAAAAGCACCATTTATACTGCCTCTTTTCATTTAAATCTAATTTCTGTTTAAATCCCGATTTATAACCAGGTGGTATACATTTTACTTTTTTACTTAAAAAATATTTTGGACTACAGCACGTTCTCCAAACATAATTACAGTAATTATAAATTGGAGCAGTGCGTTGATCTAAATGTTCATCATTGATATGAAAAAGAAAAAAATTTTTTGTTAATGTATTAAGTTTTATATAAAAATGCTCTTTAAAATGTATTCCTGAGTCTACAATAATAACTGTATCACCTTCGTTTATTTCTTCTTCACTATTTATAATTTTATACTTGATATCTTGAAGCAAGAAATAAATCCAATCCTTACTATTTTTTTCATGATACTTTCCCCAAGTTAATTCGAAAGAATCATTTTGATGACGTGATGTATTCCAAAGTAATTTAATCATTAAAGATCTTAAAAAACTTAAGTATTATTTTTCTAAGAAACTTTTTAAATGCTTTGATCTGCTTGGATGTTTAAGTTTTCTTAGGGCTTTTGCTTCAATTTGTCTTATTCTTTCTCTTGTTACAGAAAATTGTAAACCAACTTCTTCTAAAGTATGATCCGTGTTCATCCCAATACCAAAACGCATTCTAAGCACTCTCTCTTCTCTTGGTGTTAGAGTTGCCAAAATTCTAGTTGTAGACTCTCCTAAATTTGATCTAATTGAAGCATCAAGCGGTTGTAGTGCATTTTGATCCTCAATAAAATCTCCTAAACTGCTGTCTTCTTCATCACCAACTGGCGTTTCTAATGAGACAGGTTCTTTAGAAATTTTTAAAACTTTTCTTACTCTATCAAGAGGCATAGCTAATTTTTTTGCAAGTTCCTCTGGTGTAGGCTCCCTTCCACGCTCACTTAAAATTTGCCTAGATGTTCTAACTATTTTATTAATTGTTTCAATCATATGCACTGGTATTCTAATTGTTCGTGCTTGATCAGCTATTGATCTAGTAATAGCTTGTCTTATCCACCAAGTAGCATAAGTAGAAAACTTATATCCTCTTTGATATTCAAATTTATCAACAGCCTTCATTAAACCAATGTTTCCTTCTTGAATTAAATCTAAAAATTGCAAACCTCTGTTTGTATATTTTTTAGCAATAGAAATTACGAGTCGCAAATTGGCTTCTACCATTTCTTTTTTAGCAATTCTTGTTTCCCTTTCTCCTTTTTGGATTTTTCTTACTAGATTTTTAAATTCATAAAGAGGCAATTGAATTTTTTTACTAAACTCAATTAGACGTTCTCTTATGTCTGAAAACTCTTTCTTTTTTTTCTTAAAAAAATTTTTCCATGCAACATTTTTACTTAAAAAAGACTCTAAATTAGGATTGATTTCATTTCCTATATAATATTTAAGAAACTCTTCTCTTGGAATTTTATTTTCTATTGCTGATCTCATTAAAATTCCCTCTAACGAAACTATTTTTTTATTTTCTTCATAATGTAATTGAACCAGATTCTCTAAAACAGATGAATTAAGTTGGAGAGTTTCTATTTTTTTAATTATTTCATCTTGACAATTTTTATAATTTTTTATTTTTAAACGCGAAAACTCTTTACCACTCAAAGAACATTCCAACTTCTCACTTTGAAATTTCATTAGTTTTGTATAATTTTTACATAGCGTATTAATAACAGAAATTATTTCTGGTTTTATTTCTTCTTCCATCGCTGCTAGGGAAGGGTTAAACTCATCTTCATCTACTTCGTATTCCCCCTCTTTGTTAGATTCTGTTTGCTTATTGTCTTTTGAGTCTAAAATTTTTTCTTTAGTCTTGCCTAATTTTTCATTTGTTTGCGTTTTTTCTTTTTGTTTAGCTTTTTTTAAAATTGGGTCCGCTTCTTCTGATTCTATATATGTAGAATCTATATCAATAATTTCTCTGATTAAGAGCTCATTTTTTTCTAATTTTTCTTTCCATTCAAAAACTTTTTTTGCAGTTATTGGACTTTGAAAAAGTCCATTTGTCATAACATTTTTTCCAGCTTCTATTCTTTTTGCTATTGCAATTTCTCCCTCACGAGAAAGAAGCTCTACTCCACCCATTTCTCTTAAATACATTCTTATAGGATCGTCACTTTTATCTCCTACTTTATTTTTTTCACTTGTAGATGTATTTTCTTTCTTCTTGCTTATACGATAATCTGATTTTTGTTTAACAAGACAAACACGATTATCAAAAATATGCATAAAGGCTTTTTCAACATTATCTTGACTGAAGTGTCTTTTGCCTAGTGACTTTCCTAATTCTTCGTGAGTAATAAAACCCCGATGAATACCCTTATCAAGAAGCCTTTTAAATGATTTAGTAATTACTTTTTCCACTGTATTTTTCACTTTCAATAACGAAATAGAAGACTCATATATAATAACTAATTAATTAAAATCTAGAGTTTATTTACCCTCTTTTTAATTGATTTCTGAGTTGTAAAAGCTCTGAATAAAGAGTTTCATCAAGATTTATTGAAACTTCATCTTCTAGAGTCTCAATTTTCTTACTTAGTTCAATTTTTTTAATCTCATTTATTATTTCATTAAAAATTAAAATAATTTCTGTTTCGCTTTTATTTTTATGAATTGCTTTTATTGGGGCATTACTATTTATAAGATTTATAACTTCCATATATCTTTCTTCAAAATCATCTAAATTTATTTTTTTTCTATCAAAAAACTTTTCCAATAATAGGTAGTTTATTAATTTTTTTTTAAAGTCATTCATTTTGTCATTCGAAAAAACTATTTCAGATATTAATTCGATTTTTTTTCTAAAAATATCAAGATTATTCATTACTAAAAATAAAATAGAAAATTCTTTTAATTCTCTTTCTTCAAATTTATTTCTTTTCTCATACACTTCTTTGGTCTTTTGAAGTGGATTTACTAATTTTTTAAATTTTGAAAAATTATTTCTTTTAAAATTTGTGATGGGAGTAAATTCATTGATTCTAGTCATAAAATTTTCAAAAAAATACTTAGATAACGTTTTATCTTTTACTTCATTGCAAAGAGATTTAATTTTTTTTTCAAATAAAGTTAGAGAGCGTGGATTATTTTTATCTACCTCTTTATAATATGCATTCCAAATAAAATCTTGAATTTCCAATTTACTTTTAGAAAAATATGTAAATTTTTGCCATGAAGAGTTGATTTCAGGAAAATACCCAGAAGTTCTTGAGTATCTAAATCATAGAAAGCTTACAAAGAAAGAAATTATTTTTTTTAAAATTGGAT
>SHAO01000006.1 GCA_004213215.1 Candidatus Pelagibacterales bacterium | reverse complement strand
TTAGTAAACTAATCTCTTGAAAGGAGGTCTTATGGCAACATTTTATGCATTGGGTAAATATACTGCTCAAGGGTATCAAGGTTTCTGCAAAGATCCAAAATCAGATAGAGCTCAAGCAGCTCGAACCGCAGCTGAAGCTGTTGGAGCTAAATTAGTTTCATATACTGGTTTAAGAGGACCTTATGATTTCTTAGCAGTATTTGAAGGAACTTTTGCACAAGGCGCTGGCGTTAAAATGGCAACGGAAGCTAGTGGTGCTCTTTGCGATATTGCAGTTTGTGAAGCAATTAACATTAATGAAGTTGCAGCAAACGCTGCAAAAATTGCAGCAGCATATAAAGGTCCAGGAAAATAATTTTTTATCTTTGGTTGAGAAGCATTACTTTACGGTGCTTCTCTCCACTGTATTTAGATAATGGTCTAATAAGTTTGTTAGCCGCATGTTGTTCCATAATATGCGCAGACCAACCAGTTATACGTGATAAAACAAATATAGGTGTAAAAAAGTCAGTATCAAATCCCATAAGATGATATGTGGGCCCTGTTGGATAATCAACATTAGGATGAATATCCTTTCTATTAATCATTACATTTTTAACAGTGTCATAAATTTTATAAAACTTCTTATCATTTTTTATTTCTGAAACTTTTTTAAAATATTTTTCCATAGTTGGAACTCTAGAGTCTCCTTTTTTATAAACTCTGTGACCAAAGCCCATTACAACATCTTTGTTATCAAGAGCTTTATTTATCCATTTTAAAGCATTTTCAGGTTTTTTAATTTTGTTCATCATGTTCATTACTTCTTCATTAGCTCCTCCATGTAAAGGACCTTTTAAACTTCCTATGGCTCCAGTAATAGCACTATAGATATCTGATAAACTACTTGTAATTGTTCTTGCTGTAAAAGTTGATACATTAAAACTATGTTCAGCATAGAGAATTAACGAAACATCAAAAGCCTTTATAATTTCTTTACTAGGCACTTTTCCAAAACACATGTAAAAAAAATTTTCTGAAAAACTTAAACCTTTTTTTGGTGATATTATATTTTTACCTTTTCTAGCTCTAAAAAAAGCAGCTATCGCAGTCGGTGTTTTTGCAAATATTTTTACTGCTTTTTTCATATTTGCTGCCTGAGAATTGTTATTTGCTTCTTTATCTTCAAGCCCCATAACACTGACTGCTGTCCTTGCTACATCCATTGGATGTGCTTTTTTAGGCATATGTTTTACAATTTCTTTAAGGTTTATCGTGATATTTCTATTTTGCTCTAATTCTTTTTTAAATTTTTTTAATTTATTTTTGTTAGGGAGTTCCTTATTTAGTATTAGATAAGCAACCTCTTCAAAATTACACTTTTCACACAATTCTTGTACAGCATACCCTCTATAAGTCAGCGAGTTTATGTCAGGCATTACTTGTGAAATAGTCGTTTCGTCTACAACTATTCCTAATAGTCCTTTTTTTATATCATCGCTCATAAATTATTCATGACCATCAGTTTTGAAATCAGTAATTTTTTTATCTGGTCTGTTATACTTTTCATATTCTACTAATTCATAAAGTTTTTTTCGACTTTGCATTTTATCGATAATATTATTTTGATGTCCATCCTCAAAAATGACCTTTAACCCATCCTCAACACTTTTCATTGCTAATCTTTGTGTAGTTACTGGATATATAACAATGCTATAACCTAAATTTTCTAATTGAGTCGTTGATAAAATTTTTGATTTACCAAATTCAGTCATATTAGCTAATAAACTTACCCTTGAGTTTTTTCTAATTTGTTCAAATTCTTTTTCATCTTTCATGGCTTCAGGGAAAATAATGTCAGCGCCAGCATTTTCATAAGCTTTAACTCTTTCAATAGTTTTATTTAATCCTTCAACTGTATTAGCATCCGTTCTTGCTATTATTAAAAAATTTTTATCTTTCCTAGAATTTACACAGGTTTTTATTTTTTTAACCATATCATTTGTAGGTACAATTTCTTTATTATCAAGATGACCACATCTTTTTTCATCAATTTGATCTTCTATATGACAAGCGGATAGTCCAAGACTTTCAAATTTTTCAATTGTTTTAGAACAATTATTAAAACCAGTATCAGCATCAACAATGGAGGGTAAATCTGTAACTCTAGCTATTTGATTAGCTCTATAACTAACTTCTTTTAATGTGGTTAAACCAATATCAGGGATACCTAAATCATTTGACATAACTCCTCCCGAAATATAAATACCATCAAAACCAATTTTTGTTATTAATTTTGCTGTGAGTGGATTGTAAGCACCAGGAAATCGTAAAATTTTTTGTTTGCTTAATTTATTTTTTAATTCAATCCTTTTTTCAAATATTTTCTTTTTTGTAAAATGCATAACATAAAAACTAATTAATAACTATTATAACAGCAGTAATAACTAATAATATAGCTAATAAATATTCTATAATTTTTTTAGCTTTTACATTTTTTATTATTAATTTAATAGATGAGCCAAAAAGAGCCCATATACAAATAGAAGGGAAACAAACAAATGGCGCGGTTCCAGCAACAAAAATTGTAGCAACAATAAAATTTTCCTCATTTGGAAAAAAAGCTGTAGCTGCCGTTAACGCAACAACCCAGGCTTTGGGATTAATAAATTGAAATAATGCAGCTTCATAAAATTTTAATGGTCTGCCAGTTTCTTTTTCATTGCTTGATAAAGATCCAAAAATTTTCCATCCAAGATAGATTAGATAAAAAAAACAAATCCATTTAAGATAAAATTGAATAGATGGATATTTCTGAAATAAAGCACCTAATCCAAAACAAACTAAAGTTATTTGGACAATGTGTCCAAAAGGAATACCAAACGCATGAGGCAAGGTTCTTTTAAAACCAAACTTTATACCAGAAGCTGTTAACATAGCATTGTTTGGACCCGGAGTGGCAAACATTACAAAATAATAGCTTACAAGTGCAAAAAAAAGTTTAAACTCAATCATTAATATATTTTTTTATAATTTTTTCTAATCCTACAAAATTTTTTACTAGGTGATTATGATAAATTTGATTTACTTTTTTTTCAGTATAACCACCTTCAATTAAAACAAAAGGTATATGTGCTGCTTTAGCAGCCCCAGAATCTGTTTCACTATCACCAATCATAATAGTTTTTTTAATGTCGCCACCAATAATTTCTATTGTATTTGTTAAGTGTTTAGGGTTAGGTTTATTAAAATCGAAAGTATTCCCACCCGCAACATAATCAAAAAAATGGTAAATCTTAATTTTTTTTAATAAATCAATTGATAAGTGTTCTTGTTTATTAGTGCAAACTGCCATAGAGATAGAATTATTTTTACACCAATTTAAAAAATCTAAAGTTCCTGTAATTAATTTGCTTTCTTTATTTATATTCTTACTGTAAAAATTAATAAACTCTTTTGCCATTTCTTCTTCTATTTTTTCATCTACCTTTTTTATCTTTCCACTCATTTCAGCAATTGTATGTATTGATTTTTCCAGCATTACTTTTGTACCTCTACCAGCAAGTTTTTTTATGTCAGAGTATTCTCTTTCTTTGTAACCAAATTTTTTCATTACATAATTATGTGCAATCATTAAATCTGGTGCTGTATCTACCAAAGTCCCATCTAGATCAAATAAAACAGTAAATTTTTGACTCATTTTAATAAGTATTATTAAGAAATATTTTGTGAGTTATTACAAAGTTAATATTAATGTAAAGAGAAATCTTAATGACATCAATAAACAAAAAGAAAATAGCTTTAATTGAAAAAAATAATCAAGACAAATTGCGTAATAAAGCAATGCGTAAAGGAGTAACCATCAAATCACCCGAAACTGTTTTTTTGTCTAGTGATACAAAATTTGGAAAAAATGTTGTTATTAACCAATTTGTTGTAATTGGAAAAAAAACAAAAATTGGAGATAATGTGGAAATTTTGCCCTTCACTCATATCGAAAATGCTACTTTGGAATCCAATGTTGCTGTAGGACCTTTTTCAAGAATAAGACCAGGATCTTTTCTTTCTAAAGGTTCTAGAATAGGAAATTTTGTAGAGATAAAAAAAAGTAAAGTAGGAAAAAATTCTAAAATTAACCATTTATCCTATGTAGGCGATGCTTCGATTGGAAAAAATGTTAACATTGGAGCAGGAACGATTACCTGTAATTATGATGGTAAGAAAAAAAATAAAACTAATATATTAGATAACACATTCGTGGGTTCTAATACTGCTTTAGTAGCTCCAATAAAGATCGGAAAGAACGCAATAATAGGAGCCGGCTCAACTTTAACAAAAAATGTTAAAGATAAATCTTTATCTTTGAGTAGATCAAATCAAATAGAAATAAAAAATTATAGGAAAAAATAATGTGTGGAATAATTGGTATAGCTAGTAATAAATCTGTTAGCTCAAATATTATTCAATCTCTAAAAAAGCTTGAGTATAGAGGTTACGATTCTGCCGGCATTGCCACAATAAAAGATGGTTTTATTGATGAAAAAAAATGCACAGGTAGAGTAGATAGCCTTGAAAAGATATTATTTAAAAATCCATCTGCTGGATTTTTAGGAATCGGACACGTTAGATGGGCAACGCATGGTGTTCCAAGTCAAGTAAATGCACACCCCCATTCATCAGAAGAAGTATCCGTGGTCCACAATGGAATTATAGAAAACTCTAGCGAACTAAAAAAAGATTTAGAAAAAAAAGGATATAAATTTAAGTCACAAACAGATACTGAAGTAATTACTTTTCTTTTAACAGATTTATTAAAAAATTTTGATTTAATAAAAGCAGTTAATAAAACTTTGGAAAAGCTAAATGGTAGTTTTGCTCTTGGAATTATTTTTAAAAAATATAAAGATATTGTGGTAGGTGCTAGAAGAGGAAGTCCCCTAGCTGTTGGATATGGGCCAGACGAAAATTATCTTGGATCAGATTCTTATGCATTAAAATCCATGACTAATAAAATAACCTATTTAGATGATGGAGATGTCTGCTTATTAACTCAAAATAAAATAGAATTTTATAATTCTAATAATAAAAAAGTTAATAAAGAAATTTTAACACTTTCAAATGATAAAAATACTGCTGACAAAGGAACTTATAAAGATTTTATGTCAAAAGAGATAAATGAGCAAAGCCAAACTGCCAAAAATTGTATTAACGAATATATTGATCATCTAAGAAAAGATATTAATTTATACAACTTTCCTATTAAGCCGCAAGAAATAAAAAAAATAATTTTAATAGGTTGTGGAACGGCTTATCATTCGTGCCTTACAGCAAAATATTGGTTTGAAGAATTTTCAAATATTCCTGTTGAAACAGATGTAGCTTCTGAATTCAGATATAGAAAAATTAAATTTAGTAATAAAAACTTGTATATTTTTGTATCTCAATCAGGTGAGACAGCAGATACATTTGCTGCACTAGATATGTGTAAAAAAAATAATGTTAAAACTTGCTCAATAGTTAATACAGTAGAAAGTTCAATTGCTAGACTTTCAGATTTTGTTTTACCTATTCATGCTGGACCAGAAATTGGAGTTGCTTCTACCAAAGCTTTTACTGGTCAGTTGTTAGTACTTTTTATACTAGCAATTAAAATTTCTCAAATTAGAAAAGAAATAAATGAAAATACATATATTAAAAAAATTGATAAACTTAAAAAGCTACCAGATTTAATTAAAAAAACTTTAAAATGTCAGGATGAGGTTCAAATTATTGCAAAAGATTTTTTATCAACAAAAGGAGCAATTTTTTTAGGTAGAGGCTTATCATTCCCGATTGCATTAGAAGGGGCATTAAAACTTAAAGAATTATCTTATTTACATGCGGAAGGTTATCCTGCAGGTGAAATGAAACATGGACCATTAGCTTTAATTGAAGAAGGCTTGCCTGTTGTAATTTTAGCTCCTAATGACAGATATTTTGAAAAAACAATTTCTAACATGCAAGAGGTTATAGCTAGAGGTGGTAAAGTAATCTTAATATCTAACAAAAATAATAATATTATTAGTGAAAATATAAGGTTTACACTTGAGGTTCCCCAGACAGATGATTATTTGATGCCGTTTCTTATGACCATACCTTTACAATTGTTAGCATATTATGTTGCTTCACTTAAAAATCATGATGTAGATAAGCCTAGAAATTTAGCTAAATCAGTAACTGTTGAATAACAAACACTCTTAAAAATTAAAAATATATTCAATCTTGGTTTTTATCCCAGTATAGAATATATATACCTTAGGTTGAAAATGAAAAAATGGACTTTAAATAGCTGGAGAAACTATCCAGTAAAACATATTCCTGAGTACCCAGATAAAAAAGAATTGGAAATGGTTCTTGGAAAACTCAAAAAATTTCCCCCGTTAGTTTTTGCTGGCGAAACGAGACACTTAAGACAACAACTAGCAAATGTTGTTGATGGAAAGGCTTTTTTACTTCAAGGAGGTGATTGTGCTGAAAGTTTTGCCGAGTTTCATCCTGATAATATTAGAGATACTTTTAAACTAATGTTACAGATGTCATTAGTTCTTACTTACTCGGCATCATTACCAGTTGTTAAGCTAGGAAGAATTGCAGGACAATTTTCAAAACCAAGAAGCTCACCTATTGAGGTTAAAGATGGTAAAGAATTACCAACTTATCTAGGAGATAATATTAATGGAATTGAGTTTAGTGAAAAAGCCAGAATACCTGATCCTAAAAGATTATTTAAAGCTTATTCACAGTCAGCTTCTACTTTAAATCTCATAAGAGCATTTTCTCATGGCGGTTTTGCAGATTTAAAAAAGGTTCATACTTGGAATTTAGGATTTATTAAAAAAACACAGCAAGATAAAAAGTTTAAAGAACTCGAAGATAAAATTGCAGATGCGTTAGCCTTCATAGATGCATGTGGAATTAATTCAGATTTTAATAGAAGATTAAAAACAGTAAATTTTTGGACTTCACACGAAGCTCTTCTGCTCCCTTTTGAGCAGACAATGACAAGAGTAGATTCAACAACAGGTGAATATCACGATACTTCTGCTCATTTCGTATGGATTGGTGATAGAACACGACAACTTGATGGAGGTCACGTTGAGTTTTGCCGTGGTATAGAAAACCCAATTGGAATAAAATGTGGTCCTACATCTAAACCAGATGAAATTGTAAAAATTTGCAATGTAATAAATCCAAAAAATGAAAAAGGTAAAATTGTATTAATTTCAAGATTTGGGCATGATAATGTTGGAAAATTTTTGCCAAAATTAATCAGAGCTATTAAAAAAGAAGGACTAAACATTGTTTGGTCGTGCGATCCAATGCATGGTAATACAATAAAATCAGCAACCGGATTTAAAACTAGACCTTTTAATAATGTAGTTAGAGAAGTTAAAAACGTATTTGCTGTCCATCAATCCGAAGGTAGTTTTGCTGGAGGCCTTCATATAGAAATGACTGGGCAAAATGTAACAGAGTGTACAGGTGGAGCACAAAAAATATCTGATAAAGATTTGTCTCATAGATATCATACTCATTGCGATCCTAGACTTAATGCAAGTCAAGCTTTAGAATTAGCTTTTTTAATTTCAGATGAAATTAAGAAAAATTCCCAATATTCAAAGAATATTATTCAAGCGGCATCTTAAACAATTGTATTAAATACAATTTTGTTTAAATTTATAATTATGAAACCTTCTGAAAAAACAATTTTTATAAGCAACTGGATTAAAAATTACGTTAATAATATGCCTAGAAAGGCACAATCATTAGTAATTGGAATTTCCGGTGGAATAGATTCTTCTGTTTCCAGTACTTTAAGTGCCATGACTGGCTTAAGGACCATTGTTGTATCAATGCCCATTAAACAAATATCTTCGCAACAAGATTTAAGTCTTAAGCATCAAGAGTGGTTAGTAAAAAATTTTAAAAACGTTGAAGCACATTTAGTTAATTTAGATGAATTATTTAAAACATTTGAAAGTAACTTGTCAAAATTTAATGATGAACATGGCATGGCAAACTCAAGAGCGAGGCTTAGAATGACGACACTTTATCAAGTGGCAGCTTCTAATAAAGGTATTGTTGTTGGAACAGGAAATAAAGTTGAAGATTTTGGTGTTGGTTTTTATACAAAATATGGCGATGGTGGAGTTGATATATCTCCCATAGCTGATTGTAACAAAACTGAAATTTGGGAATTAGGAAAAGAATTAAAAATATTAAAGGAAATAATAGATGCTGCACCGACGGATGGTCTATGGGATGATGGCAGAACCGATGAAGGTCAATTAGGATTAAAATATACTGAGTTAGAAGAAGCTATGAAAAATCCAAATTCACCAAATCGAGAAAAATACGAAAAAATAAGAAAATTAAATTTGCATAAAATGGAGCCTATTCCAATATGCAAGATTCCAAATTAATCAAATAGATTCACAAATCTATAATTAAAGTATATTTCTAGAATTATGAATAAAGATATTTTTTTAACAAATAATTTAAGTAACAAAAAAGAAAAATTTGTTCCTATAAATAAAAATAAAATTGGAATGTATGTATGTGGCCCTACAGTTTATGATGATCCACATATAGGTAATGCAAGACCATTGGTCATCTTTGATATTTTATTTAAAGTTTTAAAATGTAAGTATGGTAAAAGTTCAGTTAATTATGTTCGAAATATTACTGACGTAGATGATAAAATAATTAAATCGGCAGAAGAAAAAAAAATTTTAATTTCGAATTTAACTAAAAAGATAATTAAAAGCTTTAATGAAGATTGCAAATTTTTGAATTGTGAAACACCATCTGCACAACCAAGAGCAACTGATCATATTGATTTGATGATCAAAATGATTTCTAAACTTATTACTAAAGGCTTTGCGTACGAAAGCAATAGTCATGTTTATTTTCAAGTTAATAAATTTAAAGATTATGGAAAATTATCTAATAAAAAATTAGAAGATTTGATTGCAGGTTCAAGGGTGGAAGTTTCAGAAAATAAAAGAAATCCAGAAGATTTTGTTTTGTGGAAACCATCAACTAAAAATGAACCTTTTTGGAATTCTCCCTGGGGAAAAGGAAGACCCGGTTGGCATTTAGAATGTTCCGCCATGTCAAGATTTTTTTTAGGTAAACACTTTGATATTCATGGAGGAGGGATAGATTTACTTTTTCCACATCATGAAAATGAAATTGCTCAATCAAGATGTGCAAATGATACAGAAGTATTTGCAAATTATTGGGTGCATAATGCTTTTATTACAATGTCTAATGAAAAAATGGCTAAATCACAGGGAAACATTTTAAAGATAAAAGATTTTAAAGATAAAATTAATGGTCAAACTTTAAGACTTGCTTTGATGAGTGCTCATTATAAGCAACCACTTGATTGGAATGATAAACTTTTAAATGATTGTAAAAATACAATTGAAAAATGGTACACTGTTTATTTGCCTTTAAAAACTTCATCTAAAATTCCAGATGATATACTTTTACCTTTATATGATGATTTGAATACTCCAGGCTTTATAGCAAATCTTCATAAATTATTTGATAGGGCTATAAATGGTAATGATAATGATAAAAAAATATTTCTTTCTGCTTGTAACTTTATTGGAATTCTTAGTGAAACAAAACAAGAGTGGTTAGATTTTAAAAAGAAAAAATCTTTAATTTCTGAAAAGGATATTCTAAAAAAAATAGAGTTAAGAAATAAAGCCAGAAAAAGCAAGGATTATAAAGAAGCTGATAAAATTAGAGATGAACTTTTTAATAAAGGAGTTTTAATAGAAGATAAAGATGGTAAAACATCATGGAAAATTAAATGAGTAAAGAAAAATTATATATATTTGATACCACGCTTCGAGATGGTGCGCAGACACAAGGAGTGGATTTTTCTTTGGACGATAAACAAAAAATATCATTTGCTTTGGATAATCTAGGTGTAGATTATATAGAAGGTGGATGGCCAGGAGCCAATCCAACTGATACGGAGTTTTTTCAAAAAAAACATAATTTTAAGAATGCTAAGCTAACTTCATTCGGTATGACAAAAAGAACTGGACGTAGTGCGGATAACGATCCGGGTTTATCTGCTCTTATGAATTCTAATACTTCATCAGTTTGCTTAGTAGGTAAATCTTGGGATTTTCATGTTGATGTAGCTCTTGGAATATCTAAAGAAGAAAATTTAGAAAATATTAAAGAATCAGCAAAATTATTCATTAAAAATAAAAAGGAATTTATGTTTGATGCTGAACATTTTTTTGATGGATATAAACAAAATCCATTATATGCATTAAATTGTATTTTAGCTGCTTATGAAGAAGGGGCTAGATGGATAATTTTATGTGATACTAATGGCGGAACATTGCCTCATGAGGTTACTAAAATTGTTAATGAAGTTTCAAAGAAAATACCAGGAAATAATTTAGGAATTCATGCTCATAACGACACTGGAAATGCTGTAGCAAACTCCTTAGCAGCAGTTTTAGCAGGCGTGAGACAAGTACAAGGTACAATTAATGGCCTTGGTGAAAGATGCGGAAACGCAAATTTAATGTCATTAATTCCAACATTTTTTTTAAAAAAAGATTTTTCATCTAATTTTGAAATTAACATTAAACCAAATAATATTAAAAATTTAACTCAATGTTCAAGACTTTTAGATGAAATTTTAAACAGAAAACCTAACAAACACTTACCTTATGTTGGAGCTGCCGCATTTTCTCACAAAGGAGGATTACACGTTTCAGCTGTTCAAAAGGATCCTAAAACATATGAACACATAAACCCTGAGAAAGTAGGAAATACAAGAAATATTGTCGTTTCTGATCAAGCGGGAAAATCAAATATAATATCGCGTTTAAAAACTATTGGGATAGATATTAAAGAAAATGATCCAAAAATTAAAAAACTTTTAGATGAAGTAAAAGATAGAGAATTTATTGGTTATAGTTATGACGGTGCAGACGCATCATTTGAATTACTAGCAAGACGACTTTTAGGTGAAATTCCAAAATATTTAACTATTTCAAAATATGATGTGTCAGTTAAAAAAGATTCAAAAGAAAGAATCGTTTCTTTTGCAAAAGCTCACATTGTAGTAGATGGTAACGAAATTGTTTGTGAAGGATTAGGAAATGGTCCAGTTAATGCATTAGACAATGCAATAAGATCTAATGTAGAAAAAGTTGGGAAATATTCTAAATATTTAAAAGATCTTAAACTAGTAGATTATAAAGTTAGAATTTTAAATACAGGCACCAATGCCACAACGAGAGTTTCAATTGAAAGCACTGACAGAGAAGGTAAAAGTTGGTTTACGATTGGTGTTTCTCCAAATATAATTGAGGCTTCATTTAAGGCGTTAATTGATAGTCTTGATTATAAACTTTATAAGGAAAAAGCTCCTGCAAATAATTAATGAGCTTAAATAATATTTATTTTATTTTAGTAAGACCACAAATGGGCGAAAATATAGGTTCAGTAGCTAGAGCTATAAAAAATTTTAATATTAAATATCTCAGAATAGTCAATCCGAGTTGTAGTTGGCCAAATCAAAAAGCTATAGCTACTTCAGTTGGTGCAAAAGATGTTTTAAAGTTAGCAAAAATTTACAACTCTGTAGAAAAATCTATAGGCGATTTGGATGTAATTTTTGCAAGCAGCTCAAGGATTAGAAAAGTAAATAAAAAAATTATCTCTGTCACAAATTTAAAAACTAAAATTAAGAAAGGAAGAAAAATAGGGATACTATTTGGGCCTGAAGCTTCAGGCCTATCTAATGATGAAATTAATTGCGCTGATTATTTGGTAAAAATTCCTAGTAATAAAAAATTTAGTTCACTTAATTTATCTCATAGTGCAATAATTATTTGTTTTGAACTTTTTAAAAATTTTTCTAAGAAAACATCTGGGTATAAGACTGGTTATAAAAGCTTAGTGGCTAAGAAACTTGAGGTAAATAATTTTTTAAATTTCATAATTAAAGGTTTAGACAAAAAAGGATTTTTACAACCTGATCATAAGAGAAAAAGCATGATAAGAAATATAAATAATATATTTCATAGAATAAATTTATCAGAACAAGAAATACGTATTTTACTTGGAATTTTCTCTACTTTAAATGAATTTAATAGAAAAAGCTGAATTGACAAAAGATTTTCATTGTTTATAAATCACGTTGTATAAAATATGACAAAAAGATTATCGTCTAAACATAAAGTAGATAGAAGACTAAAGGTTAATCTATGGGGAAGACCTAAAAGCCCATTTAATTCTAGAAATTATCCACCCGGACAACACGGTAAATCAAAAAGAGGAAAAACTTCAGATTACGGCATTCAATTAGAGGCCAAACAAAAGATGAAATTTTATTATGGAAATATGAATGAAAGACAATTTAGAAACCTTTATCGTAAAGCATTAAGTAAAAAAGGAAATACTACAGAAAATTTAGTAGGTTTATTAGAAAGAAGATTAGACACAGTAATATATAGAGCAAAATTTGCTACTACTGTCTTCTCTGCTAGGCAACTAATTAATCATGGACATATAAGAGTTAATGGTAAGAAAGTTAATATACCAAGTTACTCAGTAAAAGAAGAAGATGCGATAGAAGTAAGAGATAAATCTAAAGAATTAACAATGATTCTTGGTTCTTTAGTTAATAAAGAAAGAGATATTCCTGATTATATACAGATGGACGAAAAAAATAAAAAAGCTCAATTAATTAGAGTTCCTAAATTTTCAGAGGTACCTTATCCAACAATAATGGAACCAAATTTAGTTATAGAATATTATTCAAGATAATTTTTATTGTACGTTTAAAATTTTTTGTAATTCACCTTTTTCAAACATCTCTTTAATAATATCGCAACCACCCACAAAATTTTTCTTCACGTACAACTGTGGTATGGTAGGCCAATCACTATATTCTTTTATTCCTTCTCTAATTTCATTGTCCTCAAGAACATTTATTCCTTTAAAATTTACTTTTAAATGCTTTAATACATTGGATACTGCTAATGAAAACCCACATTGAGGAACATCAGGAGTTCCTTTCATAAACAAACAGATTTCATTTGTTTCAATTAAAGCGTCTATTCTTTTTTTAACTTCTTCATTCATAAATTATCCCTCAATTGTATTTAATGCTAAGGCATGTAACTCGTTGCCCATTTTACCATTTAGTGCTTTATAAACTAGTTTATGTTGTTCTATTTTGCTCTTACCTATAAAAATTTTAGATTTAATCGTAGCAGAGTAATGATTGTTA
This sequence comes from Candidatus Pelagibacterales bacterium, assembly GCA_004213215.1. Lineage (GTDB taxonomy): Bacteria > Pseudomonadota > Alphaproteobacteria > Pelagibacterales > Pelagibacteraceae > AG-414-E02. The sequence continues at coordinate 22,149 of SHAO01000006.1, read as the reverse complement.
TCACCTGCCAAATCTTCAATTTTTATTTCAGCATCTGGCAAAGCTTTTTTAACTAAACTTTCAATTTCTTCTAATTTTAATCCCATGAACTATTAGTTTTCCTTAAAGTAACTTTTAAACCAAGAAGAATTTATTTCAACTAAATCATTTAATTTTATATTAAATTCTTTATCCAAAACCAAACTATCTTTTTGTGTTTTTCCAAGCATTTCATAGAATATACTATTTTTTTCTAAAGTTTTACACACTTCATTTTTATTTTTTTCATTCACTTCTATGAGATACCTGCTTTGATCTTCACCAAATAAGTACTCATGTGGCATAATTTTATTATTTGGTATTTTAATTTTTACACCAATATTTCCAGACATACACATTTCTGTTAAAGCAAAAAGAATTCCACCAGAAGATACGTCATGAACGGAATTTAAAAGTTTTTTAGAAATAAGATTTTGAACTAATAAACCGTTATTTTTTTCATTAAATAAATTAACTGCAGGAGGGGGCCCGTCTTTAATACCAACCACTTCTCTAAAAAATTCACTTTGATTTAGATGACCCAAGGTTTTACCAATAACTAATATAAAGCTACCAATTTCTTTAATATTATTTGTCATCATTGTATCCAAATTTTTAATTAACCCCACGCCTCCTATTGTAGGAGTAGGAGATATAGCTTTATTTTTAGTTTCGTTATAAAAGGAAACGTTTCCGGACACGACTGGAAAATCTAAATAAACGCAAGCTTGAGAGATTCCATCAACACACTCAACAAACTGCCCCATTATTTTATCTTTTTCAGGATTTCCAAAATTTAAGCAGTTGGTGATAGCTATTGGAGAGGCACCCACTGAAATGAGGTTTCTCCAACATTCTGAAACAATTTGTTTACCTCCAATAATAGGATTTGCTAAACAATAATGAGCTGAAGAATCAACTGTGATTGCTACTCCTTTATTTTTTCCATGAATTCTAACTACAGCTGAATCCCCACCAGATTTTTGAATCGTATCTCCCATTACAGTTTGATCATATTGTTCCCAAACCCAACTTTTTTCAGCATTATTTGGACTCATTAATATTTTTTTTAAAGATTCAAGTATTTTGAATGATTTATAATCTATTTGTAATTTTTTTTTTAAAGGAGCTTTGTTTTTTTCCCATTTTCTATCATATATTGGAACATCATCTGATAATGCGCTTAAAGGTAATTTAGCAACTTCCTCATCATTAAAATTTAAAATTAGATTTTTGGTATTAGTTGTTTTTCCAATTACAGAGAAATCCAAACCCCATTTGACAAAAATTTTTTTTGCACTTTCTATTTTTTCAGAATTTATTATTAAAAGCATTCTTTCTTGGCTTTCCGAAAGCATCATTTCGTATGGAGTCATTTTTTTTTCTCTACAAGGAATTTTATTTAAGTTTATTTCAATTCCCAAATTACCTTTTGAGGCCATTTCAATACTTGAAGAAGTTAATCCAGCAGCTCCCATATCTTGTATTGATATAATTGAGTCATCTTTCATGAGCTCTAAACAAGCCTCTAAAAGAAGTTTCTCAGTAAAAGGATCTCCTACTTGCACAGTTGGCTTTTTTGATTCTGCATTTTCATCAAATTCAGCAGAAGCCATGCTTGCACCATGTATTCCGTCTCTTCCAGTTTTAGAACCAACATAAATTACTGGTTGATTATAACCTTTTGCTTTTGAGTAAAATATTTTGTCTTTTTTCACAAGGCCAACAGCCATAGCGTTAACTAAAATATTTTCATTATAAGATGAATCAAATTTTACTTCTCCACCAACAGTAGGAACGCCTATACAATTACCATATCCACCAATTCCTGAAACAACACCATTTAAAAGGTTTTTTGTTTTTGGATGTTCATGACTACCAAAGTGAATTGAATTGAGTATAGCAATAGGTCTTGCACCCATTGTAAAAACATCTCTTAATATTCCACCAACCCCTGTCGCTGCACCTTGGTAAGGTTCTATAAATGAAGGGTGGTTATGGCTTTCAATTTTAAATACTATAGCATCATTATCTCCAATGTCTATTACACCTGCATTTTCACCAGGACCCTGAATTACTTTTTCATTTTTAGTTGGAAGAGATTTCAGGTATTTTTTTGAAGATTTGTAGGAGCAGTGTTCATTCCACATTGCAGAAAAAATCCCAAGCTCTAACATATTTGGCTTTTTTCCAATTAAACTTATTATTTTTTTATATTCTTCAGGTTTGATGCCATGTCTATCAATAATTTCAGGAGTAATTTCCATTTTAACTAAGATTTAATTAGACTTTCAAACATTAGCGAACCATCTTCTCCCGATAACAAAGGATCAATTAATCTTTCGGGGTGGGGCATCATGCCTAAAATATTTTTTTTATTATTTAATATACCAGCAATATTTTGCGAAGATCCATTTGGATTGGTATTTTCATTAATATTACCTTCTTTATCGCTATACTTAAAAGCTATTAAATCATTATCTTCAAGTTTTTTTATTTCCTTTTCATTGGCAAAATAATTTCCTTCATTATGTGCTATTGGTAACTCAATAGTATCTTTTTTTTTATAATTATGGCAAAATCTATTATTAAAATTTATCACTTTAAGAAAAACATTTTTTGATAAAAATCTAAGTTTTTTATTTCTTAACAATACACCGGGCAACAATCCTGTTTCAGTCAATATTTGAAACCCATTGCAAATACCTAACAATAAACCACCGTTCTTTGCATGTTTTATAACATCATCTAGAATTTTAGATTTACTTGCTATACAACCGGTTCTTAAATAATCACCGTAAGAAAAACCACCAGGCAAAACGACCAAATCAGATTTTGGTAAACTTGCATCATTATGCCAGATCATTTGGTTTTTTATTTGAAATTTTTCTAACGCGACAGCAATATCTCTATCACAATTTGAACCAGGAAAAACAATAACTGAAGATTTCATTATTTCAGATTAATTGTGTAATCTTCTATAACAACATTTGATAATAACTTTTTACAAATTTCTTCAACAGCCTTCTTTGCTTTTTCTTTATCAGTCTCATTTAATTCAATATCAAAATGCTTTCCTTGCCTAACATTAGTTATGTTGTCATATCCCATATTTTTAAGTGTTTGACTCACAACTTTACCTTGGGGATCAAGTACTTCTTTTTTTAAAGTTACTATCACTGATATTTTCAATTTATTTATTCTTTATATTTACAGCTTTAGGTTTACCAAATTTGACTTCACTTATATTTGCTTCTTCATGTATTATTCCAAGTCTTCTGGCAACTTCTTGATATGCTTGAATAATATTTCCTAAATCTTTTCTAAATCTGTCTTTATCTAATTTTTTTTCACTAGAAACATCCCATAACCTGCAGGTATCAGGACTAATTTCATCAGCTAATAAAATTGTGTCTTTTCCACCAATATTTTTTTTTCCAAATTCAAGCTTAAAGTCAACAAGTTTAATTCCAACACCTCTAAACATACCTTGCATGAAATCATTTATTCTAAGACAGAGATTATTTATGAAATTTAATTCAATATCATTTTTTATCCATTTAAATTCAATTAAATGTTCTTTAGCAACAAGAGGATCTCCTAATTCATCATTCTTGTAGCTGTATTCAATTAATGGTTTTGACAATATAGTTCCATCTGGAATTCCTAATCTTTTAGTAAGAGACCCGGTAGCAATATTTCTTACAATGAATTCTACAGGTATAATTTCAACTAAACTCACTAGTTGTTCACGCATATTCAATCTTTTGATCAAATGAGTTTGTATACCAATTTGGTTGAGGTTATTTAATATATGTTCTGAAATTCTATTATTCAAAACACCTTTTCCTTCAACAGTAGATTTTTTTTGATTATTAAAAGCAGTAGCTTCGTCTTTGAAATGTTGTATGGCAGTGCCTTTTTCCGGCCCTTCATATATAATTTTTGCTTTCCCTTCGTAAAGTTTTTTACCCTTATTCATTTTTATTTAAAAACCCTTTTAAAAATTATATTAATTTTTTTAGTATGATAATTTAGATCAAACATTCTTTTTAAATCTTTATTAGAAATTTTTTTATTAATCAATGAGTCTTTCGTTAAACTATCGTAAAAAGATATATTTTTTTTATGAGAATTTTGCGCATTTTTTTGTACTATTTTATATGCTTTTTCTCTAGAAAAACCATTTTTCGTTAGCTCAAGCATAACTCTTTGTGAAAATATTAGTCCATTAGATATATTAAGATTCTTAAGCATTTTTTTAGGATAAACATTCATATTTTTTAAAATATTTTTTAATCTATTGAGTGCAAAATCTAACGTAACAGTAGAATCAGGGCCAATATTTCGCTCAACACTAGAATGAGAAATATCTCTTTCATGCCAAAGAGAAATATTTTCAAGTGAAGGGATAACGTAACTTCTAACCATTCTAGCTAGTCCGGTTAAGTTTTCACTTAAAATAGGATTTTTTTTATGTGGCATAGCTGAAGAACCTTTTTGTTTTTTATCAAAAAACTCTTCAACTTCCTGTAGTTCAGTTTTTTGAAGATTTCTTATTTCAGTAGATATTCTTTCAATGGTTCCTGCAATTATACCTAAAACAGAAAAATAATAAGCATGTCTATCTCTAGGTATAATTTGAGTAGATATTGGCTCAACCCTTAAATTAAATTTCTTTGCAACATAAGACTCAACTTTTGGATCAACATTTGCAAAAGTTCCAACGGCACCTGATATAGCGCAAGTAGAAACTTCACTAATTGCATTTTTAAGTCTATTTTTATTTCTTTTAAATTCTTCATAAAAACTTGCTAACTTTAATCCAAAAGTTGTTGGCTCCGCATGTATTCCATGACTTCTGCCTATACAGATTGTATTTTTATATTTTAATGATTTTTTTTTTAAAACTGTCAGGATTTCGTTAATGTCATTGTTGATTATTTTTCCAGCCTGCACTAATTGGATGTTAAAACAGGTATCCAGAACATCAGAAGAGGTCATTCCCTTATGTAAAAACTTTCCTTCTGAGCCAACTTTTTCAGTAATAGAAGTTAAAAAGGCGATTACATCATGATGAACCTTTTTTTCAATCTCATGTATTCTATTTACATCAATTTTAGCTTTTCTTCGAGTCTTGGAAGATACACCTTTAGGTATAATTTTTAGCTTCTCCATTGCCTGAGCGGCAGCAATTTCTATATCTAACCATATTTGATACTTATTTTTTTCTCCCCATATTTTTTTAATTTCTTCTCTGGAATATCTTTCAATCATAATAAATAGGGTGGCTGTTCATATTTCTTTTTTGATTGTGTAAAAATTTCAAATCCATCTTCTGTTACACCGATAGTATGTTCAAATTGTGCTGAAAATGATTTGTCTTTTGTAACAGCAGTCCAACCATCATTGAGTAGTTTTGTATCATATGAGCCAGTATTTATCATTGGCTCAATAGTAAATATCATTCCTTCTTTCAATTTATCTCCTTCACCTTTTTTTCCATAATGTAAAATATTTGGAGGCGCATGAAAAGTTTTACCTATACTATGGCCACAATAATCTCGAACAACTGAAAAACCTTTTTCTTCTACATATGTTTGAATAGTTTCACCAATATCTCCCAAGTTTATTCCTTTTTTAACTATAGAAATAGCTTTCATCATAGAATTATATGTTGTTGAAATTAAATTTTTACTCTTTACCGATATATCTCCAACAGAATACATTCTGCTTGTATCGCCATGCCATCCATTTTTTATAGCTGTAACATCAATATTTACTATATCCCCATCATTTAAATACTTATTTGCCGGGATACCGTGACAGACAACATGATTTGTTGATGTACAACAAGATTTTGGAAAGCCTCTATAAAAAAGTGGAGCAGAAAATCCACCATTATCCCTAATAAATTCATAACAAATTTTGTCTAATAAACTTGTTGTTACTCCAGGCTTTACATAAGAAGTTATTTCATCAAGAGTATCAGCAGCTAAAGCTCCTGCTATTTTTATTTGCTCAAAAGATTCTTTGTAACTATTTTTCATAAATAATTTGTTTATTAAGTTTTATCTCTTCATTATTCAATTTACAATCGTAACAAAGGATTTTAACACCTGCTTTTAAAGCTTTGTTAAAAGCAATCTTATAATTTTTATCAATATCTTCAGCTATTTTAAAAGAAACACAGCCTTCTCTTTGAATTAAATATAAAATGTAACTTTCGTGGTCTATTTTTTTAGATTCTATAAGTTCAAAAAGATGTTTTGTTCCACGTGAAGTTATAGCATCGGGAAATTCTGCAATTTTTTTATTTCTGAAAAGTGTAACATTTTTAACTTCTAAAAAACATTTTGTTTTTTTATTACTTAATAAAAAATCAAATCTAGTTTTATCAGAAAACTTTGCTTCTGTTTTGATTTTGTCATATTTTATAAGTGGTTTAATCTTTTTACTATTTAAAGCTTCTAAGACTATTTTGTTTGTTAATAATGTATTAATTCCAACCTTTTTTTTATCAATTTCAATAATTTCTAATGTATATTTCAATTTTCTTTTTGGATCATCTGACTTAGAAAACCATACTTTATTATTAACTTTCAGTAAGCCTTGCATAGAACCGGTGTTAGGACAATGTGCTACAATAGTCTTATTTTTATACCTGATGTCTACAAAAAACCTTTTGTATCTTTTAATGAGTTTACCTTGTAATAATGTTTCTTTAAATTTCATTAGATATAAATATTATCAGATTATGAAAATAGCTAATAAAAAATTAAATGCAGCAATTATTATAGTAGGTAACGAAATTTTATCAGGCAGAACACAAGATGTTAATGTCTTAAGTATTTCAAAATGGTTGAACAGTTTGGGTATCAAACTTACTGAAGTAAGAGTTATACCTGACATTGAGAAAATAATTGTTGATACAGTCAATGAGGTTAGAAAGAAATTTAAATATATTTTTACAACAGGCGGTATAGGACCTACACATGATGATATTACAGCTAAATGTGTAGCAAAAGCTTTTAATGTAAAATATTGTTTTCATCCTGAAGCATACAAAATTTTAGAAAATTATTATGAAAAAGGTAAATTTAACTTAGGGCGTCAAAAAATGGCAAAGATGCCAAAGAATGCTTCTTTAATTTTAAACCCCTCAAGTGCAGCGCCAGGTTTTTTTTTAGAAAATGTTTATTGTCTACCAGGAGTTCCCTCCATACTTAAATCAATGTTAGGAGGTTTAAATAATAAAATTGTTGGCGGTACCAAAATTTTAAGCAAAACATTAAGTTTAAGAACGGTTGAAAGTGAAATTTCTATACCTTTAGAAAAAGTTCAAAAAAAATTTAAAAATTTAGACATTGGTAGTTACCCATTTTTTAAACAAGGTAAAATTGGAGTTTCGTTAGTAATGAGATCGAAAAACCCAAAGCTAATTGAAAAATGTACGAAGGATATTATAAGACTTGTAAAAAAGAAAAAAATTAAGATCATTGCTAATAATTAACATGATATACTATTTTGCCTACGGTAGTAATTTACATCATCTTCAAATGAAAAGAAGATGTCCTAATTGTCAATTTATTAAAAAAATTATTTTACATAATTATGATCTTACATTTCGAAGCAAGTATGGTGCTGCTGATATTGAAAAAAAAGATGGTAAGAAAGTTTATGGCGCATTGTATATAATATCTAAATCTGCTGAGAAAAAATTAGATATCTATGAAGAGTATCCTACCCTTTATAAAAAAATGTTTTTTAAATACCAAGGCAAAAAAGTTATGACTTACATTATGCCTAAAAAGACTAAATTAGTTCCACCAACAACAAGATATCTTAATATAATAAAACAAGGTTATAAAGATTGTAAACTTAATCTAAAAAGTTTAAATGCTGCTTTGCAGCCTCTAAAACATCTTCAACGGTAATAGCAGAAATATTTTCAGTTTTATAAATTTTTTTACTGTCTATAATTATTGATTTTTTATATTTAGGAGCAAATTTTTCTGCATCAGTTGGACCAAATAATGAGATTAAGGGAATTTTAGCTAAAGATAACATATGCATAACCCCGTTATCAATTGTTATTGCAAAGTCTAATCTTTTGGCAAGACAAACTACTAAAGCTGGAGAAGATAAGTTTGATTCGTGTTCAGGAAAAAAAGAGTATGGAACTAATTTTTGTATTTTATTCTTTAATTGATTATTATTTTTTTCAATAAAAAAAACAGGAATTTTATTATATTTTTTAAGTTTATCACATAATTCAACAATATTTTTTAATGGCCATTCCTTTTTTCTATAAACATTGCCTTGGGTAATAGAAAGGCCAACATAATTTTTTTTAGGTAACAATCTTTCTGATTCAGAAAAAAACTTCTTCTCTATATTGTTTATATTGTAATCAATTAAATTGCAGTTAATTTTTAAAATATTATTTATTGCCTGCAAAATATTATCATTAACCTTACTAACTTTTTTAACAATCACACTAGGTTTAGAAAATTTAAAATTAAAACAAGAAGATATAAAAATATTATGGGGCAATCTCTTTAAGATCAGGGTATTTCTTATTTTTGATTGCAAATCTACTATTAAGTCAAATTTCTCGATTTTTTTTTTTTTAATTTTACTTTTAAGTATTAAAAAATGCCACCACCTAAATCCAAAATATTTAATATCTAGATTTAAAGTTTTTATGGAAAAATTGAGATCTTTTAAACTTAAATTAAAATGATTTTCGTGTGCACAAATATAATAAAAATCTGCATTTTTAAATTCATTTTTTATTGTATTAATTAAAGGTAAAATTTGTAATGCATCACCAATTCCACCACCAGAGTTATAAAATAATACTCGATTTATCATATCAAAATATGTACAAACAATTGATTTATATAAACAATGTTATAAATTAAAATAATCTCTTTGCTAAGTATAATTATATGAAAAAGGTCAAGTATCTGATAAACTATTAATGATATGAAAGTTCAATTTTTACTAAAGAACACAGGAATGTTTGAGCGTCTTGGAATAATGACACTTTCAAGCATACTTAAAAAGAACAATCATCAAGTTAATCTAATTTTAACTGAAGAATTAGGTGAGGAAGAAATAATTGATAAAGTAAAAAGTTTTGGCCCACAAGTATTAGCATACAGTATCATGACTGGAGAACATACTTATCATATTGATTTAAACAGAATGATAAGAAGTCATTATCCTAACACGCTATCTGTTTTTGGCGGACCGCACCCTACTTATACTCCAGAAATGGTTGATAATGATTATGTTGATGCTATTTGTCGTGGTGAAGGTGAAATTTATTTTTTAGAACTAATTGAAAAATTAGAAAAAGGTAAGGATTTTTATGACACTCCAAATTTTTGGTTTAAGAAGAAAGATGGATCCATTGTAAAAAATAAAATGGGTTCTTTGGTTGAAAATTTAGATGATATACCTTTCCCAGATAGAAAATTGCTATATGAAGCAGATCCTAAATTGCGTGCGCGTGGTTCAAAACTATTTATGTCAAATAGAGGTTGTCCGTATAAATGCACTTATTGTTTTAATCATGCTTACAACAAGCTAACTAAAGGCTCTGGAGATATGATGAGATATCGTTCTGTAGATAGTATTCTTTGTGAAATTAAAGAAGTTAAAGATAATTATTTTATAGATCGTGTATTAATCGATGATGATATATTTTTGTTGAAACCAAAAGGGTGGTTAGAAGAGTTTTCAGAAAGATACCCTAAAGAAATTGGTATTCCACTTCACTGCAATGTTCGACCAAACATGGTTAGTGAAAGAGTTGGAAGATTGCTTCGAAAATCTAACTGTACACATGTGTACATGGGGATAGAATGTGGCAATAATGAAGTAGCTAGCAAATTATTAAAAAGAGCTACAAAAAATGAAAAAATTATCGAAGCTACTGAGATACTTCACAGAAATAAGATTAAAATCATAACTCTAAATATTGTTGGTTTGCCTATCAAGAATCCACTAGAAGTGGATTTAGAGACATTAGACTTTAATATAAAATTGAAACCTAATTTTGCATGGTCTTCTATTCTATATCCTTATCCTGGAACAGAAATAGGTGAGTTGGCAAAACATGGAGGATATTTTGATGCTAATTTCGAAAAAGTTAATGTTTCAAACAAATCTAAATCGTCAATGGATTTAGGTGATAAAAAACTCAATCGTAAAATAAATAATTTACAAAAATTAATGGGTCTTATAGTTGAATTTCCTTTTTTAAGACCTTTTACAAAATTTTTAATTGCTTTACCCTTAGATTATTTTTATATGTGGGTCTTTTTTGCATTTTATGGCTATGAGGTTACCTTAAGACAATCCAGTCTAAAAGGAATTATGAAGAATATTATAAATTATATAGTTTTTTATTTTAAATACGTTTCAAGATTAGAAAAAAAGGTTAAATTTTCTAAGAATTCAGGAAAAAAATCTCTTCCTATGGAAAAAATAAATAACCTTAATTAGATTCCTAAACTTCGCATCAATTCAATTCTAAAATTGTGCATTGACCAAATATGATTAAAAAGTTAATAAAGAGAAGAGCCCTCGTGGTGAAATTGGTAGACACAAAGGACTTAAAATCCTTGCCCGTATGGGAGTGCCAGTTCGAGTCTGGCCGAGGGCACCAAAAAAATGAAATTAAATAAAATTCATTACATAATTGATGAGTCTATAAAAGACAAGTCTTTTAAAAATTCTTTTTTAAAAAAAAAAATAAATTATCACCCAAAAAACTCTAATGTATTTGTTGTGATAGGAGGTGACGGCTTTATGTTAGAAACTTTAAAAAAATATCATAAATATAATATACCTTTTTATGGAATGAATAAGGGAACATTTGGTTTTTTAATGAATAAATTTAAATTGAATAAAATTGAAAAAAGCATCTTAAAATCTAAATTAATTACTATATCAGCTTTAGAAATGACCTCTATATCAACAAAAAATATAAAAAAATCTACTATTGCTATTAATGAAATTTCTTTATTAAGACAAAGCAGACAAGCAGCCTCTTTACAAATTCAAGTTAACAAAAAAATCTTAATTAAAAAATTAATTAGTGACGGAATATTAGTTTCATCTCCAGCTGGTAGTACTGCCTACAATTTATCTGTTCACGGACCAATCCTTTCTTTGAATTCAAAAAAGCTTGCCGTTACACCCATAAGCCCCTTTAGACCAAGAAGATGGAAGGGTAAAATTGTATCAGATACTTCTTTAATTAAAATTAAGAATCTAAATGTACCAAAAAGACCAATAAGCGTTGTTGCTGATAATATAGAAGTGAGAAACATGAAATCTGTTGTTATAAAAGTAAATAATTCTATAAAGTTTAAATTACTTTATGACAGAGATAATAGTTTAATAAAAAAGATAAAAGTTGAGCAACTAAAAAAAGAGATTAATTAAAAATTAATAACCTAAATCTTTATCAATTTTGTTAAAAAGTTCTTTATTTAAAATAAAAAGTTTTAAATTTTTAACAAATAATTCAAGTGTAGATCGCACATATGTTCCATGATCATCAGAAGATACATGAGGTGTAATAATTAAATTTGGTGTATCCCAAAGTTTAGAATTTTTTTCTATTGGTTCAGGTGAAAAAACATCAAGTATGGCACCAGCAATTTCAAACTTTTTGAGCTTTTCACATAATACATCGTAATCCATAACAGATTGTCTTCCTATATTTATAACTCCACAAGAAGGTTTAAGCATATTAAGTCTTTTGCGATTTATTAAATTTTTAGTTTCGGGTGTACCAGGAACTGCTAAATATAAAAAATCTGCATGAGGTAAAACACTATCAATTTTATCGATAGTGATAATTTTTGAGCATCCTTCAACCGAACGTCCTTGCTTGTTAACTCCAATTACATTTGCACCTAGTAAAGATACATGTTTGGCCATAGATGAACCAAGAGAACCTGTTCCAACTAATAAGACAGTTTTTCCTTTAATAGGATTACTAAATAATGAAATAAATTTTTTATTTTTTTGATTTGTTATAATTTTAGTCATATGATTTTGAAGCATCAAAATACTCATTAAACCGTATTCTCCAGCTTTTTTAGAATGTACTCCACTGCTATTAGTTAAAACTAAACCATCAAACATCCAATCCAGAGGTAACAAATGTTCTACACCTGCAGAAATAAGGTGTATCCATTTTAAATTCGGGGCAACATTTTTAAGATTGGTTGTAGAAAAGTTCCAAGCTAATAAAATATCAGAATTAGACATTGAGGTTTTAAAATTATCTTCATCCCAATCAATAAAAAATTCAACTTTTTCTTTAATTTCTGGAAAACCTTCTAAAGCTTGATCTATATGTTTTTTAGTTATTGTAAAGTTTTTTTCACCTTCTGCATCACTTGGGAATGATCCGGGTGCCCAATGATTATTTTTAACATGTACTTTAATTTTTTTACTATTCAAAAAGCACCACTTTTTTCCATGTTAGACAACTTGCTGATAATATGATTGTCACGTTCTTTAAGAGACATTTTTTCAGCATCGAATTGTAATTTCATTACAGTTGAACCAACTGACTTTATAAAGTTACGATCATCAATATTTCTTTTAGGAATTCTTAGAATTGTATCTTGTCCATTAGTTTTTATTATATCACCTTTTCTTTGTTGAGGTTGAGGGGGTTCTTTACCTTTTTCTAAATCTTTAGTTAATTTTCTAATACGACGCCTATAAATCATTACTCCATAATCAGTTGGCATTAAATGTTCACCTCTATGAGCGCTAATAGATCCCATTCCTTCTACTGCTTCAGCATCACCAGGTTTTTTTTGCTTTTCTTCCCAAGTTCGATCCATAACTTCTCCAGCTTCAATCCTTTCACAACCTTCTTTAGTATTATATTCTAATGGATCACCTCTTTTACCAAAATTACCCCACGCCAAAGCAATACAATGTTCATCATCTACGGGAACCACCCAACGAGTAAATGAACTGCGACCAAAATAACGAGTCTTTGTTCCATCTGCTGCAAAAGCAGAACCTGCTTGAGTAAAATTAGGTAATATTAATTCATTAACTCTTATCCAAACATAGTCATCTACGCGACGAGTATTACATCCAAGATATTGAATTCCTCTTTCAAAAAACTCCAACTCACCAATTTCTGTAAAACCTTTAGAAAATTGTATGCCTGAACTTTGTCCATGTAAAAATGAAGTATGAACAGGATCCATAATTGCATCAAGTACTTGTATCCAATTGCAGTTATATTCTATTCGATAAGGTCTTCTTGTTATTTCTGGGGTATCAAATGCATCGTAGTGAGGAAATTCAGGCAAACATTTTTCCGGCCCCATATAGGCAAATACCAAACCTTTAAATTCTATAACCGGGTAAGATCCAAGTTTAAATGTTTTTCTTAATTTAGCTGCTTGTTTTGAATTAGAATCCTCACCAGGAGTTTCAAGAATCTCACCATCTGGTGAAAATAACCATCCATGATAACAACATCGAATACCTCTCTTTTCACATTTACCGTAAACTAAAGATGCCCTTCTGTGAGGACAATTCTTATGGACTAAACCAATTTTATTTTTTGTAGTTTTAAAAATAACTAAATCTTCACCAAGAATACGTATTTGTAGTGGAGTAGTACTTACTTGAGAAGTAAGAGCTACAGGATGCCAATAACGTCGAAGGTACTCGCCACAAGAAGTTCCAGGGTCAGTTTGTGATATTGTTTTATCACTTTCAGGCATTTTTGATTGTTTATAGCCTCTAAAATTTTTCATTACTTTATTATTATTGATTAATCTAAAAATCGCAATTAGATTTGGATTAATTTTTAGAGGATGTAAAATGGTCAAAAACGGTAAGTCAATACATGGTCTACCAGCGAAATCTTATACCGATCAGCAATTTTGGAAAAATGAGTGTAATACTGTTTTATCTAATGGATGGTTATTTATTGGATTTGTTCATGAATTCTTAAAGAGTGGTGATGCTTATCCAATTTTAATTGCTGACAAACCTATACTGCTTATAAAAAATAACAAAAATGAAATTAAAGCATTCCATAATGTTTGTAGTCATAGGTGTCTCAAACTAGTAAATGAAAAAAAAAATGTAGGAAAAATTATTCAATGCCCTTATCATTCATGGACTTACGATTTGGATGGAAATTTAAAAGCTTCTCCTCATTTTGGAGGAACAAACAATCATAGACCACAAGGATTTAATAATTCAGATCATGGACTTAAGCCAATTCGTATTCATATTTGGTATGATTGGATTTTTATAAATTTGAGCGGTAAAGCAAAAAAATTTGATGAATATGCAAAACCACTTATTAATAAATTTAAAGATATTAATCTTAAAAAAATAAAAAAAGTTGCTACATTAGATTTTGGTAAAATTAATACAAATTGGAAATTTCTTATAGAAAATTTTATTGAACCATACCACGTTCAATTTGTTCATAAAACAACAACAAAACAACCATTAAAAGATCATTATACAATTGTAGATGGCGTGTGTTTGGGTAGTGGTGTAGATGTTAAAGAAGAGAATAAAGAGAGTAACACTTTATCCGTAAGTTCTCGATATCTATCTTTATTTCCAAATTTTATCATTGGAACTTACGTTCCTAATCAAATTGGAGTTTATTTAAATATTCCTATAACTCCGGGATTGACTACTCAAAAAAGAATAATTTATACTACTGAAGGTAAAGATATGACAAAACAAGAAATTGATTTACAAAAAAAAATTTGGTGGAGCGTTCACAAAGAAGATCACGAGATATGTGAACGATTGCAAGAAGGGCGTTCATCTCCTGCTTCTGTGCATGGTGGACTTTTGTCTCCCCACTGGGAAACAAGTGTTAGAGCATTTCAAAAACTTATAATAAGAGCAACTATGAAAGGAAAAAAAAATGTCTAAAGAAGTAAATAGTGATGGTTACAGATTGGCACACACAATGATTAGAGTTAGAGATTTAGAAGCCTCTTTCAATTTTTATTGTAAAACTTTAGGAATGAAAATTTTAAGAAAAACAGATTACCCAGATGGTAAATTTACTAATGCGTTTATTGGATATGGTCTTGAAACAGAATCTCCTTGTTTAGAACTTACTCACAATTGGGAACAAAAAGAAAATTACGATAAAGGTAACGGTTGGGGTCATATATGTATAGAAACACGAGATGTTTATAAAGCTTGTGATGATCTTACTAAATTAGGTGTAAAAATTACGCGAGCGCCTGGTCCAATGAAACATGGAACTAGAGTCATTGCTTTTTGTGAAGATCCAGACGGATATAAAGTAGAATTAAATGAACCAGTAAAAGTATAAATTGAAAGGAAATAATTATGTCAAAAAAACCACAATTATATAAATTTAAAGATATCGAAAATAGACTTCATACATTGGAACCTGGCAAGAGTTATATTAAACCATTTGTAACTAGTAAAGTTAGCAATACAATGTGCGGAGGCCTAAATTTTTTAAATAAAGTTTCTGTACCATGGGACCTGACTTGTGATGAGATTATCTATTGTATGGAAGGAACTTTTCGTCTGACTTGCAATGGTGAGTCTTTCGTTTGTAATCCAGGAGATGTTCTTTATGTTCCAAAAGATAACCACATAGCTTATGAATGTGATGAAAAATGCGTAATATTTTATGCAGCTTATCCACATGATTGGAAACAAAAAGCAGGCATTACTTTTGTTCCAGGGATTGATCCTGAGGATATGCCCCCAGTAAAAAAATAATTATGACTAAAAATAATAAAATTTATTATGAATCTTTCGAAGAAGCTATTGAGCGTAATAGAAAAAAAATACCTGATTTACACAAAAAATTAAAAAGTGCAGGTGTAAAATATATATTATCAAGCTGGATAGATCTTCATGGAATTCCAAAAACTAAACCTGTTCCAATGAGTGATTTTGAACCTTTGTGTTTAGGTAAAGGACCTCAATTTGCTGTTCATTCAATTTCTTTTGTTCCAGAGCTTACTCCCGCAGATTCAGATCAGATAATGTTACCAGACTTAGATTCTGTTTATATTTGTCCATGGGATAAATCTACAGCTATTATTTTTGCTGATCTTTTTTGGGAAGGTAAACCATATAACGTTTGCCCTAGACAAGCATTAAAACGAGCTATGCAAAAAATTAAAGATGCTGGATATAAGGGAATGTGTGGTATTGAGCCAGAATTTATTGCAATGAAATATGATGAAGATGGAAAACCTATCAAAGCTATAGATAACGACCCTATAAAAGGGTTAAGACCAAGGCGACAAGCTTTTGGATATGATGTTGAACATTCATTAGACTCAATGCATTTTTTTAAAGAACTGATAGATATTCTTGAAGACTTAGGTTGGAATCTACATGATGTTGTAGCAGAAGGAGCCTACTCACAGTTTGAATTAGATTTTCATTATACAAACCTTTTAGAAATGGCTGATAGATTAGTGTTTCTTAGAATTCTTTTAAAAGAAGTTGCTAAGAAAAATAATATGTTCATTACATTCATGCCAAAACCTACAATAGGTGACTGGAGATCAGGAGCGCATATAAATTTTTCAATGGAGGATGTTAATAAGCCTGGCAAAAATATTTTTACTGACGGCAAATCTTGGTCTAAAGAATCTCAGTATGCTGTTGGAGGATTAATGAAACATGCAGAAGCCTTGACTGCTATCACTTGTTCAACAGTTAACTCATATAATGGATTAGTTCCAAGAGTAGGGGGGTTTGAAGGAGGAACAGTAACTTGGGCACCTACTAATATTACCTATGGTCACAATAATAGATCAGCACAATTTCGCTTACCACAAAATAGGTACTGTATAGAAAATAGAGCTGCAGATATGACAATGAACGTTTATTTAGCTCTTGCCATGACTTCTTCAGCTGCATTAGAGGGAATTAAAAATAAGATTGAACCAGGTAAAGCAACAGATCGTGATTTATATCAAATGACAGAAGATGAATTTAAGAAATTAGGAATTAGACGTCTTCCTAAAAATTTACTACAAGCTATTGAATCTCTTAAAATTGATAAGCTAGCAGAAGAAGTTTTGGGTCAAGCTATGAAAAAATCATTTCTCTCTTATAAAAATGATGAGTGGGAACGTTATCATCAAGCTGTTACTGATTGGGAAGTAAAGGAATATCTTAGATTGTATTAATGAAAGATTATGAAACTTTCAAATTAGGAGATGTTAAACTTCTTTCAGGAAAAATTTTAAAGTCAGCAAAAATTACTTACAAAACCTACGGGGTTTTAAATAAAAAATCAGATAACGTTATAGTTTTACCTACATTTTATACAGGAACTCATAAAAGAAACGAAGGTTTTTTTGGATCTGGTAGAGCTATTGATCCAAATAAATATTTTATTATTTCCATTAATATGTTTGGAAATGGATTATCATCTTCACCTAGCAACAGCCTAAATCCACAAGATGGTCCTCGTTTTCCTAATATAACATTATGGGATAATATCAATTGCCAGCAAAAATTATTAACAGAAAAATTAAAGATTAAAAAAGTAGCTTTGGTTACTGGATGGTCAATGGCTGGTTGTCAAGCTTATCAATGGGGAGCTCAGTTTCCTAAAATGGTAAAATCTATTCTTCCATTCTGTGCTTCAGCAAAAACATCAATACATAATCATGTTTTTTTAGAAGGTGTAAAAGCATCGTTAATTGCAGATAAAAATTGGAATAAAGGTAATTACAAATCTCCACCCATATCTGGTTTAAAAGCTTTTGGAAGAGTTTATGCAGGCTGGGCATTTTCTCAAGAATTTTTTAGAAAGGAATTGTACAAAACAATTGGTTTTAAAAGAGTCGAAGATTTACTTGTAGATTGGGAAAACGATCATGCCAAGAATTGGGATGCTAATAATTTGTTAGCAAAAATTAAAACTTGGCAAACTTCAGATATTAGTGCTGGACCACTTTATAAAAGTGATTTTAAAAAAGCATTAAAATCAATTTGTGCACGCACAATCTTAATGCCATGTGACCAGGATTTATATTTTCGAACTGATGACAATTTGTTTGAGGCTGAATATATTCCTAATGTTTCCATTAGACCTTACAATTCTCCCTTTGGGCATTGTGCTGCTAATCCAGGCTATGATAAGGGTTTTGAATTAGAGCTAGATAAAAATATAAATGAATTATTAAAATAAAAATTTAAATGTTACGAAAAGACCCGTTAGTGTTGTTGCCGACAATATAGAAGTAAGAAATATAAAATCTGTAGTTATTAGAATAAACGATTCTATCAAGTTTAAGCTGCTTTATAATGAAGATAATAGTGTGACAAAAAAGATAAAAATTGAACAGTTAATAAACAAACTAATTAGGAAATAGCAGCCCAAATCTTAATCAATCTTATTTTTATAGTGACTTGATGTAATTATATTGTTAAAGTTCAAATAATTTAAATGACGATGAATAATCAGTTTGTAAAAACAAAAACTAGAAAACAAATAAATAATCTAGATATTTTACCTACCTTTGACAGGTCTTTGGTCAATTATAAAAAATATAACAAACAAGTTGGTCATGCTGGTGTTAAGGAATCGATGGCAATACAAGCTACCAGAGGTTGCCCTTACAGATGCTTTTATTGCGATGTGTATAAAACTACAGTGCATCATTTTAGAAGATCAGTTGACTCCATATATGAAGAAGTAAAAATGATTGCAGATATGGGAGTAAAACGAATTGAATTTATTGACGATATATTTAATGTAAAGAAAAAAGATTTTGTAGAATTTTTTAAAAGAGTTTCTAGAGATAAATTGGGTGTTAGTTTCTTTTTTCCAACAGCTTTAAAAGGTGATTTGTTAGATAAAGAGTCCATAGATGCTATGATGGAAGGAGGAGCTGTCGGAATAAATGTTTCTTTGGAATCAGCTTCGCCCAGAATGCAAAAAGTGATGAGAAAAAATTTAAATATTCAAAAATTTAAAGATAATATGGAATATATATGTAAAAAATACCCTGAAGCCGTAACGGGTTTAAATACTATGCATGGATTTCCTACAGAGACCGAAGAAGAGGCAATGATGACTTTGAATTTTATTTTATCATTGAAATGGATACATTTTCCTTATTCACACATTGTGCGAATATTTCCAGGTACGGACTTAGAAAAATTTGCTTTAAACCATGGTGTTGCAAGAAAGGCAATTAATGAGTCTATAGATAGATCTTATCACCAAGTTACTCCAACTTTACCATTTAAGAAAGAATTCACCGTTATGTATAGAGTGAGGTTCTTGACGGAGTATATTTTAAATAAAGAAAGACTACTTAAAGTTTTACCATTTCAGATGAAACATTTTACTCAAGAAGAGTTAGACCAAAGATACTCATCTTACTTTCCATACAAAGTAAAAGGTGTAAAGGATGTTTTAAAATTAGCTGGAATAAAAGAAAATGAACTTAAAATTGACTGTTTAAAAAATGAAGCTATAGAGATAAAAGATCTAAATAATAAAATATTGTCAAAATTCCCAAAAAAGAAAGATAATTCTGATGCTTTTAAAATTTTGTTAATTAATGTTTCCACGCCTTTCGCAAGTGATAGAGGTATTAGCGAATATGATGTTTTGGAGCCACCATTAGGTTTAATAGCTCTTCAGACTTATTTAAATCGAGAGTTTGGAGAAAAAATAAAAGGAAAAATAATCAAATCTAGTGTTGATTTTGATTCTTATGATGAGTTGGATGATATAATAAAAAAATTTGATCCTGATGTAATAGGCGCAAGTGTAATGACTTTTCACAAAGATTTTTTTAAGAATATTGTTAAAAGTATTCGTGAAAAAGGTTATCAAAAAACAATAATAGCAGGAGGACCTCATCCAACTACTAGTTATGAAGAAGTTCTAAAAGATAAAAATGTAGATATTTGTGTAATTGGAGAGGGAGAGATAACTTTGAAGGAAATTGTAGATAAACTTATAATGAATAATGGATTAAAATTGGATGTAATTCAGTTAAATAGTATTGATGGTATAGTTTATAATAAATCTAATCATGCTATAAATTCACCTAAAAAAGATTCTATCAGTAGACAAATTGAAATAAGCTTATAAAAATACTTTTGGAAATTCAAAAATTATTATGAGTAAAGATTTTGAGCAAATAAATTTTGAACCTTTCATGAAGCATAATGGGGGTCTTTTATTTAGAACAATTTCTGAGAACGAATCTGAATTTAAAACTACTATAAAAGAAAACCATCTTAATGCCGCTGGGATAACTCATGGAGGATTCATATCTGCTATTGTAGATACTGGTCTTAGCGCTGTTGCATATAAAGCGTCTGGTAATAGTTCGTGTGCCACTATATCACTAGAAATAAAGTTTATTGCAGCTGTTAAATTGGGAGAAGAATTGTTTGGGAAAGCCAAAATACAAAAAAGGACAAAATCAATGATTTTTTTAACCTGTGAACTAACAGCAGCAAACCAGATTGTTGCAACTGGATCAAGTTTATTAAAAATTTTAAATAAAAAGATAGCTAAGACAGGAACTGATGTCTAATAATTATAATATTTTTGATACTACAAATGACCAAAATTAATAAAAAAGAAATTGTTAAAAAAATTTTAATTGAAATTAAGCCTGAGATAAAATCTTCCTTAAATAATAATAAAATAAACTTAATTAATGATGGAATAATAGATTCTTTTGACATAATTAGAATTATTCATGAAATTGATAAAATTAATAAACGAAAAATTGATCCAAAAAATGTTCATAATGTTTCATTTTCTTCAATTGAAAATATAGCTAAATTGTTACACTAAATTTTAACGTGAAAAAGTTTAAAAAAATTGACATATTGCGTGCTTTAAAAAAAATTGGTCTTAAGAAAGGTCAGACAGTTTACCTTAACCATAAATTATTTAAGCTTGGCGATCTTTGTGAGGCTAAAGATAGAAATCAATACTTTAAAATCTTTTTTGATTCTATTTATGAAACTATTGGAAAAAATGGAACGATAGCAACTAACACTTATACTTTTCAGACATTAAGACACGGAAAAAAATTCATTTATGAGAAAACAAAAAGTACCAGTGGTGAATTTTCTGATTATATAAGGAGAAGAAAAGAATCTCTAAGAAGTCAACATCCTGTTTTTTCAGTTACAGCTTTAGGCAGGCACAAGAAATATTTGTGCGCAAATAATTCACATCATAATTATGGATATAACTCTCCTTACCACAGATTTATAGAATTAGATGGTAAGGTGTTAAATCTAGGTTTAGACGCTTGGTGTAATCCATTTCTACATCTGGCAGAATATTTAAGTGGTGTGCCATATTATTATAATAAACTTACAAACGTTAATTATTATAAAAATAACAAAAAAATTAATAAATATTTTTCTACATCAGTCAGATATTTAGATTTAGATATTAAGCCTAAACTGAAAAATTTAAAAAAATTAGAAAAAGTATTAATAAAAAAAAAATTAATAAAATCAGAAAACCTAGGTTCTTCAAAAATTTATCTTTTTAGTGCTAAAGAATATTTTAATTCCGCTTTAAGATTTCTTGAAAAAGATCAATTTGCTTTTTTTAAAATTTCAAACTTTAAGAAAAACAGAATTCCCTATAAGTAATTTTAAAGTTCAAATAGCTTTAATAAAGAGTTCTTTAGAATTTTTCCACTGTTTGTTTTGGGCATCTTCGAGGTTAAGATAATTTTTTTTGGCATTTCTATAGGCCTCAACTTATTAGATAGAAAACTTCTTATTTCCTTAATTTTTTTATCTAAAGAAAATTTTCCTTTAATGGTAAGTATTAAATAAAGATCTTCTCCTGATAATGTATCTTTTTTTCCGATAGCAGCCGCTTCTAAAACACTCTCATTTTTTAAAGCTGTGTTTTCAATTAAAGCAAGTGATATTAATTCTCCACCTTTCTTTATCACATCACGTTTTCTTCCTTTTATAAAAAGCAATCCATCTTTATAATCTCCAATATCTCCTGTATCGTAATAGCCGTCTATACTTTTTGGAGCTTTAATACCTTCTTTTGTTAAATAACCTTTC
>SHAO01000053.1 GCA_004213215.1 Candidatus Pelagibacterales bacterium | reverse complement strand
ATTAGCAGTAAAAAAAGCAAAAAAATTTCTTAAAGAGATAGATGTTGTTTTACACGTAGCTGGTGGTGGTTTCGGCCTAAAAGATAAATTAATAAAAAATGATGATTTAAAGAAATTGCTTCAAATAAATTTAGGTGCAGCCATTGAAATTAATAGACTGGTGATTAGTGGAAAAAACAGAAGAAAATTATTAAAGCTTGTCCATGTAGGTTCGATAGCTTCAAACGAAGCTGTGGGGTCAGTTGGTTACAATATTGCAAAATCAGGATTGGCAGCTTATGTCAGAAGTTTAGGTCGAGAGTTATATAAAGACAAAATTGTAGTTACTGGAATATTGCCTGGAGGTTTTACTGCTCAAGATAACGCAATGGAAAGATTTAGAAAAAAAAATAATAAAGATTATAAAAAATTCATAAAAACACGTTTACCAAGAGGGTTTATGGGAAATGCGGATGAAATTTTGCCAATGCTTCTATTTTTGTGTTCAAGACATTCTTCAATGATGGGTGGTTGTCTTGTTCCTATTGATGCTGGGGAAGGAAAGGTATACCAGACTTAAATTTAAAAGATTATTATGATAATGCGAATAATTGTAAATTAATGGGAAAAGTATATAATTTTAATATATTGCGAAATGAAAAAATCCTCAATAGATGCTAATTTAATTAAAAAATATCACCAAGATATTGTTTATAATTATGCAGAATACCCAACGAAAGATCACTGGAGTTTGGATTTTAATGGTGAGGATAAAAAAAAAGCTTTAGTTAAGTGGTTGTCAGAAAATCAAAACAAACCAATTTTTTTCTATGTACATATTCCTTTCTGTGAACAACTTTGTTGGTTCTGTACTTGCAGTAAAGTAATTACGAAAGATTATGAAAAAGTTAAAGATTATTTAGTATATTTGCACAAAGAGATAGATTTATTATTTAATTTTTTAAATGAAAATAAAATCAAACTAAATGTAGAGACAGTATTTTTTGGAGGAGGATCTCCAACTATTTTAAATAGAGATGATCTTAAAAAATTAGTAGATAGGTTAAAAAGTTTGTTTGATTGGTCTAAAGTTGTTAATTTTACAATTGAGTCTGATCCAAGAAGAGTTGATGAAGACAGATTGTTATACAATAATAAGGTGTGTGGAGCTAATAGAATATCTTTTGGAATGCAGGATTTTGATTCTAATGTTCAAAGAAGAGTTAATAGAGAACAGCCAGCAGAATTATTTAAACAAATCTTAACCAAGGAAGTTAGAAAAGTTTATAAAGAAATTGCTTTTGACTTCTTGATTGGGCTGCCTGGTCAGACGACTGAGACGATAGGAGTTACTTGCGAAAAAATTATTGAGTTAAAACCAACTCTAGTTCAATTATCATTGATGGCTTATAAACCGTGGGTTGCTAAATATCAAATCCAGATGTTAGCAGAAGGGCCTTTGCCTGATTTTCTTGAAAGAAAAGAATTACTTGAAATTATACACAAAAAATTAAGTGCAGGAGGATATATACGCACTGGATTTGAATGTTATTCATTACCCGACAGCCCGATGACTAAAGCATTTGAAGATGGAACAGCTCACTATGGGGCTTCAGGACATCAAACTGGCGGCCCAGTTAATTTTATTGCTGTTGGTAGTTCAGCAACAAGCAATTTAGGTGATGATTATTATTCTCAAAACTTTTATGACATTGCTTCATATAAAAAATTTTTAGATCAAGGAAAATTTCCTACCTTTAGAGGAATGAAATTATCAAAGGACGACCAGATAAGACAACACGCAACTCAGCAACTACGAAGTTATTTTAAAATAGATTTTAAAAATTTTGAGAAAAATTTTGGTATAGATATAAAAAAATATTTTAGTAAAGAGATTGAGTATTTAGATGAAATGATA
Source organism: Candidatus Pelagibacterales bacterium (assembly GCA_004213215.1). Classification (GTDB taxonomy): domain Bacteria; phylum Pseudomonadota; class Alphaproteobacteria; order Pelagibacterales; family Pelagibacteraceae; genus AG-414-E02. The sequence continues at coordinate 4,256 of SHAO01000053.1, read as the reverse complement.
AAAGATGGATTGGTTGTTATTTCAGATGATGGTATAGAAATGACACTTTTAGGTAGAGATTTTTCCCAGAATATATCTAACGTATTTGATAAGTACGACCCACCAACCAAATCTTATAATGAAAGACTTGCAACAATAAAAAAAGCCAAAGCAGAGCAAGCTAAAATACAAGAGCTAATATAAATTGTTTATTTGTGTTGTTATATTTAGATAAATACATTAATATTTAAGTAACAACTTATGAAAATACTTTTAATTGCTCCCTACGTAAATTTAAATTACGAAAAGACTACAAATGAGTCGATAAGGGAAGATTTTTATCCGTCAGCAGCACTTTTACATTTGGCAGCTGTGCTCAAAGCCAATGACCACGAACCTCTTATACTTGATTTGAATAATATTGTTGTGCACAGCAAAAGAGAAAACTACTTAGAATATAGTAAAAAAATTATTATTGATAATTTAAATGAGCATAAGCCTGATCTAGTGGGATTGAATTGCCTATTTTCAGGAGTGTTTCCAGACGTCTTAAAGCTTGCAAGAGCAATAAAAGATAATTCGCCAGATTTAAAAATTGCACTAGGAGGAATACACGCCACAACTTTTCCTAAGGAAATTTTGACCAACTGTAATGATATTGATTTTGTTGCACTAGGTGAAGGAGAAAATTCAATTGTTGCGCTAGCAGCATCAGTCAAAACAAGAAATGAAAATTTATTAAAATCAATTAAATCTTTCGCTTATCGAGATAAAGATGGATTAATAAAAATTAATAGGGAAAAAAATTATGTGGAAGATTTAAACAGCTTACCAATGCCATCTTGGGATTTAATAAATTTGCAAAAGTTTGAAATGAATTTGGATCATTATCATAACCCAACAAATCTACCTATTAAATATAAAGCTGCAATTTTTTCTTCAAGAGCTTGTCCGTTAGCATGTAATTTTTGTGATATGTTTTTGATTATGGGAAAAACACACAGAAAAAGAAGCATAAAATCAATTGTTGATGAAATTGAAATCCTAAACAAAACTTATGGTGTTAACTTTTTTTCTTTTATGGACGACCAATTAACATTAAATAGATCCCATATTTTAGGCTTGTGTGATGAAATATTAAAAAGAAAAATTAAAATGATTTTTAATACTCCTAATGGTCTCTGGGTAAATTCTCTTAGAGAAGAAGTTATAGCAAAAATGGTTGAAACGGGATTAGTATATGCAAATTTAGCTATTGAACATGGTGATGATCATATGAGAAACAATGTTATTGGAAAAGGTTTAGATAGAAAAAAAATATTTGAAGTCAATGCGCTACTAAAAAAATATAAAGTAAAAACCGTTGGCATGTTTCTTATGGGATTTCCTGAAGATACTGAGAAAACATTGCAGAATTCTTATGATATGATGAACGAATTGCAACTCGACAACTATTCAATTCAAACTGTAATTCCTTTTCCTGGAACAAAATTATTTAAGCAAGTAGTTAAAGATAAGTTGCTTTTAGGCGATTGGAAGTTAGATGATCTTTGGCGTACACCTATAGCTTTAGGACAATATGGGCAAAAAAAAGCTTTTCTTATTCAGCCTTACAATATGTCTATAGACGCACTCCAAAAATGGAGAGAAAAATTTGATAAAATAAAGATGAAATATTGGACTATAGAGAGCAAAAAAACAAAATACGGAAATATTCAATCTTCAGCACAAATTCCTAAAAAAAGAAGTGCGCTTATTTATGAAAGCGTATAATAAGAGAGTATAAAGTAATACAGTATAAATTTCTTTTATAGAATCAATAATTTATTTAAAAATTTTCTTTAAAAAATGTAAAATTTGATTAAAAAAAATTGATATTATGCTTATAATTACACTAGGTATGTTACGTGGATTTAAAGACTGGGATGTTCCCGAAGATATTAAAGTAACATCTATTTCTATTTCAAAATAAGTCTTTCCTTGTCTTAATAGAAAAGCAACTAATTCTGCCTGATACCCAAAACCAGATCCTCTATTTTTGCAAAATTTAATATCTTCTAGTAAGTAAACGTTTGCACCATTATAGTATTTCAATTTATTTAACGTAATTAGATTTATTATAAAAACAAACAATTTTGATACAATTTTTCTAAAAACTTCTCTCTTATCTGTAAAAGGAGTTAATATTATATCAGCTTTACCAATACAATTTACTATCTTTTTAATTTCGCTAGAAGGCAGAGCAGCATCCCCTGTTATGGTCATATAATATTTACCAGAAGCTTTACGAGAGGTTTCCCAGAAATTATATCCAATTCCTTTATTATTTTTGTTACAAAATATTTTTATATTTTCATTAGGGTTATCTCTTTTAAATTTTTCAAACATTTCAACTGTTTTATCTTTAGAAGCATCATCAGCAACTAGCACTTCATAATCTATTTGTTGAGCTCCCTCTTTAATATCATTAAGGGTTTTGACAATATTATTTTCCTCATTAAAGCAAGGGACAAAAATGCTTAAAGTAATTATTTCCATATTATTTTTAAGATTTTAATTTATTAGTTAATTTTTTTTTTTAAAAAAATTATTTATTAAATTCACTACGTATTTTATATCTTTTTCCTTAATAAATTCATGCACTGGTAATGACATACTAGTATTTGCCATTTGTTCAGCAATTGGAAAATCACCACGTTTATACTTCAAATATTTTGCTGCATCTTGAAGATGTATTGGTATAGGGTAGTGAACTTTTGCATCAACACCATTTTTGATTAAGTGCTGTTGCAGCTCATTACGTCTTTTTACATTAATATGATATAAATGGTAAACCTCTTTAAGATGTTTAAATCTTTTAACTGTTTTGACATTAAGATTATGTTTAAAAGCTTTATCAAATAACGAAGCATTTTTTATTCTTTTTTTAGTTATATTATTCATTTTATTTTTTAATTTATAATTTGCTACAACTGCTTGCAGAGTGTCTAATCTTGAGTTGTAGCCAAAAATTTTACTATTGTTTCTGTTAACTAAACCATGATTTCTTAGTAAGAATATTTTATCAGCAATTTTTTTATTATTAGTTGCTACAAATCCTCCATCTCCCCAAATGTTTAAATTTTTTAGAGGATGCATGCTGTAAGTACAAACATCACCAAAGTTTACAAGTTGTTTGTTTTTAAATCGTGAATCTATTGTTTGTGAACCATCCTGTATGATTTTAAGATTATACTTTTTTGCAATACTTTTAATTTTATCTAATTCACAAGGTCTTCCAGCCCAATGTACTGGCATTATAGCTTTTGTTTTTTTTGTTATTGCGGATTCAATTTTTTTTTCATCAATATTGTAATCTCTTTTAATATCAACAAATACTGGTTTAGCCCCAGCAGTAGCAATTGATCCAACGGTTGCAACAAAAGTATAAGGAACGGTAATAACTTCATCACCTTTTCCAATATTTAACGCCTTTAGACTAAGAAATAAAGCATCAGTTCCATTACCTACACCTATAACAAATTTTGCTCCAGTTCTTTTCGCAATGTTTTTTTCGAATTCATCGACTTTTTGACCAAGTGTATAATCACCTCTTTTTACAACTTTTTCTATTTCTTTGAATATTTTTGTATAATCAGCAAACTGTTCATAAAGATAGTTGTGATTAATTTTAAGCTTTGTCGTTTTTTTATATTGTTTGGGTAAAAAATTTTTCATATAAATTTAATGAATTCAATATCACAAAACGTGGAGATTAAAAATATAAAATAGAAGTCATAATGTCATAATATTTTATATAAGAAAATTTGACTTGAATTATTGCATTTATAACAAATTATTTCTAACTCAATATTATTTATTGGAAATTTTGATATAATATAGCTCGCTCCTAATGATTTTGCGGATTGAAAATTTAATTTAATGTCATTTTCATCATTATAAAAAGCATAAACTCTGCTTCCCCAATTATCGTAATAGTTTTTTAGTTTAATATTACTTTCAAGTTCTTTCGCAATTATTTTTCTAAATTTAACTTTGTAACTTAACGGATATATAGAATGATAACCATCAATTACACTAATATCATTCATGACTGCTACCATAGGATCTAGACCTATCGACATTACCCTAGAGCTTCCAACTATATTTTTGATAAAGGCGTAATCTTCAAATTTGTAATAATTATCGAAGGTTTTAATTGACGTTAAATCAAAGTATTTCTTTTTTGAATCAGAATAGTTTTTATCATTAAGAGAAATTTTAAAAAAATTAATATA
>SHAO01000052.1 GCA_004213215.1 Candidatus Pelagibacterales bacterium | reverse complement strand
TCTTTGGAAAAAGGGTATCGAGTATTTAAAAGATGCCGGAGCAATAATAAAAAATATTTCATTGGAACATACAATGTATGCTTTACCAGCTTATTACATAGTTGCCCCTGCAGAAGCATCATCAAATTTAGCTAGATATGATGGAGTAAAATATGGTCACAGAGCTCAAGGAAAAAATTTAATTGAGATGTACGAAAATACTAGATCAGAGGGCTTTGGTAATGAGGTAAAAAGAAGAATTTTAATTGGTACATATGTTTTATCTTCAGGTTATTACGATGCATATTACTTAAAAGCACAAAAAGTGAGGCAATTAATTAAAAATGATTTTGATAAAGCTTTTAGTGATGTAGATGCAATATTAACGCCATCATCACCAAGTTCAGCATTTAAAATAGGAGACAAAACTGAAGATCCTGTTTCAATGTATCTAAATGATATTTTTACAGTTCCAGTAAATTTATCAGGTTTACCAGCAATTTCTGTTCCAGCTGGTTATGATAAAAATAATTTACCACTGGGATTACAGCTCATTGGAAAAGCTTTTGATGAACAGACAATATTAAATTTATCTTTAGCTATAGAAAAAAGAGCTAATTTTAAGAAAAATTATAAAAATTGGTGGAGTTAATGGAAGAAAAAAATTTTAATTATTTTATAAATGGAGAGAAAAGTAAATGGGAAGTAATTATAGGCTTGGAAGTTCATGCTCAAGTCTTATCACAATCTAAACTTTTTTCATCCTCACCAACAAAGTTTGGAAGCGATCCAAATACTCAAGTTAGCTTAGTTGACTCAGGATTTCCTGGTATGCTTCCAGTAATTAATCAATTTTGTATAGAGCAAAGCGTTAAAACTGGCTTAGGATTGAAAGCAAAAATAAATTTAAATTCTGTTTTTGATAGAAAAAATTATTTTTATGCAGATTTACCCCAAGGTTATCAAATTTCACAATATAAAAATCCTATAGTGGGAGAGGGCGAAGTTATTCTTGATATGCCATATGGTACGAGAAAAATTGGAATTGAACGTCTTCATTTAGAACAAGATGCTGGAAAAAGTATACACGATATGGATCCAGACAACTCTTTTGTAGATCTTAATCGGTCTGGAATTGCATTAATGGAAATTGTTAGCAAACCAGATTTAAGATCTCCTCAAGAGGTAAATTTTTATATAAAGAAGCTAAGATCAATCATGCGTTATCTAGGAACTTGCGATGGAAATATGCAAGAAGGATCATTGAGAGCAGATGTTAATGTTTCAGTAAGAAAAGTTGGGGAAAAGAAATTTGGCACCAGATGTGAAGTTAAAAATGTTAATTCAATTAAATTTATGGAAATGGCTATTGAATATGAAGCTAGTAGGCAGGTACGACTATTAGAGTCTGGAAAAGTTATAGATCAAGAAACAAGATTGTTTGATACAAAAAAAAATTCTACTAGATCTATGCGTTCAAAAGAAGATGCTCATGACTACAGGTATTTTCCGGATCCAGATTTATTACCTCTCAATTTAGATAAGGAATTAATTGATAAACTAAAAAAAGAACTGCCAGAATTACCAGACCAGAAGAAAGAAAGGTTTATAAAAGAACACAATTTATCTTCCTATGAAGCAAACATACTTGTTTCTGAAAAAGAAATTTCAGATTTTTATGAGGAGGTAATAAAAGATTGTGATAAAAAGTTGGCCACCAATTGGATTACAGTAGAATTATTTGCAGTTTTAAATAAAAAAAATCTATCAATTACTGATTCACCTATAAGTGCGAAGAATTTATCTTCATTAATTAAAATGATCACATCAGGAAAAATTTCAGGAAAAATAGCAAAGGGTGTTTTTGAAAAAATGCAGTCTGGTGACAAAGACCCAAAACAAATCGTTGAGAGAGAAGGTTTATTACAACAAAGTGACCCTAAAGAATTAGAAAAAATTATAGTTTCTGTGATTTCAAAAAATTTAGATAAAGTAGCAGAATATAAATCTGGTAAAGTAAAGCTTTTTGGTTATTTTGTTGGTGAAATTATGAAGGCAACCAAGGGAAAAGCTAATCCGCAATTAGTAAACGAAATTCTTAAAAAGAAAATTCACTAAATAAAATGGGATCAAATCTTGTTATAACAAAAGAAATTGAGAATTACATTAATAATCATTCTGTTGAATTAAGTGCAGTTCAAAAAGAAATAATTTTATACAATAATAGTTTAGGCGACATCAAAAGGATGCAAATCTCGATATCACAATGTCATTTTCTGCATTTAATAGTAAAAATTTCAAATATTAAAAAAATTTTAGAAATAGGAACTTTTACAGGCTTAAGTGGGTTAACCATGGCTTTATCTCTTCCTGCTAACGGAGAGCTGGTTACATTGGATAAAAGTTCAGAAAGAAATAAAATTGCAACTAATTTTTTTAAAAAAGAAAAACAAGAAAAAAAAATTAAATCAATCATTGGACCGGCTATAGAAAGTATAAATATTTTGAAAAAAAAAGGAAAAAAATTCGATCTTGTTTTTATTGATGCAGACAAAGAAAATTATAAAAATTACTACAATCAATCATTCGACTTACTAGAAAAAAACGGTTTAATTATAGTTGATAATGTTTTGTGGCATGGTGAAGTTGTTGATTCAAAAAAGCAAGATAAATTAACTACAATTATTAGAGATTTTAATTCTTATATAAATAAGGATAAAAGAACAGAAAATTTAATAATTCCCATTGGTGATGGTCTTTCGGTTTGTAGAAAGTTATAATGTATTTTATTTTAGGATTTTACAAGTTTAAGAAAATATCAGATATAAAAAAAAATAAAAAAATTCTACAAGCATATTTTATTAATAAAAAAATTAGAGGTACTATAATTATTTCAAAAGAAGGAATTAATGGGACATTATCAGCTAAGAAAAAAAATTTAAATTTAACTATAAAAAAAATTAAAAAGATTTTAAAATTTACTAACTTTGACAGTATAAATTCGTCTATGTGTAATTACCAATCATTTCACAGAGGAAAAGTTAAAGTCAAAAAAGAAGTCGTTCCTATGGGTTTTAAAATAACCAAGAGAAAATCTATAAATCATATAGATCCAGGAAAATGGAATAAATTAATAAGAGATAAAAATACTTTTTTATTAGATGTTAGAAAACCTTTTGAATATGAAGTTGGTACATTTAAAAGTTCAATAAATCCAAAAGTAGATAATTTTCGAGATTTTCCAAATTATTTGAAAAATTTAGATAAAAATAAAACTATAGCTATGTTTTGTACGGGTGGAATAAGATGTGAAAAAGCGAGTGTTTTTCTTGAAAAAAAAGGATTTAAAAACGTGTTTCAGTTAAAAGGTGGCATCATAAATTACTTGAAGAAAATTAAAAAAAAGAAAAGTTTATGGAAGGGTGAATGTTATGTTTTTGATAACAGAGTTTCAATTAAGCATGGTTTGTTACCTGGATCTTTTTCAATTTGCAGCGGGTGTAGAAAGCCAATTTCTTCAAAAGATAAGAAATCAAATAAATATGAAGTGGGTGTGTCCTGTCCAAATTGTCACGATCACTTAAAACCCTCACAAAAAGAAAGATTTAGAATGAGGCAAAAACAAATAAATCTTGCAAAAAAACTTGGAAAAAAGCACATATTCAAAAAAGAGTTTTAAAATGAATATATTAAAAGATAATATCCCAACTTTAGTTAGAAAACTTGCTGTACCTGCTATGATTGGTACTCTTTTTCAAACACTATACAATATTGTAGATACTTTTTTTGCAGGCAAAATCTCACCTGAAGCATTATCAGCATTAAGTAAATCTTTTCCTATATACTTTATATTAGTAGCAACATCTATTGGTGTTGCTGTAGCTGGAACATCATTGATTGGAAACAGTATTGGTGAAAAAGATAAAAACAAAACTTTAAGTTATTTCACACATATTATTCTTTATGGATTTTTGATTTCTATAATTATCACTTTTTTGGGGTTAACTTTTGCTGAAAAAGTTTTTTACTTAATGGGTTCTACTAATGAGGTGGTTTTTCTAGGACTTGAATATACAAATGTAATTTATTTAGGTTCAGTTCTATTTATCTTAACCGTAGCATTAAATTCATTTCTACATGCTGAAGGTGATACAAAAACTTATCGAAATGTTTTAGTTTTGTCTTTCTTTCTAAATATTATTTTAAATCCAATTTTAATTTTTGGTTTTCTTTTTATACCTGCATTTGGAGTAAAAGGTATTGGTATTGCAACTATAATAGCACAATCTGTATCATTAATTATCATTCTGATTAAGGTTTTAAAAAACAGTAGAGTAAAGGAGATAAACAAAAATTATCTAATACCTAAATTTATTTTTTTAAAAAATATTTTTTTTCAATCTATGCCCATCACCGTGTCTATTTGTGCTTATGCATTATCCGCAGCTATTATTTTTACATATGTCGGGCATTCAGGAGAATATGCAGCTGCAGGTTATGGAGCAGGAACTAGAATTGAGCAGGTAGTTCTTCTTCCTATTTTGGGTATCAACACAGCAATCATATCAATAATAGCCCAAAATTATGGTGCTAGGAATTTTAATAGAATAAAGGAAACTTATATTACGGCTATAAAATATTCTTTTATTATAATGATTATTTCCGGAATATTTGTTTTTATAATGGCAGGTATTATTACAAGTATTTTTTCAAACGATTTAGAAGTAATAGAATATGGAAAAAGGTATTTAAAAATTTCAGCATTTGCTTTACCTGCTTATCCAGTTTTCTTTCTATCAAATGGTTTTTTTATGGCTTTAAAAAAATCAGAAATGGCCATGATTTCAAACTTTTTTAGAAACGTTCTTAATCCAATAGTAGTATATTATATAGCAAAATATATAGGTGCGAGTTTTAGTACCTTTTTTTGGATATGGGTAGGAATAAATTGGTTTTTCTCAATTTCATATTTCTTGATTATTATCTATTATTTTAGAAATAGATTAGGTAAATCTAGAGCTATCCTTAATCCAAGCCCATAGATGATCTGAAAAAGATCTTCTAACATAAAGATCAACATCTTCCTTTGACTTTCTATGTATAGTTACATCAACATGGTTAAGCAATGTTTGAATTACCTTATTATCTCCAAAAGTTTCAGAATCAAAATTAAAAGGAGATCCCTTAGAAAGTATTTCAAAAATATTGGCACCAGTTAAGTTAAATATAGTGTAATGGTCACTAACATTTGTGACAGCGCCTAAATTTGTTTTTGAAATATCTTTAAATAATAATTGTTCCAATTCATAGTCATTAGATTTTTTATCTACAGTATCATTTGAAATTAAAAGCCATTCATTAGGTCCCAACCACATACATGTGATTTGTTCTTTAGTAGATGTGGAACAAGCTTCTTTTGGTAGAATCATTCCTAATATTTTTCCTGCTTTACTAACAAAATCTTTATTTTCTAAGTCACCCCGTAAATTAATTTTTGCTACAGGAGTCTTTTCTTTCATTGAAAAATTATTATAAGTATGACTTTCTGTAATTGGCGATGTGAAATTAAGCATTTAACCTCTTGCCTTCTTTATCTAAAAAAATTGTATCAGATACTACTACCTCTATGGTTTTATTAGGCATGGGAACATAAAGTTTTTTTCCTTTTAATTTTTTCCCATTTTTAACAACTGCTAATGCAATAGATTTATTTAAGTTGGGACTATAGTAGCTTGATGTTACATGTCCGATCATGTTCATGGGAGGCTTGTTTTTAACTTCAGCAACTATCTGCGCTCCTTCTTCAAGAATTTCTTTTGGGTCGTTAGTTAATAAACCTACATATTGTTTTCGATCTTCTCTCATTGTATCTGATCTATATAAGGATCTTTTTCCTATAAAGTCATATTTCTTTTTACTAACTATCCAATCCATTTGTAAATCTACAGGAGTAACAGTTCCGTCTGTTTCTTGACCTACAATTATGAAACCTTTCTCAGCTCTTAATAAATGCATAGCTTCTGTACCATATGGCGTGATTCCATATTCTTTTCCAGCAATCATGCATTTTTCCCAAACTGATTGACCATAATTTGCTTGAACATTTATTTCGTAACTTAGTTCACCAGTGAAACTTATTCTCATAACACGACACTTTATTTTATCTATTAAACCATTTTTAAAACTCATATGTGGAAAGCTACTATCCGAATAGTCGATATTTTGTGTTACTTTTTCTAATATTTTTTTACTATGAGGACCACAAACACTTACAGTCGCGAAATGATCAGTTACAGAAGTTAAATAAACTTTTAATTCAGGCCATTCTGTTTGTAGAAA
>SHAO01000051.1 GCA_004213215.1 Candidatus Pelagibacterales bacterium | reverse complement strand
ATAATTTATGCAAGAATTATTTCCTTATTTGTCCTTTCCCTTCCAAAATGTACTTATAAGTAGTGAGCTGATCAAGACCGATGGGACCACGAGGATGAAGTTTTCCAGTTGATATCCCAACTTCAGCTCCAAAACCAAATTCTCCACCATCAGCAAATTGAGTCGATGCATTGTGAATTGCTATAGAACTATTAATATTTGATAGGAATTTTTTAGCAGTCTTTTTATTTTTGGTAACTATTGCGTCCGTGTGGGAAGAGCCATATTGGTTTATATGATTTATAGCATCGTTTACTCCATTTACACTTTTTACAGAAATTATAGGTGAAAGGTATTCCGTGCTCCAATCCTTTTTTTTTGCAATTTTTATTTTTTCTGGAATGAATTTTTTTATTATTTTATCTCCTATTATTTTACATCCTAATTTACTTAGTTGAGTCAATATAGGCTTGCAGTGAGTTTTCAAACATTTTTTATCTATCAATAGAGTCTCTGCAGCTCCACAAATACTGACATTTCTCATTTTTGAATTTTTTACAATTTTTATTGCTAGATTTAAATCTGCATGTTTGTCTACATAAACATGACACAGTCCTTCGTAATGACCAATTATTGCAACTGAAGATTTATTTAAAACTTTTCTAACTAAACTTTTACCCCCTCTAGGAATTATTAAGTCTATATAATTTTTCATGCTAGACAAAAGATAGTCAACATGACTTCTATTTTTGTACTCAACAAATTGAACACAATTTTCATCACATTTATTTTTTTTAAGAGCCTTTTTAAAAAGTTTAGCTAAAATTTTATTTGAATGAAAAGCCTCAGACCCTCCACGTAAAATTACTACATTTCCACTTTTAAAACATAGAGCGGCAACATCTGAGGTTACGTTTGGTCTGCTTTCATAAATTACACCTATTACACCAATAGGTATTGATACTTTTTTTATAATAAGTCCATTTGGTCTTTTCCAAGAAGATATAATTCTTCCCACAGGATCTTTAAACTGTACTATTTTTTCTATTGAATTTCTAATTTGATAAATTTTTTTATTATCCAACTTAAGTCTATCGATCATGCTATCTGTTATTTTTTTAGATTTAGCGTTAACCAGGTCTTTTTTATTTGCATTTAAAATTAATTGTTCATTAACTTTTAAATATTTACTAAATTGTTTTAAAACAGAATTTTTCTTTTTAAAATTTATATTAGATAAATTCTGCGAAGCAGTTTTTGCTTTTTCACCTATTTTTTGCATGTATAAATTCTTGTTCATTTTTTATACTTTCACCAAGTCATCCTTATGAATGATTTCATCTCTACTAGAGTATCCCAATATATTTTTGATTTTACTACTGTGCGAACCTTTAATTTTTTCAATTTCAACTGAGGAAAAGGATGTTAATCCTCGTGCACACTCAATATTATTATCATCTTTAACTAAAATATGATCACCTTTTTCAAATTTTCCATTAATTTTTTTAACGCCAGCTGGCAGTAAGCTTTTACCATTTTTTAAAGCCTTCAGTGCTCCTTGATCTATAATTACCTCACCTTTGGGGGAGATTGATCCAATTATCCATTGTTTTCTTGCGTCTAGTTTAGAAACTTTAGGTATAAACCAAGTACATCTCTTATTTTTAATTATTTCTTTAATTGGGTTGTTGTGTTTTCCATTTGCTATTACCATATAACATCCTGATAATTGGCAGATTTTTGCGGCCTCAATTTTTGTTTTCATACCTCCAGATCCATAAAGATTTTCAGTTCTAGTCGCATATTTTTTTATATTTTCATCTATATTTTTAACGGTTTTAATTAATTTTATTTTTTTATTTTTTTTTGGGTTATCTGTATAAAGTCCATCAACATCAGATAATAAAATTAAACAATCAGCACTAATTATTTGCGATACCCTCGCAGCAAGTCTATCATTATCCCCATATTTTATTTCGCTTGTAGCTGTAGTGTCATTTTCGTTAACAATTGGTACAATTCCCATCGAAAGAAGATTTTCAATAGTTCGTCTTGCGTTTATTGATCTTCTTCTTTGTTCAGTATCATCTAATGTAAGTAGTATTTGGGAAATTTTTATTTTATATTTGTTAAAATTTTTTTTGTAAAAATCCATTAATTCAATTTGCCCCACAGACGCAACAGCTTGGCTTTTATCAACTTTTAAACCACTTTTTTTTATTTTAAGATATTCACATCCCATAGCAATAGCTCCAGAAGAAACTATTACAATTTGTTTTTTTTTATTTATAAGATTTTTGATATCTTTAGCAAACTCTTTAAACCATTTTTTTTTAGTTTTTCCTTTTTTATCTACTAATGTTGATGATCCTATTTTAATTACAATTTTCTTAAATTTATTAATGTACATGAGCAATAAGCGCTTTTTTAATATTTATTAAACCTTTTCGTTTTACTGCAGATATCGTGTAAATTTTTTTTTTTATTTTTTTATTAAAAATATGTATTTTTTTATTAATTTCATCTTCACTAACCATATCTGTTTTATTAAATACAATAATCTCTCTCTTTTTTGTAAGTTTGTTGCTATATTTGAATAGTTCTTTTCTAACTTTGGAGTAATTCTCCAACAAGTTTTCATTAGTAATATCAATTAAATGTAAAATATTTTTACATCTTTCTATGTGTCTTAAAAATTTATCACCAAGTCCAATCCCCTCATGTGCACCCTCAATTAATCCAGGTATATCTGCCAACGTAACTTCTTTATCATCATAGGTAGTTACACCAAGGTTTGGATTGATTGTAGTGAATGGGTAGTTAGCAATTTTTGGTTTTGCGCTTGTAAGAACAGATAGTAAACTGGATTTTCCTGAATTTGGCATTCCAATAATACCAATATCAGCTATAACTTTAAGTTGTAGCCATATACAGGTGTGCTCACCCTTGCTACCATTAGTTTTTTTTCTTGGAGAACGATTTACAGAACTTTTAAATCTTACATTTCCTAATCCTCCTTTACCTCCCTTTGCAATAATTATTTTTTGATGAGGTTTTGTTAGATCATCAATTAAAGTGTTATTATCTTCTTCAAAAATTTGAGTACCAATTGGAACTTTTAAAATTAAATCTTTTCCAGTTTTTCCAGTTTTTTTCTTTCCTTGTCCATCTTTTCCTTTTTCAGCTTTAAGATGTTGTTGATACCTAAAATCAATAAGTGTATTTAAATTTTGGTCTGCAATAAAAACTATTGATCCACCATTTCCTCCATCCCCACCATCAGGCCCCCCAAACTCTATAAATTTTTCTCTTCTAAAACTCGCAGATCCAGAACCACCGTCGCCTGCTTTTAAATATATTTTTGTTTGATCTAAAAATTTCATAGCTTAACACAATAAAATTATTTTGAAGTTATTAAGTAATTAGCTGGGAATAACAGAAACAAATGTTCTGTTTAATTTCGATTTTTTGAATTTAACTTTTCCTTTTACCAAAGAGAATATAGAATGATCAGATCCCATACCAACATGTTCGCCCATATGAATTTTTGTTCCCCTTTGTCTAACTATAATATTACCAGGCATTACTAACTGACCACCATACCTTTTAACTCCAAGTCGTCTACCGGCGCTATCTCGTCCGTTTCTTGATGATCCACCTGCTTTTTTTGTTGCCATATTTTAATTCCCCAATTTCATATTATCATTTTTTTTTAGTTATAACAGGTTTCTTTTTATTAACTATTTTTTTTCTGTCCGTATCACTTTTTTTACTTTTTGCTTTAATTTTTTTTTGAGCTAAATTTAAACTTTTTTTCTGCTCTTTGTTATATTCCTTGGCTTCTTTCTCTTGTACTTTCCTAGCTTCATCAGCTTTTATTTTTCTTGTTGTATCTTCTTCTTTAGTATCAATTTTTTTTAGTTTTTTATTAATTTGTTGTTGTTCTTCTATTTTAGTTTTTTTAGCTTCAATAATTTGCTCTTTTCTTGCTTGATCACCTTTTACTATTTCTTTTGTTAATTTTTTTTGTGGTTGAGCTTCAGAGACTAATTTACCATCTTTTGAGAAAATTTTTGTTATTCTGATAAGTGAAATTGGTTGCCTATGACCATATTTTTTTCTAGAATTTTTTCTTCTTCTTTTTTTAAATACTAAAATAGTTTTGTTTTTTGTATTTTTTAAAATAGTCGCTTCTACTTTGGCGCCCTGAATATTTGGATTTCCTATTTCTGTATTTTTATCATCATTCAAAAACAAAACGTTTTTGAACTCTACAGTTTTACCTTCTTCATTATCAAGTCTTTCGATTTTAAGAATTTCACTTGCTGAAACCTTGTACTGTTTGCCACCTGTTTGAATAACTGCGAAAGACATTGTTTTAATTTCATATTTGGAAATACGGGCAATATAGCTTTCTAACTTGCTATGTCAAGTTATAACATTATCTAAAAACTGTCTTTTAAATCTCTTACTTTTCTAAAAACTTTGAAATCATCCTCATTTTCCATATTTAATTTAATTTTTAGGTCATTTTGATCGCATCTCAGAAAAATGTTTGATTTTAATTCATCCTCCAGACTAGAGGGTACCGTAGGTGAATTGCTTGATCTTAATTTTTTAATTCTTTCAAATTTACTTTTTAGATTTACATTATCACCATCATACTTCATGCAAAATTCTGCATTTTTGTAAGTATATTCATGACCACAGTAAATCATTGTGTCTTTTGGAAGTTTTTTTATTCTATTTATAGATTTTAACATTTGATTGTGATCTCCTTCAAAAATTCTTCCACATCCAAGAGAAAATAAAGTATCTCCGGTAAAAGCAATTTTTTCTCTTTCAAAAAAGAAACATATATGACCAAGCGTGTGACCAGGTATATGTAATATTTTCACTTGAGAATTACCAAAAACCCATTTTTCATTATCCTTTAAAAGAATATCAATCCCAGGAATTCTATGTTTATCATTAATAAATCCTAATACTTCTGCATTGTATAATTTTTTTAATTCAATATTGCCTCCTATGTGGTCAAAGTGATGATGCGTATTTAAAATATAATTTAGTTTTAATTTATTTTTACTTAAAAAAGAAATAATTGGTTTAGCCTCAGAAGGATCTACTACACCCACTGCTCCAGAATTTTTATCATTAATAATATAAGCATAGTTATCAGTTAAGCATGGTATCGGAGTAATTTGCATATTTTTTTATTGTATAAGAAATATACCTAGTTGTGAAAAAATATTTTTATACTTCATATTTCCTTTCGTAATCTCTGAAATTTTTTCATTAGTAAGACACATAGATTTATCAATTTTAATTTTTTTTTTGTCACAAAAATTAACAAAATCCTGAATTGTACACATGTGTAAATTTGGAGTATTATACCAATCGTTAGGTAAATTTTTAGTTACCGGCATTGTTCCTTTAAATAGTAAGTGAAGGCGTACTTTCCAATAACCAAAATTAGGTATAGATACTATTGTCTGCTTTCCTATTCTTAATAGTTGCGTCAGAACTTCTTCAGGATAAAGAAATGCTTGTAGAGTTTGGCTAAGCACTACATAATCAAATGATTTTTCTGGAAATTGAATCAATTCTTTTTCAGCATCTCCCTCAATAACCGACAATCCTTTAGAAATACATTCTTGCACAAGATCTTTTTTAGGCTCTAGTCCTCTTACATCATTTTTTTGATTTTTTTTAAGATACTCCATAAGAGTTCCATCTCCACAACCAATATCTAGCACTCTTTTATTGTTTTGAATTATATTAGCTATAACTTTAAATTCATTTTTCATTATTTATTTCATTATAAGTTGAGTTAGTGAATTCACTTAATACTTTTAAAAATTCTGGAACATTAAGTAAAAATGAATCATGTCCTTTATCAGAGTTAATTTCAACAAATCCTACATTGGCACCACAAGCATTTAAAGCTATAACTATTTCCTTATTTTCACTAGTGGGGTAAAGCCAATCAGATGAAAATGAAATCACACAAAATTTTGATTTAGTATTTTTAAAAGCTTGAGATAAATTTCCATTAAATTGTTTTTCCAAGTCAAAGTAGTCCATTGCTCTAGTGATATACAGATAGCTGTTAGCATCAAATCTGTCTACAAAAGCTGATCCTTGGTATCGTAAATAACTTTCAATTTCAAAATCTGCATCAAAACTAAATTTTAAACTTCCTTTATCTTGAAGCTTTCTTCCAAATTTTTCTTGCAATCCCTTTTTAGAAAGATAAGTAATGTGTGCAGCCATCCTTGCAACCGCCAAACCTTTGCTAGGTATTAAATTTTCTTTTTTCCAATTAGGATCGGCCATAATTGCTTGCCGTCCTAATTCATTTAAAGCAATATTTTGAGCTGAGTGACTAGCGCTACAAGCTATTGGTATAGCGGAGTGTGCCATATCTGGATACAAGGAAACAAATTGTAATACTTGCATTCCACCCATTGATCCTCCAGTAACAGCTAATAATTTTTTAATACCCAAATAATCTAATAAAAATTTTTGTGCTTTTACAATATCTTTTATTGTTATTACGGGAAAAGTTGTGCCAAATATTTTATTAGTTTCCGGATTAGTTTCTTTGGGTCCAAAGCTGCCCATGCACCCACCTAAAACATTAGCACAAATTACAAAATATTTATTTGTATCAATTGCCTTACCTGGACCAACAGCAAACGTCCACCATCCTTCTCTCTTAGTAATTGGATTAATATTTGTAACAAATTGATCCCCTGTTAATGCATGGAACGCTAGGATAGCATTATTTTTGCTTTTATTTAAAGTTCCATAAGTTTCATAAGCTAAAGAAAAATCTTTGATTGTTTTACCACAATCAAGTTGTAAAGATTGATCAATAATCAATTTTTTTATATTTTTTGTATCAGTATTCATAATATTACAAAAAAAAAGCCCAGCTAAGCCGGGCAAAAACCTTTTTAGCTGTTTTTTTTAAGCGCTCGCAATTCAGTTAAATCAGCGCTTTTTTGTTGTACTAAAAAGTACATCTTTTGTCAATTTAGGTTGTATTTATTTTGCCACAATGACTCGT
>SHAO01000050.1 GCA_004213215.1 Candidatus Pelagibacterales bacterium | reverse complement strand
TACCAGAAATATCAAGTTTAAAACGTTTGCAGGATTTTACAAATCTAAGAGCCTTTGCTGACTCTGAGGCTTTAAAAATAAAATATAATGACAAAAATATTTATCTAGAGAACGAACCCAATGGAGCTTTTGGCAAACAATTATATGCAATTGCAGAAAAAATTAGATATGAAAAAATAGGATCTAATAAGTTAAAAGGAGTAAAAAATAATATAACACAATGTTATGAGAATAAATTTAAAGATAAAAAAATTGGGGAAATTAAAACTGAAGCAGATGTTCCTATAACAGAGGCTTTTGAATTATATTTAAGGAGTCATTTTTTTAAAATAAAACAAAATAATATAACAAAAAAAGTTTTAAGTCATTGGAAAGACTTATTTGATAAAAATCTAAAAAAAAAATTAAAAAAATTGGACAGCTGTATTGAAGATCAAAAAAAATTTAGTGAATTAGTTTCTGATTTAATTAATAATCTTGATTTCGATGATTCAGATTCAAATGAAAAAGAAGAAAATAGGGAGTCCAAAAAAGAAGATTCTTCCAAATCCGAGCAAAATAATAAAGAAAATGATTTATCACAAAAAGAAAATGATCAAAATAACAATACTGATTTAAGTATTGCAGAAAATAGCTTTGAAACTTTCAACGAAGATCAGGATTCTGGTCAAAAAGAAGTTGAAAAAGATCAAAGTTTAGTAAGAAAAAATAAAAAGAATTTATCTCAAGAAAAATACAAAGTATTTACTAATGAGTATGATGAAATAGCAAATGCTGAAAAGTTAGAAAGTGATAGTGAGATTATTAGACTTAGAAAAAATTTAGATCAACAGCTTTTGAGCTTACAAAACTTAGTAGCTAAGCTAGCCAATAAACTGCAAAGACAGTTGCTAGCAAAACAAAATAGATCTTGGGAATTTGATTTAGAAGAGGGAATGCTTGATGCTGCAAAACTTTCTAGGGTAATTATTGATCCATTTCATCCTTTATCTTATAAAATGGAAAAGGAAATTGACTTTAAAGATACTATCGTAACTCTTCTTATTGATAATTCTGGATCAATGCGCGGAAGACCAATTTCTGTTGCTGCGATTTGTGCAGATATTTTATCAAGAACTCTGGAAAGATGTTCGGTTAAAGTAGAAATATTAGGGTTCACAACAAAAAATTGGAAAGGAGGAAAAAGTAGAGAAAAGTGGAACTTAAAAGACAAGCCACTGAATCCCGGAAGATTAAATGATTTAAGGCATATTGTTTATAAATCAGCTGACAAGCCTTGGAGACAATCCAAAAAAAATCTTGGTCTAATGCTTAAGGAAGGTTTACTGAAAGAAAATATAGATGGAGAAGCACTTTTATGGGCCTTCAAAAGAATTGCAATTAGAAAAGAAGAAAGAAAAATATTAATGATTATTTCTGATGGAGCGCCTGTTGATGATTCTACTTTATCAGTAAACTCTGGTGATTATTTGGAAAAACATTTAAAACAAACAGTTAAGTGGATAGAAGAAAACTCTAATATAGAAATTTTAGCAATTGGTATCGGGCATGATGTGACCAGATATTATAAAAAAGCTGTAAAAATAGCAGATGTTCAAGAGCTTGGTGACGTAATGATTAATCAACTAACTAAGCTTTTCTCAGAAAAAAATAATAATTCTATACACTAATTTTTTTTTCTGTAATAGAATTTTCCTGAATATGAGACAGTAAAAGTCTAAATGGTATCAGCATCACTAAGGCAACAAGTATTTTAACAAATAAATCACCCAAAGATAAAGTAACCCAATTTATTTCTGTTCCATAAAAAGAAATTGAAAAAAATAAAAAAGTATCAATTATAGAACCTATAAAAGATGATACTAAAGGGGCAGCAAACCAAATTTTATATCTTAATTTATCAAAAATATTTACATCAGCTAATTGAGCAAAGATAAATGCAGTACCAGAGGCAATTGCAATTCTAATTGAAATTAAATCTGAATAGTTGGTTGAAAAATATAATGTTATAAAAACACCCAACACAAAACCTAAATACACAATTTTTTTAGCAGTATTTTTTCCATATTTTCTATTGGATAAATCTGTAATTAAAAATGCCACTGGATAACTTAAAGCCCCGTAGGTTAGCAAATTTTCAAGACCAAGATAATTTATAGGAAATTGTACAAGATAGTTGGAAAGAACAACTATCAAAGCCATAAGCAATGCTAAAATAAAAAAGACACGATTTTCTATCTTAATCATTAATAATTAAACTTTTGAAATTATTTTGCTTTTAAGTTTTTTTGCTTTTGGAGATAATTTAAATGATCTGACGCTTTTAAGATAAAAATCTAATCCACCTTTGTAATCTACAGTTCTTAATGCCGCATTACTAACCCTAAGTTTTATATTTCTTTTTAATATATCACTTTTAAAAGTTACTTTTTTTAGATTAGGAAAAAATTTTCTTTTTGCTTTATTATTTGCATGACTAACCTTATGACCTTTTAAAGGGGATTTGCCTGTGAGCTCACATTTTTTTGACATATCAAATTTCCTATGCTGTATATAGATGTAGTAAGAAATGGAATCAAGAGAATATATTAAATGAATACTACGTTATCTATCGCTTTTTTAGCTGGATTAATTAGTTTTTTATCTCCATGCGTTCTTCCATTAATTCCAGGGTACATTTGTTATATTTCTGGCACATCTTTGGAAAAAATTACTGAAAAAAAAAATAGTTTAGTAGTTATAAGAACAATTTTTTTTACACTAGGTTTTTCTGCAGTTTTTATAATTTTAGGGTCAACAGCATCTTTTCTTGGAAAGTTTTTTTTAAATAATTCAAATATTTTAAGAATTGCAGCTGGAATATTTATAATATTTTTTTCTCTGCAAATTTTAGGAGTTATTAATTTGAAATTTATGAATAAGGAAGTGAGATTTTTTACCAACCAATATAGTAGCAATTTAACTTTTCCATTTCTAGTAGGCGCTGCCTTTGGTTTTGGTTGGACACCATGTATAGGACCTATCCTTGGATCAATTTTATCCCTAGCAGCTATCGAAGCAAACTTGGGTGAAAGTATATTGTTACTATCATTTTATTCGTTGGGTTTAGCAATACCATTTATACTTTCTGGAATTTTGATAGATAAATTTTTACTTTTTTCAAAAAGTTTAAAAAAATATATATCAATAATTACAAAAATAGGCGGAATAATTTTATTATTAACTGGAGTTGCTATTTTGACTAACCAATTACAAATTTTAGGATTTTTTATATTAGAATATTTTCCATTACTAGGTAAAATTGGATAAAATTTATTAGTTACAATCAACTGTTCTTGCCAATCACATCTTTAATATTACTTATTCCTTCAGATTTTAAAATTTGGATTAATTCTTTTTTAATATCTTTTGCTGTAGAGGGACCTCTATAAATAAAGCCTGTATAAAGTTGAAGCAATGATGCTCCTGCTAAAATTTTTTCGTATGCTGATTTTCCAGAATTAACACCGCCTACTCCTATAATAGGAATTTTATTATTTAATTCTTTGTAAAATTTCTTAATCATGCTGGTTGATATTTGATTTAAAGGATCTCCTGAAAGTCCACCTTCTTCCCTCCTTAATTTACTTATTAAATTATCTCTATTACCATTTGTAGTATTTGTAAGAATAATTGCAGAAATATTATTTTTTATTGCAGCTTCTGAAATTTCTGGAATATGACTATTATTTATATCTGGTGAAATTTTTAGTAGTAATGGAATATCAGTTTTATTATCCTTTTTTATTTTATTAAGAGCCTCTATAAGATCTACAAGTTTTTCTTGATCATGAAAATCCCTCAAGCCATCAGTGTTTGGGGAAGAAATATTTACTGTAATATAAT
Organism: Candidatus Pelagibacterales bacterium; assembly: GCA_004213215.1. GTDB lineage: Bacteria > Pseudomonadota > Alphaproteobacteria > Pelagibacterales > Pelagibacteraceae > AG-414-E02. Next base: position 3,698 of record SHAO01000050.1, on the reverse strand, counting down.
CTGCTATATCAAAAAAAAATTTTAGCCCTAAGCAAAAATCATTTTTTTGATCTTTAGTTTCTTTATTTGGTCCAATATTAATTCCTAATATTCCCTTTTTTTTATGCGATATAATTCTAGACTTTATTTTTTCCATTCCATCATTATTAAAGCCCAACCTATTGATTAAAGCTTTATCATCTTCAAGTCTAAATACCCTCGGTTTTGGATTTCCATATTGTTTTAATGGCGTAACTGTTCCAACTTCTACAAACCCAAATCCTAATTTAAGTAATGAATTATAAGCCTCAGCACTTTTATCGAAGCCTGCTGCAAGACCAATGGGATTAGGAAAATTTTTTCCTAATAATTTAATATTTAAAATTTGTTCATCTTCAACCTCGAACATTTTGTTAGGTAAAGGATTAAACTTAAGTGATTTAATAGCTAAATCATGAGCGGTTTCTGGGTCTAAGTTAAATAAAAAAGGTCTTATGATAGAAAACATTATTCAATATATTTATTAATTAATTCTATACTTTCTTTTATGCCAAAAAAGCTTATAAAAAATCCCATTCGTGGACCATCTTGATCACCAAAAATTATTTCGTAAATTACTTTAAACCATTCTCTTAGATTTTCCTGATATCCATTATCTTTTCCCACAGAATAAACAATTGTTTGAATAGCCTCGGGATCCATTTGCTCCTTGCAATCCTTCAATCTTTTAACCAAATCTTGCAATGCTTTTTTTTCTTTTTCATTAGGTTTTCTATATTTTTTATTTGGTTTAACTATGTCTTTAAAATATTTTAATGCGTATCCAACTAAACTATCTAAAATAGGATAATCAGAAACTTTAATATCCTTTTTATTCTTTTTTATAAATTTCCATAATACATCTTTATCAGTAGCGTTGCTTGTGCCGACCAAATTCAATAAAACTGAAAATGGCATAATTGATTTTTCTTTGGGTGGATTGCCTTTGTGTATATGCCAAACTGGATTAAGAAGTTTTTGATTATCATCTTGTTTACTAAACTTATCGACACATGCTAAGTACTCATCGACAGCCTTTGGAACAACATCAGCATAAAGTTTTTTTGCTCTTTTTGGATTTTGATACATATACAAAGATAAGCTTTCAGGTGATGCATACTTTAACCACTCTTCAATAGTTATTCCATTTCCTTTAGACTTAGAAATTTTTTCGCCTTTCTCATCCAGAAACATTTCGTATGCAAATCCATTGGGACCCTTGTTCCCAAGTGCCTTACAAATTTTGTTAGAAAGAATTGCACTTTCAATTAAATCCTTTCCATACATTTCATAATCAACACCGAAAGCATACCACCTCATCGCCCAATCTACTTTCCATTGTAATTTACATTTTCCATTTATAACTTCTGTCTCAGTTTTTTTATCACCATTTTGATAAATAATTTTTCCCTCTTTTTTTTTTATTTCAATAACTGGAACTTCCAATACTTTTCCAGTTTCAGAACATATAGGTAAAAAAGGACTATAAGTTTTTTGTCTTTCTTTACCCAGTGTAGGAAGAATGATTTCTTTTATTTGCTCATATTTTTCTAAAACTAAAAGTAACGCTTCGTTAAATAAACCTTTTTTATATATCTCAGTGGAACTTTTAAAAGTATATTGAAATTTAAATTCATCTAAAAATTTTTTTAACATCTCATTATTGTGCTCACCAAAACTTTTATATTTCCTAAAAGGGTCAGGTACGCTAGTGAGAGGTTTGTGCAAATTTTTTTCTAAAATTTCTTTATTCGGTATATTATCTGGTATCTTCCTCAAACCATCCATGTCGTCAGAAAAAGTAATTATTTCAGTAGGAATGGTAGTGAGTTGCTTAATGGCATTCACCATCATAGTTGTTCTTGCAACTTCAGCAAAAGTTCCTATGTGCGGCAAGCCGCTTGGTCCGTAACCTGTCTGCAAAATAATTTTCCCTTTTTTTTCGAAAATTTTTTTTCTTTCTTTAATTAATTTTCTTGCTTCAACAAATGGCCAAGAGCTGGTTGTCTGAATTATTGATTTATCTATCACGATATAAAAGATTTATTAAATTTCTCTAGTAAAATACAGATATAATTAGGTCTTATTATGTTGAATTTCAAATATTTTGAAATAATCTTCGTTTTCAAAAATGAATAGTTATAAAACCGTTTTTTTTGCAGTTGGCGTGCTTCTAATAATACTAGGAGCTTTTATGTTAATACCATATTTTGTTCAATATATATATGGGGAAGAAAATAGTATATTTTTAACATCAGCATCTGCAACAGCATTTATGGGAGTACTTTTGGTTCTCTCAAATCTAGAAGAAAATAAAAAATTAAATTTACAACAAGCTTTTCTCCTAACAACTTTATCTTGGCTTAGCATCGCTTTTTTTGGATGTATACCGTTTCTATTATCTGATCTTAGTTTGTCGTTTGTTGACTCTTTTTTTGAAAGTATGTCAGGAATAACTACAACTGGGTCAACGATTATTACTTATTTGGATGAAGCACCTAAAAGTATTTTAATATGGAGAGCAATTTTACAATGGCTTGGTGGAATAGGTGTAATTGTTATGGCAATAACTATACTTCCATTATTAAATGTCGGCGGAATGCAATTATTTAGAATGGAAGGTTCTGATACAACTGAAAAAATTTTACCTAAAACACGTGAAGTAACTTTAATAATTTCAATAATTTATCTTTCTCTAACTTTATCTTGTGGAATTTCGTATTGGTTAGCTGGAATGAATATCTTTGATAGCATCGCACATTCTATGACAACAATTGCAACTGGAGGTTTTTCAACTTATAGCGCTTCAATTGGATATTTTCAAAATCCAAAGATTGAAATTGTTTCAATAATTTTTATAATTTTAGGAAGCATGCCTTTCATAGCTTATTTAAAATTCGTTAAGGGAGATAAAAAAATATTTTTTAAAGATAGTCAAATTAAAGGGTTGATTTATATTTTGGTTATCTCTGCTTTATTAATGTTTTTATATCTAATCTTAAATAATAAAGAATATGATTATTTAGAAAACTTACGTATATCTGTGTTTAATGTTGTTTCAATTTTATCAGGAACAGGTTATGTAACTTCAGACTTTAGTTTGTGGGGAAAATTTCCGCTGATTTTTTTCCTTTTTTTAATGTTTATTGGAGGCTGCGCAGGCTCTACAACTTGTGGAATAAAAATATTTAGATTCCAAATATTGGGTCGCTTCATATTAAATCAAATTAAAAAATTAGTTTACCCACATGGTGTCTTTTCAATAAAATATAATAATGAAAAAATAAGTAATGCATTTATATATTCGATAATAACTTTTATATTTATTTATTTTTTTATTTTTTTTATTTTGGCAGCTCTATTATCTTTAGATGGTTTAGATTTTGTTACCTCGCTATCAGGATCTGCTTCAGCTATTTCAAACGTTGGGCCAGGATTGGGTAATGTTATTGGACCCAGTGGCAATTATAGTGATTTACCGAGCTTTTCTAAATTAATTTTGTCTTTAGGTATGCTTCTTGGTAGGTTAGAATTATTTGCTGTTTTGGTTTTATTTTTTCCTTCATTTTGGAAAAACTAAAATTACATTTGGTGTTCTATGGAGATCGAAAAAAAACAAACATTATCTGAAACATTTTCAATTTATTTAGATAGGAGAATGATTAGAATTCTTTTACTGG
>SHAO01000005.1 GCA_004213215.1 Candidatus Pelagibacterales bacterium | reverse complement strand
ATGATCAATTAATTAAATTATTATCTAGTGGAAAAAAAAATATCTGACTAAATTTTTATGAAAAAATTTTATATAGCAAAGTCACGAAGACTAAGAAGCACTCCATTTACTAGCAGAATAGAAAATCATGGTGTAACTGCATATACAACTTATAACCATATGCTTTTACCAGCTTCTTTTGGAAATTTAGAAAAAGAATATTTTCATTTAAAGGAGCACGTTCAAGTTTGGGATGTGGCTGCTGAAAGACAAGTTCAAATAGCAGGGAAAGACTCAACAAAATTAGTTCAACTTATGACGTGTAGAAATCTTTCAAAAGCTAAAGTTGGAAGATGTTATTACGCTCCTATTATTGACGAGCAAGGTGGAATGTTAAATGATCCTGTAGCTTTAAAGTTAGCAGAAGATAAATGGTGGCTATCATTAGCTGATTCAGATATTGGTCTTTATGCTAAAGGAATTGCTAGTGGTTTATCGTTACAAGTTGAGGTTAGTGAGCCCGATGTGAACATAATGGCTGTTCAAGGACCCAAATCATTTAAATTAATGGAAAAAGTTTTAGGAAAAAAAATCACAGAGTTGAAATTTTTTGGCTTTGATTATTACACTTTTAAAGGAAATAAATTTTTAATAGCTCGTTCAGGTTGGTCTAAGCAAGGCGGTTATGAAGTGTATGTTGAAAATCGTAAAGCAGGTCAAATGCTATATGATGAATTATTTTCAGCAGGCAAAGAATTTAATGTTGAGCCTGGATGTCCAAATTTAATAGAGAGGATTGAAAGTGCACTCCTGTCTGCCGGTAATGATTTTGATAGTGGAGACAATCCTTATGAGTGTGGTTTTGATAAATATATAGATACTAATTCAGACATAAATTATCTTGGAAAAAAAGCTTTAATTAAAATCTCTAAAGAAGGAATCAATAAGAAACTTATGGGCGTGCTTATAGATATGGATAAAATAGAAGTAACTGAGAGCGTACCCTTATACGAAAATAAAAATATAGTAGGCGATCTAAGATCAGCTGCTTACTCACCTAATCTAAAAAAAGTTGTTGGTATAGCAATGATAAAAAAAGAATACTGGGATAAAAAAACTCCAATTGAATTGAAAATTGGAGATAAAAAAAGCAAAGGTACAATTTGTGACTTACCAATTGTCTAGAATTGGTCATAAAACAGTAGTAAAACTTTAATTAATATGAATATAGCAATCGTTGGAGCAACAGGAAATGTTGGTAGAAAACTTTTAGAGGTTTTAGAGAAGCTAAATTTTAAATTTGACCAATTATATTTAATTGCATCAGATAAAAGTATTGGCAAAAAAGTTAATTTTAAAAATAAAGACTATTCTCTTCTTGGTCTAAATGATTTTGATTTTTCAAAAGTTCAAATAGTGTTTTTTTCAGCAGGTAGTGCAATTGCTCAAAAGTGGGCACCTATTGCAGCTAAAAAAACGATAGTAATTGATAATTCAAAATACTTTAGAATGGATAAAGATATCCCTTTAATAGTTCCGGAAGTCAATCCAGAAAGCTTAGCTCAATATAAAAATAAAAATATTATAGCAAATGCCAATTGCTCAACAATCCAATTAGTATTAGCTTTGAAACCTATTCATGATAAATTTAAAATTAAAAGAGTTGTTACGTCAACCTATCAATCTGTCTCTGGTGGTGGAAAAAACCATATGATGGAATTAGAAGAGCAAACAAAATCTGTTTTAGAAAAGAAAAAAGTTAAATCTAAAAATTTTACTAAACAAATAGCTTTTAATGTCATTCCACATATTGATAGTTTTATGGCTGATGGATCAACTAAAGAAGAATGGAAAATGGTTGTTGAAACTAAAAAAATATTAGATCCTAATATAAATTTAACAGCAACGTGCGTAAGAGTTCCAGTTTTTGTTGGACACTCCGAATCAGTAAATATTGAATTTGAAAATAATATAGATTTAGAAAAAGTTAAAAGCTGCTTAACAAGTGCACCTGGGTGCAAAGTTGTTGATGAGCATAAGGACGGAGGATACGTAACACCAGCAGAGATTGATGGTGATTTTATAACTTATATTTCAAGAATAAGGGAAGACAAAACGCAAAAAAATTCTATTAACATGTGGGTAGTATCAGACAATTTATTAAAAGGTGCGGCTTTGAACGCTGTTCAAATAGCCCAACTTTTATGCAAGAAATATTTAAAATAATTTAAATGACAGATAATCAAAATCCAATTTCTCCCCATCTACAAATTTACAGGTGGCACATTTCATCTTTACTTTCAATAACTCATAGGATTGCAGGTGTTGTAAATCTTTTTGCATTAATTTTAATGTTTTTTTGGTTATTATCTTTTAGTCTTGGCAAAAGTAATTATGAATTATTTTTAATATCAATTAATAGCTTTTTTGGAAAATTTATTTTAATAGGATTTACCTGGTCTATGAGTTTTCATATATTTAGTGGCATAAGACATCTAGTATGGGACATGGGTTATGGATATGAAATTAAATCTGCTAACATTTCTGGAATATTAGTTATTTTATCATCTTTATTTACAACAATTTTATTTTGGCTATTAGGAAGAGGTTTAATTTAATGAATGAAACAAGAAAATGGATTTTTCATCGAATAAGTGGGATAATTTTAGCACCCCTTTTTTTCTGGTTTTATTTTTCATTAATTTCACTTTCAGATAGCAACTATCAGGATGCCACTTATTTTTTTGAAAATCCATTATTTAAAATTCTTTCAATCACTTTATTTTTTATTGGTTTTTTTCATGCTAAAATCAGTTTAGGTGAGATTTTTGAAGATTATATTCATAACAAAAAAATCAAAGATGCCGCAAATCTTTTAGCTTTAATATTGAGTATAGTAATTCCATTAATAACTTTAATTTTATTGGTGTACAAAATTTAATGAACACTTACAAAATAATTGACCATGAATATGACGTCTTGGTTGTTGGTGCTGGAGGAGCTGGCTTAAGAGCTGCTGTAGGATTAAGCGAGTCCGGCTTAAATACAGCATGTATCTCAAAAGTTTTTCCTACAAGAAGTCATACTTCTGCTGCGCAAGGTGGAATATCCGCAGCACTTGGTAATGCTGGTGAAGATGATTGGCGCTGGCATATGTATGACACAGTTAAAGGTTCAGACTGGTTAGGCGATCAAGATTCTATAGAGTATTTATGTAAAGAAGCTCCTAAAGCTGTTATTGAATTAGAACATTATGGTGTGCCATTTAGCAGGACTGAGGATGGTAAGATTTATCAACGGGCGTTTGGAGGTATGACAAAAGATTATGGAAATTCTCCAGTTCAAAGAACATGTGCGGCTGCAGACAGAACAGGTCATGCAATTTTACATACTTTATATGGCCAGGCACTAAAACATAATACTAAGTTTTTTATAGAATATTTTGCTCTCGATCTAATTATGAAAGATGGAGAGTGTAAGGGAGTTATAGCTTGGAATTTAAATGATGGAACCATACATAGATTTAGATCTCACATGACAATTATAGCTACAGGTGGTTATGGGAAAGTTTATTATTCAGCAACAGCTGCCCACACCTGTACAGGCGATGGTAATGCAATGTGTTTGCGTGCAGGATTACCTTTGCAAGATATGGAGTTTGTCCAATTTCACCCAACAGGACTTTATGGAATTGGTTGCTTAATTTCAGAAGCAGTTAGAGGAGAAGGTGGTTATCTTACAAATTCTAAAGGTGAACGTTTTATGGAAAAGTATGCACCAAAGGCAAAGGATTTGGCTTCCAGAGATGTTGTTAGCAGATCAATCGCTATTGAGATAAATGAAGGGAGAGGAATAGGTGAAAATAAAGATCACGCTCATCTTCATATAAGTCATATTGATAAGAAAGTAATTGAATCAAGACTACCTGGGATTTCAGAATCAGTAGAAACTTTTGTAGGAAGAGATGTAACAAAAGAACCAATTCCGGTTGTGCCAACAGTACATTATAATATGGGTGGCATACCCACTAACTATAAAGCGGAAGTATTAACATCAAATGGTAAGCAAAAAATTGTGCCAGGTTTAATGGCAATAGGAGAAGCAGCTTGCGTTTCAGTTCATGGTGCAAATAGACTTGGCTCAAATTCGTTAATCGACCTAGTTGTATTTGGAAGATCAGCAGCAAAAAGAGCTATAGAAATAGTAAAACCAAATACTCCACATGAAAAAATTTCATCAAACGAAACAGACAAGTGCCTTGATAGATTTGACAGAATAAGAAATGGTAATGGAACTAATAAAACATCTGAATTAAGATTAAAAATGCAAAAAACAATGCAATCAAAATGTGCAGTATTTAGGAATGAAAAAACTCTTAAAGTAGGTGTGGATGAAATTCAAAAAACATTTGAAGGCATGGAATCAATATCTGTAAAAGATAAGTCATTAATATTTAATACAGATTTAATGGAAACCTTAGAATTTGATAATCTTATTAGACAAGCCACAACAACTATAGAATCTGCTTATTCAAGAAAAGAAAGTAGAGGAGCTCATGCAAGAGAAGATTTTCCAAAACGTGACGATGTTAATTTTATGAAACATACTTTAAGTTGGCACAACGGAAAAAAGGTTAAAATAGATTATAGACCGGTAACTTTATCTACTATGAGTAATGATGTTCAATCTTTTCCACCTAAAGAAAGAATTTACTAATGGTACAGTTTAATCTTCCTAAAAATTCTAAAATTCTAAAAGGAAGCTATTTTAAAGATAAAACCGGATCAGAAAATATAAAAAAAATAAATATTTATAGATGGGACCCAGATAAAAAAGAAAATCCTAAAATTGACACTTTTGAAGTTAATTTATCGAAATGTGGTAATAAAGTATTAGATATTTTAAACAAAATTAAAAATGAAATAGATCCTTCTCTTACTTATAGACGTTCATGCGCACATGGGGTTTGTGGATCATGCGCAATGAATGTGGATGGAGTAAATACGCTTTCATGCATGAAATCTCATAAAGAGATTAATGGAGATATTAATATCTATCCACTTCCGCATTTAAAAGTAGTAAAAGATTTAGTTGCAGATTTAAGTACATTATATCGTCAATATGAATCAATTCAGCCCTGGCTTAAAACAAAAAATGAAAAATCTATGAAACAAGAAATAAATCAATCACAAGAAAACAGAAAAAAACTTGATGGTTTTTATGAGTGCATTATGTGTGCGTGTTGTTCAACATCCTGCCCAAGTTATTGGTGGAATGGTGAAAAATATTTAGGACCTGCTGTTTTGCTTCAAGCTTATCGTTGGATCATTGACAGTCGTGATGAGGAACGGAAAGAAAGATTAAAAACAGTAGCTGATAAACTTAAATTATATGGATGCCATACAATTATGAACTGTACCAATTCTTGTCCAAAAGGGTTGAATCCAGCAAAAGCTATAGGCTCAATCAAAAAAATGCTTGCAACAAGCTAGAAGCTTAATTAAATCATTTTAGGTAGAAATGAACTTAATAGAACACTTTATAAATGGTAAAATAACCAAAGGGTCTTCAAAAAACAAATCTAAAGTTTTTAATCCGGCAACCGGTGATCAGTCAGCAGAAGTTAACCTAGCTTCCAAAGCTGACGTTGATCAAGCAGTGCAAAAGGCAAAACAGGCATTTACCAGTTGGTCAATTAAACCACCTATGCAAAGAGCACGTATAATGTTTAAATTTAAAGAATTAATTGAAAAAAATTCTGATGAGTTAATAAAACTTATAGTTTCTGAACATGGAAAAATATATGAGGATGCCAAAGGATCTCTGGCCAGAGGTTTGGAGGTTGTGGAGTTTGCCTGCGGAATACCTCATTTGCTTAAAGGAGAGTTTGCTGAAAATGTTGGTACAGATGTTGATAGTTGGTCAATTAGGCAGCCGCTAGGAGTTTGTGCAGGTATCACTCCATTTAACTTTCCTGCGATGGTTCCTATGTGGATGTTTCCAATGGCGATAGCATGTGGCAACACATTTATTTTAAAACCTTCGGAAAAAGATCCATCTTGTTCAATAAAATTAGCTCAGTTATTTAAAGAAGCTGGTTTACCAGATGGAGTTTTTAATGTTGTTAATGGAAATAAAGAAGCGGTAGACGCTCTTCTAACAAATAAAGATGTGGTTGCTATAAGTTTTGTTGGATCTACTCCAGTTGCCAAATATATTTATGAAAATGCTGCAAAAAATGAAAAACGCGTACAGGCCTTAGGTGGAGCAAAAAATCATTGCATCATTATGCCCGACTGTGATCTTGACCAAGCTGTAAATGGTTTAATGGGTGCAGCCTATGGCTCAGCAGGCGAAAGATGTATGGCACAATCTGTTGCCGTTGCCGTCGGCAAGATTGGAGATCAGCTAGTAAAAAAAATTGTAAAAAAAGTTGAAGCCTTAAAAATTGGTCCAGGAATGGATAAAAATTCTGAAATGGGACCATTAGTGACAAAAGAGCATTTAGAAAAAGTTAGAGGGTACATCGATCTTGGAGTAAAAGAAGGAGCTAAACTTGTTGTAGATGGAAGAAATATAAAATTACAGGGTTATGAAAAAGGCTTTTATATAGGTGGATGTCTTTTTGATAATGTAGACAAAAAAATGAAAATTTATAAAGAAGAAATTTTTGGTCCTGTTCTTTCAGTTGTTAGAGTAAAAGATTTTAATTCAGCAGTAAACTTAGTGAACGATCATGAATTTGGAAATGGAACAAGTATATATACTCGTGACGGTGATGTAGGCAGAACTTTTGCAAGTAAAATTAAAGTTGGAATGGTAGGTATTAATATACCAATACCTGTTCCTGTTGCCTATCATTCATTTGGAGGATGGAAAAGATCCTTATTTGGAGACCAGCATATGCACGGGCCCGAAGGAGTTAGATTTTATACTAAGTTAAAAACTATAACTTCAAAATGGCCAAAAGGGATGGCATCAGACCCAGAGTTTGTTATGCCTACACTTAACTAAACTTTTATGAAAAATAAAATTTCATTAATAGGAGCAGGACAAATTGGGGGAACCTTAGCTCATTTAATATGCATAAAAGAACTTGCCGATGTAGTGCTTTTTGATGTAGCTGAAGGAATTGCAAAAGGGAAAGCTTTAGATATTGCTCAATCTACATCGATCGATGGTTATAACATAAACCTTATGGGCACTAGCGATTACGAAGATATTAAAAACTCTGATGTGATCATTATAACAGCAGGAATACCTAGAAAACCAGGGATGACCAGGGATGATTTATTAGAAACTAATTTAAAAATAATAAAGCAAGTAGCTGAGGGTATAAAAAAAAATTCACCAAACGCATTTGTAATATGTATAACGAATCCTTTGGATATAATTGTAATGGCACTCCAAAAATATTCTGGGTTGCCAACAAATAAAGTTGTAGGTATGGCTGGAGTTTTAGACTCTTCAAGGTTTAAATATTTTCTTTCACAAGAACTTAATGTGCCTGTAAAAGGTATAAATACTTTGGTGCTAGGTGGCCATGGAGATACCATGGTTCCAATGCCTAATCACACTACAGTAAATGGGAAACCTTTAAGTCAAATAATTAAAAAAGAAAAATTAGATTTAATAATAGATAGGACCCGAAAAGGAGGAGCAGAGGTAATTAGGTTATTAGAGAAAGGTTCTGCATTTTATGCACCGGCAGCTTCTGGAATTGAGATGGCAGAGTCTTATATTAAAGATCTAAAAAAAACATTACCATGTGCCGCTTATTTAAATGGTGAATATGGATTTAAAGATTTATATGCAGGAGTACCAGTAATTATTGGCAGTCAAGGTGTTGAAAAAGTTGTTGAATTTACTTTAGACAAACAAGAAAAAGAAAATTTTAATTTATCAATTAATGCAGTAAAAGATTTAATAGAAAAAGCAAAAGAAATTGACCCTAAGCTGAAAAATTAATCGTCTTTTTTATATATACATAAAATATTTTTGCCAAACGTATACCTGGTCAAATAGTCAACTACTATTGTAAAAGGTGTAAATACTTTATCCCAAATAAAAATTTTGAAATTAGACGGATATGTTTCTTCTTTAAAAAAAATCTTATTTAAATAATATAACAAATAGCCAAAAAAATCCATAAAATGAAGTTTTACAACTTTGGAATTTGCAAATTTATTTTCTTTAAAAAATTCAATATCATATCTCTTGTAGTGACCAACAGCTTTATCAAGTTTGCTATAAATTTTTTGGTGTGCTGGAACTAAAATAATTAAATATCCTCCATTATTTAATTTTTCTAAAGCTGTTTTAATTTCTAATTTATCTTCTTTAACATGCTCTAATACATTAAAATAAAGTATTGTATTAAATTTTTTATCAATATCTTTTGTAGCAGAATTAATTACACTTACGTTTTTTTCATTAATAAAATTATTTTTTAATAGGTTAAAACTATTTTTATCCATGTCAGTTAATGTTATTGAATTAAAATTTTTCATATAACCTTTTGTAAAACTTCCACAACCTGCACCGACTTCAAGAACATCATCTTTTAAATATTTTCTTATTTTAAATATTATATATTTAATCCAAAGATTTGCTCCATCAAAACGTTCTAATGCTATTTCAGGATATTTTTCAATCATTTTTAATTTATTTTAAATAAATTTTATTTATCATTATTAATTATTAAATACTATATATATTTAGATGTTTTCTTCTTAGTATCTTTTGATGTGTTTAATTAAATTTAAACAATTCTGAAAGTTATATATTTTTTTACTTTGATAATAAACGGCAATATTTAAAATAACTATTACTAATATACCCATAAAAACAACTAAATTTTTAGTTAATATAAAAATTAATAATAAAATAAAACAATAAATAATAGAGTTTTTTAAAACATCTAGTTTAAATACCGAAATTATACTTAACGAGTGCTTAAACAAGAATGAAAATTTTGCTTTTGATGAGTCAAAATATCTTTTTTTTCTACTTACGTAGTATGATTTTATTGATGTGCTATTTTTTTTTATTCCAGCTGAGCACGCTAACCATAAATTAGCATTTGATAGTAATTTTTTTAAATTTTGGCTATTAAATGAGCAATAATTACCAAAATTAATATATTTACCAGTTAAGAAAAAAGTTAAGAAAAGATGAATTCTATATAATGTTTTAAAAAAAACACTTTCCTTTCTTCCTGATCTATTTGCAGTGATAACTGAGTTTGGGTTTTTTATTGCTAAATTTATAAGTTTTTTTATTTTTTTTGGGTCATCCTCGCCATCAGAATCTATAATAGTTATAATTGCTTTAGTTTTTATTTTTTTGAGATATTTTAAGCCTATGCATATAGACTTTTGACTACCCATATTTTTTTTTAACGTAATTATATCAATTTTTCGTAACCGACTTATATTTTTTAAATGAAGTTTTGGCCTGATATTCGACGCATCATTAATAATTAATGTTCTAAATTTCCCTTTTAATCCTTTAATATTTTTTTCAATTTCTGAAAGAACCTTACTAAGCGATTTCCAATCGTTAAATGTTGGAGTTAATATAATAAAATTATTCATGCAAAGTTAGAGTGATAATTTTTAATTTGATAACTCTTTTTTTAATTTATTTAAAAATTCATTTATTAGTTTTGCATCATCTGGACTTAGATAATTTTCTTGACTAACAGCATTTTTTATTTCATTTCTTAGCTTATCTTTTATAATTTCAATGTTTTCCTTTGATTTTAATTTTGCTAATTCATTGTTCAGCTGCTTAATCTTTGCACCAATGGTGATGTGAAATAATATAAAAATACATACAAAAATAAATAGTGTTTTATAAACAAAGGTTTTCATTTTTTTTATTTATTTTTTTTAAACACCTCATACACTCTTATATTATCCAAGATAAACTTGTCTATTGTAGTAAAGTTAGAAGGTATTTTATACTTGTCATTTATATTTTTATCAACCTCAGATGTAAAATTTGAGTATATAAAATCAGCTTTTTGAAATTCTTGACCAACTATATTGATCTTTTTTCTATCTTTTTTATCTAACAGTTTTATACTTCGTTGTAGCGGGTACCAAGAGGCTACACCAATATTTATTATATTTTTATTTTTTTCTAAAGCTAAAATTTCTCTTAAGAATTTTTTGCCAGAAAGTCCATCGTAATCGATCTCATAATTATGATGAGAAATTTTATTAAAATAATTATTAAAATAAATATTTTGAAACGGATGATAAACTATCATTTTGTAAGTTATTGTAATTAAGAATAATACTGAAATATAATAATGAAAATTATTTTTATTTTTTAAATGCATATAAATATCTATTCGATAGAAAGCATAAGTTGCTATGTAAATTAAAAAAATATTAATAAAATATATATGCCTCCATCCATTATAAAGAATTACATCTGATAAAATAAAATAAGAAACAACGATAGTAATATTAAAAAAAATAAACAGGTCTTTTTTTTCATTAGCACCTCTCCACAAATCATGATGAGAAGTATTATCTTTAATATTTAAAAACTTTAAAAAAAATCTTTTAAAAATTAGAACATAACCAATTACAAATAGTATTATATAAAGTACTGGAGTAGTTATAAAAATCCACGTAAAAATATAATTATAAGGTAAAAAATTTGTATAAATATATTCTCCCGCAAATAACATTTTGACTTCTAAAATTTGTTGTGAAAACCATCTGAAAGCTAAAATTAAATTTTCGATTGGACCACTCCAGAGAGCAGGCCAAAATAAAATTAAAAATATATAATAAGAAATACAAAAGAAAACTATACTAAGTAAATGATTTGACTTTTTATTATTTGATAAGGCAGATAAAAAAATAAAAGTTAAAAATGATAAAGGAAGTAATACACCGAGAATTCTATGAGCTGTGCTTAATGCAGCAAACATTGAGAAAACTAATAAATTTTTATAGCTAGGTTTGTCTATAGCTTTAAAGGCGTAATATAATGCAATTGAAATAAGAGATAAAAAAACAACATCTTTATTGTTAAAAAAACTGCTACCATAAATTCTTGGTGACAAGACAAAAAACAAAGTTCCAATTAGAGATACACTATAATTTGAAAATCTATTAAGTAATAATTTGTAAAAAAATATTGAGCCAATAAAAAATAATATAAAATTTAAGATATGCCTTAGATAAAAGTAATTTTTTGGATCGTCTACTTTAAAAATTAATTCTAAAAAAGCCGCAGGTAAATCAAAAATAACGCCATAGTAGGGATGATATTCTGGGGAAGGAAGTGTAAAATCTCCAATTTGATTCAGCTTAAGTGTTAGTAAATTTTTAAATTCACCGAAAGATGTAAAACTTAAAACATAATTCAACCAATAGAATCCAGAGAATCTTTGGAATTCTTCGTCCGTCCACATTCCGTAGTCTTTAAATGTAAATAATCCTACTAAAAAAAAGATAAAAAATAAAAAATAGGTAATGTTTTTTGATATTTTTTTATTTTTTTCAGTCATGAAAGTTTCAAAAATGTTATAATCTAATTTATGTTCTTAAAAAAGATAAATAATTTTATAACAAACGATAAGTTTTTATTATTTATAATTTTTTTAGTTTCATTTCTTATAAATAAAAATTACGCAAATCTTGGTGCATTTCCAATAGATACTTTCCTTCATTTTGACTCGGGATTTAGAATATTAAATGGAGAATATCCCATAAAGGATTTTTGGATTGTTTCTGGTATAGCTGTTGATTATTTAGAAGCTCTATTTTTTTATTTACTAGGAGTTAGTTGGAAAACCCATGTTATTCATTCTTCTCTATTTAATGGAATTATAACATTAGCAACTTACGGTGTTTTAAGAAGTTTTCAGTTTAAAAAAATTTATTCCTTTTTGTATTCATTATTTTTTGGAATTTTAGCGTACCCACCGAGTGGTACACCTTTTGTTGATCATCATGCAGCCTTTTTTGCGTTATTAGGCATTTATTGTTTTATTTTAGCTCTAAATAATAAAAAAGATTTTTACTGGATCTTTATGCCTATATTTTTTGGATTATCTTTTTTTTCAAAACAAGTGCCAGGCTCTTATATAATTTTACCCATAGCAATAATTACAATTTTTTATTCAATAATAAAAAAAGAATATAACCCCATAAAATATTCTCTTTTAGGGTCAGTAGTTTTTTTTATAATAGTTTTTTTTATTGGGGCAGCACACGGAATAAGTTTAAATGCATTTTTTACACAATATATAATGCACCCGCAATCAATCGCTGATAAAAGATTAAATAATTTAAATTTTTCATTTGGAAGTTTCGTAACCCATTATAAGTTTATATTTCTTGCTCTAATACCATTAATATATTTAAATATAAGTAATATATTTAACAATAAAAATTATTTAAAAGAAAAAAAATTTTATATTTTTTTAATTATTTTATTTTACACAGTTGGACTTATTTTTCATCAAATATTGACAAAAAATCAAATTTTTATTTATTTTCTATGTCCATTACTTTTTGCCTTTTTAAAAATTTATTTAAATAGTTTTGTTAAATCTAAGAAAATTATATTTTTAATTATTTTAGCTTTAACTTTTTTTATAACAATTAAATATCATCTGAGATTTAATGAAAATAGAAAATTTCATGAACTTATAAATGTTAACCTTAATTTATCAGAAGAGGCATATTTAATTGACAAAAGACTTGAAGGTCTTAAGTGGATAACCCCACATCATCGAAATAATCCAAAAAATGAAATAGATTTTTTAAATAATACTTTAAAAATATTAAAACAAGATAAAAGAAATAAAATGGTTATGACAAATTATCTTTTCTTTTCAACAATCATGAATGAAAAACTAAATTCACCCAGTAAAACATATACTCTTAATGGCGTGAGTTTTCCTGTTAAAGGAAATAAATATTATCTAAGTTATAAAAAGTATCTTAATAAAAAAGTAAAAGATAATGAGATAAAGGTAATTTATATAATAAGCCTTGGTTCAGAAGTATCAAATAGATATGTATATGATTATTTAGATAAAAACTGCATTATAGAGCAAATTTTTACTAAACAATTTAAAAAATATGAAATAAATAAATGTTAAAATAAATTTAAAATCTAATGAATATTCACGAGTATCAAGCTAAAGAAATATTAAAAAAATATGGAGCACAAGTTCCTAACGGAGAGGTTTTGCTTAATATTGATGATCTTGAAAAAAAAATAAAAAAACTAAACAGCTCAAAGTTTGTAGTTAAAGCCCAAATCCATGCAGGTGGCAGAGGTAAAGCTGGTGGAATAAAAATAGCTAATAATATAAGTGAGGTACTTAAAGAAGCTAAGGAAATGTTTGGAAAAATTTTGGTTACCCATCAAACTGGACCTGCTGGAAAAAAAGTTAGTAAATTATATATTGAGGAAACATGTGATATTGCTAAGGAATTTTACTTGTCATGTTTGGTTGATAGATCAAGTTCTAAAATTGCTTTTATTTCAAGTGCAGAAGGTGGGATGGATATCGAAAAGATTGCAAAAAATAATCCTGAAAAAATTATTACAGTAAAATTGAATTTATCAAAGTCAGTGAGTGAAAATGATATAAAAAAAATAATTAAACCATTCTCTCTATCAAAAAAATTACAAAAACAAGCCTCACATCTTGTGCAGTCAATTTATAAAGTTTTAATTGAAAAAGATGCAAGTCTAATTGAAATTAATCCACTCATTTCAACAAAAGATGAAAATTTACTTTGTCTTGATGCAAAAATTAATTTTGATGATAATGCACTATATCGTCAGGCAGATATTTTATCTTTAAAAGATTCAAACGAAGAAGATCCAATAGAAACAGAAGCAAAAAAACATGATTTGGCTTATATAAAATTAGATGGAACAATTGGATGTATGGTAAATGGCGCAGGATTAGCAATGGCAACTTTGGATATAATTAAGTTATATGGAGCAGAACCAGCTAATTTTCTTGACGTTGGAGGAGGAGCTTCAAAAGAAAAAGTTTCTGCTGCATTCAAAATTATACTTTCAGATAAAAATGTTAAAGGAATTTTAATTAATATTTTTGGAGGAATTATGAGATGTGATGTTCTTGCTAAGGGAGTAGTGGATGCTGCCAAAAAAACACATTTGAAAGTTCCATTGGTGGTCAGATTGGCAGGAACTAATGTTAAAATGGGCAAAGAAATTCTAAAAGAATCTAATTTAAAAATCATAACTGCAAATAATTTAGCAGATGCAGCAAAAAAAATTGTGGATGTAACAAAATAAAATGTCAATTTTAGTTGATAAAAATACAAAAGTAATCTGTCAAGGTTTTACAGGTTCACATGGCACTTTTCACTCTAAGCAGGCTATTGCTTACGGAACTAATTTAGTAGGAGGAGTTACTCCAAAGAAAGGAGGGCAAATCCATTTAGGAAAACCAGTTTTTAATACTGTTCAAGAAGCAGTAGAAAAAACAAAAGCAAACGCAACAATGATTTATGTTCCTGCAAGGTTTGCTGCTTCTGCAATTATTGAAGCAATAGAAAATAAACTTCCTTTAATAGTTTGTATTACTGAGGGTATTCCAATTTTAGATATGATTAAAGTTAAAGATAAACTCATTAAATCAAAATCTCGTTTGATAGGTCCAAATTGTCCAGGAATTATTACTCCTGATGAATGTAAAATAGGAATTATGCCAGGGAATATTCATAAAAAAGGCTCTTGTGGAATTGTTTCACGTTCTGGAACTTTAACTTATGAGGCAGTTGCACAAACGAGTGAAAATGGATTAGGTCAATCAACAGTCATAGGTATTGGAGGTGATCCAGTTAATGGAACAAGTTTCATTGATGTTTTGGATTTATTTTTTAAAGATAAAGAAACTCAATCTATATTATTGATAGGAGAAATTGGAGGATCTGCAGAAGAAGAAGCTGCTGATTTTATTAAATCTTCAAAAGTTAAAAAACCTATTGTTGGCTTTATAGCGGGCAAAACAGCTCCTCCGGGTAGAAGAATGGGGCATGCTGGAGCAATTATTTCTGGTGGCAAAGGTAAGGCAGAGGATAAAATAGAAAAAATGAAATCATGTGGTGTTTTAATGGCAGAGTCACCTGCGCAAATTGGAAAAACTTTGTACGAGAAACTTGCAAGATAGTTTTATCAATTTTATAATAGGGTAATATTTATTTTTACTATTAATGGCATCAAATAAAGATAACTTAATTTTTGAAAAAACCTCATTTTTACAAGGCTATAATAGTCCTTTTATTAAAGAGCTTTATTTACAATATTTAAAAAATTCAAAAGAAGTTCCTGAAAGTTGGAGAGAGTTTTTTGATGGTCTTGATGAAGATCAAGAGACTATACATAAAGAAATATTAGGTCCAAGTTGGGCACCTAAAAAAAAAAATTTTTCTAAAACTAGTGTTATAGAAAAAGATTTAATTCCAAAACAGGAAACTTTTAATAATATAGAAATTTCAACTTCACAGAAAAATTATGAAAAAGAGAAAGAGCAATCGGTTAAAGCTATTGCTCTCATAAGAGCCTATAGGATCCGAGGACACCTTATTGCAAATCTTGACCCGCTAGAAATGATGGAAAGAGAATATCTTCATGAATTGCACCCAGCAGATCATGGTTTTAAAAAAGAAGATTATAATAAAAAGATTTATGTAGGTGATTATATAGATCTCAAATATGCAACAATCAACGAGCTGCTTTTATTTCTAAAAAAAACTTATTGTTCAAGTATTGGAGTTGAATATATGCATATCTCCGATCCGATTGAAAAAAAATGGTTTAGAGAAAGAATGGAAAAAAAAGAAAATAAATTAAATTTTACAGATCTTGGTAAGAAATTTATTTTAAACAAACTAATTCAAGCAGAAGGATTTGAAAAATTTTTAGCTGTTAAATTTGTTGGTACAAAAAGATTTGGTATAGATGGTGGCGAAGCGTTAATCCCAGCTTTGGAACAAATTATAAAACGTGGTGGTCAATTAGGTGTAAAAGAAGTAAAAATTGGTATGCCACACAGAGGTCGATTAAACGTTCTAGCAAACCTACTTCAAAAATCTTACAAAAAAATATTTAATGAATTTTCCGGGGAGTCCGGATCTTCAATAGTTGAGTCGACCGGAGATGTAAAATATCATTTGGGTGCCTCTTCAAACAGAGAGTTTGATGGTAATTTAGTACATATTAGTCTAACAGATAACCCTTCTCATCTTGAAGCTGTCAATCCCGTTGTTTTGGGACAAACACGCGCCAAACAATTTTTTCACAATGATATTAAAAGAAATAAAGTTGTTCCAATTTTAATTCATGGTGATGCTGCTTTTGCTGGCCAAGGAGTAGTTGCTGAATGTTTTGCTATGTCTGGAGTAAGGGGACACAGCACAGGTGGTACAATCCATATAATTGTAAATAATCAAATAGGTTTTACTACAAATCCAAGATTTGCAAGATCATCGCCTTATCCATCTGATATAGCAAAAATGGTTGATGCACCTATTTTACACGTAAATGCAGATGATCCCGAAGCTGTAGTTCATTGTGCAAGGATAGCTACAGAATTTAGACAAAAGTTTAATAGAGATGTAGTTATCGACATGATTTGTTATAGAAGGTTTGGTCATAATGAAGGAGACGAGCCCTCATTTACACAACCAATGATGTATAAAAAAATAAGACAGCACCCAACAACACTTAATGTTTATGGAGAAAAACTTATTAAAGAAGGAACTATCACTGCTGAAGATTTTAATAGAGATAAAAAAGAATTTAAAAACCTTCTGGATGATCAGTTAAAAACTGCTAAAGAGTATAAGCCAAAAATTGAATGGTTTGAAGGAGTTTGGTCTAGATTTAAACCACAAAAGGGTAAAGACAAAAGAGGGATTACTGGTGTTTCAAAAGATATAATTAAAAGAATTGGAAAAAGTATTACTTATATTCCTAAAGATTTTAACGCACATCCAACTATAAGAAAAATTTTTGAAAATAAAATAAAAATGTTTGAAAGTGGAAAGGGATTCGATTTTGCAACAGCTGAACAATTGGCATTTGCTTCTTTATTGGATGAAGGTACCCCAGTAAGACTTTCTGGACAGGATTCTGGAAGAGGAACATTTAGCCAAAGACATTCAGTACTTCGAGACCAAAAAGATAATAGATACTATACTCCATTAAATAATATTTCTAAAAAACAAAAAAATTTTGAGGTAATTGATAGTGTGCTTTCAGAGTTTGCCGTGCTTGGTTTTGAGCATGGGTATGCCCTTTCCGAACCAACAACATTAGTAGTTTGGGAGGCTCAATTTGGAGATTTTGCAAATGGTGCACAGGTTATAATAGATCAATTTATTTCATCAGGAGAAAGGAAATGGGCTAGAGCGAGCGGCTTAGTAATGTTACTTCCCCACGGTTATGAAGGACAAGGTCCAGAACATTCCTCTGCAAGAGTAGAGAGGTTTTTACAATTATGTGCTAAAGAAAATATTCAGGTAATGAACTGCACTACTCCAGCCAATTACTTTCACGCGTTACGAAGACAAATACATAGAGATTTTAGAAAACCTCTAATAATTATGACACCAAAATCTTTACTAAGAAATAAAAGATGCACCTCCAATATAGAAGACTTTACTAAAAAAAATACATTTCATAGAGTTTTACAAGATCATGCAGAGCTCAAAGAATATGGTTTAACTAACCTTAAAAAAGATAATAAAATTAAGAAAGTAGTGTTATGCTCAGGAAAAATTTATTTTGATTTAATAGAAGCTAGAGAAAAAGTAAAAAATAATAGTATTTTTTTCATACGTGTAGAACAATTATATCCATTTCCAGTTAAAACATTAGCAAAAAACCTGAAAAGATTTAGCAAAAATGCTGAGTTTTACTGGTGTCAGGAAGAGCCTCAAAATATGGGTGCATGGAATAGTGCAAGAAATTATATTGACTGGACTTTAAATCATATAAAAGCGAAAAATAGGCAAGTTAATTATATAGGCAGACAGCCAGCCGCATCTCCGGCAACAGGATATCTAAAAAAACACCTTGCGCAACAAAAAGAAATAATAGAAAAGGTACTTAACTAGGTATGTCAAATCAAATTTTAGTACCTTCATTAGGAGAGTCAATCACAGAAGCTACTGTATCCAAGTGGCTTAAACAAATTGGAGAACAAGTTAATTCTGACGAACCATTAGTAGAATTAGAAACAGATAAGGTAAATGTAGAAGTTCCATCTCCTTCAAACGGAACTTTATCAACAATTAAAGTTAAGGAAGGGGATACAGTAAAAGTAGGTTCTTTACTAGGTATTGTAGAATTAGGAAAATCTGATTCTGTTAAAATATCTCAAATAGATAAAGTAGATCAACCAGACTACACACCACCATCTAAAGCTATCAAGAAAAAAAATATTGTAAGGGAAAAAAAACAAGAAAGAAAAAAAATAACGCGGGAAAGTAATGATGAGCCTCTAGCTTTAGATGATGAATTAAAAGATAAAAGCGCTAATGGAACTTTAGTTTTAGATACTCTAGTTGATGAAACTGCTAAACAAGCAGAAGAGATAGAAAAGGTTGAGCAAGAAAAGTATATACCACCTAAAACAAGACAACACTTATCTCCTGCAGTTCGAAAAATTGTTGAAGAAAAAAAAATTGATATAACAGGTATTGAAGGAACAGGAAAAGCTGGAAGAGTTTCAAAAGGTGACCTAATTAAACTAATGGGAAGCATACCTCAGTCATCAAAAAGAAAAAATAGTCATGGTCCCGAGGAACGAGTAAAAATGACGAGATTAAGGGTAACAATTGCTAAAAGATTAAAAGAAGCCCAGGACAATGCAGCTATGCTAACAACCTTTAATGAAGCAGATATGCAAAATATAATGCAAATGAGACAAGATTATCAAGAAGATTTTCAGAAAAAATATTCTGTAAAATTAGGATACATGTCATTTTTTGTTAAAGCATCTGTAGTTGCTTTAAAAAATTTTCCTGCAGTAAATGCAGAAATAGAAAATGACCATATTATTTATAAAAATTATTATAATATATCTATAGCTATTGGAACTGATCGTGGACTAGTTGTTCCTGTTCTTAAAAAGGCTGACGAGTTATCTTTCGCAGACATTGAAAGGAATATTTTTTTACTTTCTGAAAAAGCTAAACAGGGAAAAATTACAATTAATGATCTTCAGGGAGGAACTTTTACTATTAGTAATGGTGGAATATATGGCTCAATGCTTTCTACCCCAATTTTAAACCCACCTCAAACTGGAATTTTAGGTATGCATAATATTATAAAGAGACCAGTAGTAGAAGAAGATAATATTGTTATAAGACCAATTATGTACTTAGCTTTATCTTATGATCATAGAATAATTGATGGTAAGGAAGCTGTCTCTTTTCTAAAAACTATTAAAGAGTGTCTTGAGGAACCACGAAGATTATTTCTAGATCTTTAATAATGGAAAATAATTTTGATGTAATTGTAATTGGATCGGGTCCTGGTGGATACGTTTGTGCTATAAGATCGGCTCAATTAGGTCTAAAAACTGCATGTGTAGAGATGGATAATACCCTTGGAGGTGTATGCCTTAATAGAGGCTGCATACCTTCAAAAAGTTTACTTAATTCATCTGAATTATATCATAAAGCTCAAATAGAATTTAATAGCTTAGGAATTGAGGTTAAAAATATTAAATTAAACCTACTTAAAATGATGGATAATAAAAAAAAGACTGTTCAAGACCTTACCAAGGGAATTGAATTTCTTTTTAAAAAAAATAAAGTCATCCACTTAAAGGGTAAAGGATCTATTGCAGCTAAAGATATAGTGACAGTTACTAGTAATTCAAAAAAAAAAACTAGTTATAAAACTAAAAATATTGTTATTGCCACAGGTTCTGAACCCACATCTTTGCCAGGAATAAATATAGATGAAAAAATAATTGTTTCATCAACAGGAGCATTATCTTTCCAAGAGGTCCCAAAAGAATTGATTGTTATAGGAGGTGGTTATATTGGTTTAGAACTTTCAAGTGTTTGGAAAAGATTAGGCTCAAAAGTAACAGTTATTGAATTTTTAGATCATATAATTCCAGGAATGGATAAAGATATTTCAAGGGAATTTTTAAAGATTTTGGGTAAACAAGGAATTACTTTTAAATTAAACTCAAAAGTAACAGGAATTAATATTATAAAAAATAAAGCAGTAATTGATTTTACAAACAATAAAACCGCTAAAAGAGAAAGAATAGAAACTGATAAAGTTTTAGTTGCAGTTGGAAGAAAACCTAATATCAGTAAAAATATATCAGAGCTGGGTATTAAATTAGATAGCAAGAATAAAATTGATGTGAATAGTAAATTTGAAACATCAATTAAAAATATTTATGCTATCGGAGATATTATAAACAAAGGCCCTATGTTAGCACATAAAGCAGAAGATGAAGGAATAGCAACAGCGGAAATAATTGCTGGGCAAGCTGGTCATGTTAATTACGATGTAATACCTGCAGTTATTTACACTTCCCCAGAAGTAGCTACGGTTGGTAAAACTGAAGAACAATTGGAAAAAGAAGGTATAAAATATAAAATAGGAAAATTTCCATTTTTGGCAAACTCAAGAGCAAAAGTTAATAATAAAACAGAGGGGTTTGTAAAAATAATTGCTGACGAAAAAACAGATAAAGTTTTGGGGGTTTCAATAATTAGTGACGTAGCTGGAACACTGATTGCAGAATTGGCTCTTGCAATGGAGTTTGGAGCAAGTTCAGAAGATATAGCAAGAACATGTCATGCCCACCCTACTCACAGTGAGGCAGTGAAAGAAGCTGCGCTGGCTATTGATAAAAGACCGATACATTTTTAATATTTGATACAAAAAGTATGATTAAAAAAGCAATGATACTTGCGGCCGGTTTTGGCAAACGAGTTCATCCTTTAACTACTAAAGCACCAAAACCTTTATTAAAAATCGGTAATGAAACGTTATTATCTAATACTTTAAAATTTCTTGAGCTTACCGGAATAAGTGAAGTTATAATAAATGTACATTACTTAGGAGAACAGATTGTTGAGTATATTAACAATAATAAATTCAATCTATCTATTAAGATTGTTGAAGAAAAAGATAAAATTTTGGACACAGGTGGTGGTGTTTTAAATGCCATTCAATATTTTTCAAATGAAGCTTTCTTGATTATTAATCCAGATACAATATGGAATTTAAATTATTTAGAAGAGTTAAATACAATGAAAAAAATGTTTTTTGAAGGTAAAAAAAAATGCTTGTTGCTTATAGTTAATAAAGAAAAAAGCTTTGATAAATTATTCAAAGGAGATTTTAATTTTAAAAATCAACTTATTAGTAGAGATAATAAGGATGATTTAAAATATATTTATACTGGTTTACAAATTATTAAACCTGAAGCTTTTTTTGATATGAATGAGAAAATTTTTTCAATAAATAGAATTTGGGATAAGTTAATAAAAAATAAAGAATTGTATGCATTTAAAAGTAATATTGATTTTTTGCATGTAAGCACTTTTGATATTTACAAAAACTTATTAAAAAAGTTTAAACATTAACTAATATTTTTTTTGCTCTTTTTAAATCCAGATATCTATACTCCTGAACTTTTAAATTCTCATCAAATTTTAATAAAAGTGGATTTCCTGTGGGTATCTCAAATTCAATAATTTTTTCTTTAGAAATATTAAGGATTTTCATCAACAAGGCTCTACAACTATTACCATGAAATACTATCAAAATATTTTTTTTTGCACTAACTAAAGGTTTTATTTTTTTTTCATAGTACGGAATTACTCTTTTTATTGTATCACTTAATGATTCACTTAAAATGTTAGAATTAATTTTTTTTTTACAAGGATGTTGAGTGTCCATTGGTGGAGGTCTGGTATCAAAACTACGTCTCCATATTTGGACCTGTTTAGCGCCATATTTTTTTATAGTGTCGTCTTTATTTAGTCCAGTAAGTCCACCATAGTGTCTTTCATTTAATTCCCAAGCTTTATTAATTATTACGTTGGATTTGTTCAAAACTTTCAAAATTATATCTAAGGTGTTTATTGCTCTCTTGAGCTGGGAAGTAAAGTATGCATCTAATTCAATATTTAGACCTTTAATTAGATTTCCAGCATACTCAGCTTCAGACTCACCATGTTTTGTTAATTCAATGTCCATGAATCCAGTAAACTTTCTTTCTTTATTCCAAAGACTTTGCCCGTGACGAACTAAAATTAAGTTGTTCATTTTATATAAAATATAATACGATTCATTATAACTATTGTATAGTTAATAAAATGGCAAAATATTTAAGATATATTTTTCATATCTCAATATTATTTTTAATTATTATTTCTCTTTATCCAGGCAGTCTACTCGGATACTTTCTTTATGGTGATTTTGGGCAACAACCAAATTTAATTAAAAATCCTTTTGGCACAACCATCAACCATTTTGTTTGTTATCTTCTTATTTCCTTGTTCGGGCTTTTTCTTTATTTAAAGATGAAAAATTTTCAAAGAGTTTTTTATGGCCTATTTTTTTTGTCAATAATTCTTGAACTTCTTCATTTAATAATACCAAATCGCTCTTTTGAGCTTGGTGATATAATAGGTAATATTTTAGGAGTAATAGTTGCTTATTCTGTTGTAAAGATTTATCTATATTTAAAGATACATGAAAAATTTTGATGAAAGAGGAAAAAGTTTTGAAAAAAAGTTCCAAATAGATGAAGAACTTAAGTTTAAAATCTTTGCTAGAGCAAATAAATACTTAGGACAATGGGCAGCAAAAATTCTAGGCATAAATACTACAGAAAAAATACAAGATTATATCCAGGAAATAATTAAGAGTGATCTTCAGGAAGCGGGGCAAGAAGATGTATTTAATAAAATTAAAAAAGATTTTCAGATAGCTTCTATAAGCATAGAAGATAAAGAAATTCGCGGTGCAATGGAAAAAAGCTTACAAAATGCAAAAGAAGATTTTAAAAAATAATTTAATTTACTTAATTATTTTTTTCTTCATAATATCTTGTAGCTCAGTACCTAAATATCCATCGAACGCATGTAAAATTTTTGGCGAACGGTATATTTGGTATAAACACATAAAAAAAAGTTCACAAACCTACGGCGCGCCCATTCATGTTATTTTAGCTTTTGTTAATAAAGAATCAGGTTTTAATCGCTGGGCAAAACCTAAAAGAACAAAATTATTTAAAATAGTTCCTTACAAAAGACCATCAAGTTCGTTCGGTTATTCCCAAGCAGTTAATAAAACATGGGATTTATATAAGACTGAAACTAATAATCCTTTAGCTTTACGAACACGCTTTAAAGATTCAGTTATGTTTATTGGATGGTATATAAAAAAAACTAATAAAATAAATAAAATTCCTCTTAATGATTCTTATCGTCAATACTTAAATTATTATTTGGGATGGGGAAGCTATGCTAAAAAAGTTTACAAAACAGATAAAAATTCCATTATTTTTGCAAAAAGTGTAGAAAAACAATCTAAGATATATAAAAATCAGTTACAAGGTTGTCAAAAAAGTTTAGATAAAAAAAAATATATTATCTTTTAAGTTCTTTAGTTAGCTGAATATCAACTACGTCAATTCTTTTTGTATTTTTTGTCAAAAGAACATACATTGCTGGAGTGACATACAGAGTAAAGAAAGTAGAGATGAGCATGCCTCCAAATATGGTGGCGCCAACTGCTAATCGACTTCCTTCTCCAGCTCCAGGACCAATATTGCCTATAAGTAAAGGGACCATTGCTATCATTGTTGAAAGAGAAGTCATAATGATTGCCCGGAATCTTCTTTTGCAGGCCTCTAACGCAGCATTTTGAATACTTTTCCCAGCTCTTCTCAATTGATTTGCCCAGTCAACAATTAAAATTGAGTTTTTAGTAGAAATCCCAATTAAAATAACCAAAGCAATTTGTGAAAAAATGTTGATGCTTGAATTAAAAAGTAAAATAAAAATAATACCTCCAAAAACACTTAAAGGAACAGTTAACATTATAACAGCAGGATGAATAAAACTATTAAAGTTGGCTGCCATTACTAAAAAGGCAGTTATCAGAGCCAAAGTAAATATAATAAATAATTCGTTACTTGTTTCTTTAAGTTCTTCCGATTTGCCTTTCCACTCGATTCTAGCGTCCGGAACAGTTTGATTTACTGTTTTTTCAAGATAATTTAAGGCTTCAGAAAGAGTGTAATCTCCAATTAATCTTGCACTAATAGTAATCGCACGCTGTCTATCATAACGTGATAAAATCTTAGCTGATCCAACTTCTTTAAACTCAACCAGATTAGCTAACGATATTAATTTTCCTGTTGTTTCTGAACGTACAAAAATTTTGCTTAGACTTTCACTTCTTTTTCTATTTTTAATATCTGCTTGTAGAATAATTGGATATTCTTTTCCTAATCGATTAAACTTTGTGACAGTTTTTCCAGAAAAAAGTGTGCTAACAGTTGTGCCAATAGACTGTATAGAAACTCCCAAATCTTGAGCTTTTTTTCTGTTAATGATTAATTTTATTTCAGGTTTATTTTTAGAATAATCAGATTCAACTGCAGCTAAACTTTTATTTTTTCTTAATTCTACCATTACTAATCTTTGCCATTTTTCAAGTTGCTCATAACTATTACCTAACAAAACCATTTGTATTGGTTTGTTATAGCTACTTACTCGAATACTTTGTGGAGAAATTGGAAAAGCAAGTGCTTGTGGGACTGTTACAATTTTTCCTATAGCCTTTCTCATAATTTTTTTTGAACTTTCATTTCTGTCTTTCCAATCATCTAATAAAGCAATGATAATAAAACTATTATAAGATTTACTTGCCCTACCAAACCCAGGAACTCTCATAATTACTCTTTTGTAAGATTCACCTTTTTTTTTAATTAAAGGTATTAATCTTTTTTCTATTTCTTCTGCTTTATCAGCTGTATATTTAAACGAACTTCCTTCATCTGTTTTTCCTATAACAAGATAAACACCCCTGTCCTCTTCAGGTAGTAGCTGTTTGGGTGAAAAATTAAAAAGCAATACTGATGCTATTACAATAAAAAACATAAAGACTACTATGAGTTTCTGTTTATTTATCCAATAATTTAATGTCTCTGAGTAAAATTCTAAAAATGATCTATAATACTTTTCAAACTTTAAAACAATTTTAGATTTTTTTGTATTTTTAGTTAGGAATTTACTCCCCAGCATTGGTGAAAGAGTTAGCGCTACAAAAGAAGAAACAATTATAGCAAATGTTAAAGAAATTGCAGTTTCTCTAAATAGGGTTCCTGATATTCCTTCAATAAAAATTAAAGGTAAAAAAACTGCTACTAAAACTAGTGTTGTTGAAATAATTGCAAAAGTAACACTTTTTGATCCATTGACCGAAGCTACCAAAGGCGTTTCTCCATTTTCTACTCTATTATAAATTGCGTCGGTCATTATTATTGAATCATCCACTACTATTCCTATAGCTAGAATAGCTGCAAGCAGCACAAAAATATTTATAGATAAATCAAAAAACCACAAACCAAGTACTGCTGATATTAGACTTACTGGAAGAGCTACTGCTGGGACAATGACTGCCTTTAAATTTCCTAAAAATAAATAAATAATTATTACAACTAATATGAAGGCTATTGCTAATGTTTTGTAAACTTCATTTATAGCAGCATTTATATAAGTAGCTCTATCAAATGACACACCCAATTTTAGTCCATCAGGCAAGTTTTTTTGGACTATTTTAATTCGCTCTCTTACTTTTTTTGATAGTTCTACCGTAGATGCACCACTTTTAGCGTAAATTCCAATTCCAACGACTTTTTCGTTAGGTTTTCCATCTTTACTTTGGGCTTTAAAAAGAGTTTTTTCAGACACAGGACCGTATTTTATTTCTGCAATATTTTCTAAGCGAATAACACTATTTCTTATTTTTTTAATAGGTAACTGTTTTATTGATGACAAGTCTTTGTAAGCTTTATCAAGATTAATTGTTAAGTCTATATTATTTGCTTCCAGGCTACCCGCTGGAATACTAATATTTTCTTTCCTAAGAGCTTGCTCAACTTCTTGTACTGTCAAATCATTAGCTGCTAGCTTGGTTGGTGAAATATAAATTCTAACACTTAACTCACGAAGACCACCTACTAAAATTCTTCCCACTCCTTTAACATTCGAAAAATTATCTACAAGATACCTTCTAGCATAATCTCCCATTTCTAAATCGCTCCAAGTAGTGGAAGAAACTGAAAGCCACATTGAAGTTGTAAAACCAGCACTTTGTTTTAATATTTCAGGAGAATCGGCATCTTCAGGAAGGTTATCAGAAACTCTACTTACTCTATCTCTTATATCATTAGTTGCATCGTCAAGATCAATAGAAGTATCAAATTCAATTTTAATTGTTGCTCTACCATTTTCTGAAGTTGAATCAATATTTTTTATTCCTTCAGCTCCTCCAATTACATCTTCTATTATTTCTACAATTTCACTTGAAATAATTTCTGCTGAAGCTCCTTGATAGTCTATTTGAATTTGAACCACAGGAGGTTGTAGGCCTGAGGGTAATTCTCTTACAGGCAATTTCCAAAACACGAATAATCCAAAAACCACAAGTATCATTGAAAAAACTGCTGATACAACTGGTCTACGTATAGAAAGATCGGTAATAAACATTTAAAATTTCTTATTGCGATTTGATAATTGGTTTTACTTTCATGCCAGGCCGAACTTTGGTTAAACCTTCAGCAATTATCTGGTCACCTTTATTTAAGCCATTTAAAATTTCAATTTTACCCATTTTACGAATTCCTGTTTCAATCTCAGTTTTTTTAATCATATTATTTTCAATTATTTTATAGATAAACTTTTTACTTCCTTCATACATAATGCTCGTATCAGGTACGCTCAAAGCATTTTTGTCATTATAAAGTATTTCTATTTCGAGAAGTGAACCAGGAATTATTTCTGAATTTTCATTGTTAATTTTTGCACGGGCTAATATGGATCTTGTTTGAGGATCTACGCGTGAAGCAACAGATTCTATTTCTCCATTGTAAGTTTTATTTTTATAGGCTGAAAATATTGCTTTAAGTTTAAGTCCTTTTATTAATATTGAGGCATAAACCTCAGGTATTTTTAAGTCACACAATATTTTTCTTGAGTCATCTAAAGTTAAGATAATCGTGTTTTCGGATCCCAAACTACTCGCGCTAATACCTCTTTTGCCGACTATGCCTGCAAATGGGGCTGCAATAGTTTTAGACGATAGTTTAGCTATAATATCACCCTTATTAACTTTTATGTTAAATTTGATTGGCTCTAATAATTCATTCTTTTTTATTTTGTAAGAAGTTGTTTTACTACTAAGAGAAGTGCAATAACTTTCTAAAGACTGACTAAAATTTTCTGATTCTACTACTTTAACTATTACTCCTGGTGGAGGCCTTGTTCCAAACTTTTTCTTAAAATAAAGTCCTATAGCATAGCGTCCAGCTATTACCAACGTAATTACTAGGAAAAATAAAATTATAAAAATAGTTATTTTTTTAGATCTTTTCATTTATTTTTTTCCAAATTCAGTCCAACTCCCAATATATATTTTTGGGATATAATCATCATTTATTAACGAATATGCAAGTGCTAGACTTGCCGCTGATACCGAACTTCCACAACTCATTACTATTTCGTTACTATTAATCTTACTTGATCTAAATACATCTCTTAATTTTTTTGTATCTAAAAATGTATTGTCATCTATGTTCACAATTTTGCTTATTGGTATTGACTTCGATCCTTTAATAGAACCACTTTTAATGCCAGGTCGAGGTTCAGGTTCTAAACCTAAAAAACGATTTTTACTCCTAGCATCTATTACAGTAAACTCCATATTTTTTATATTTTCATTAATTTGAGATAGTACTTTAATCATATTTCTATTTTCGTTAGCTTTATATTTAGATCTATTTATTTTGGTTTTTGAATTTGTAACTTTTCGGCCTTCTAATTTCCATTTTCTCATTCCTCCATTTAATATCGAAACTAATTTGGGGTCATGTCCAAAGTATAAAAATTGAAACCAAACACGACAGCTAGAAATTAAATCACTATGACAATAAATAATAATTCTGTCAGATTCTAAGATTCCCATTTCTGAAGTAGTTTTTTCGTGGTCACTTGATGATGGAAGAAAATGACCATGTGGTAAATCTTTCCTCTGATTGGAATTTTTATCTAAATCAAAAAAAATTGCATTTTCTATATGTTCATTTTTATATTCTTCTGCTGCATTTCGATTCTTAACCAAATGCCAGGAAGCATCAATAATTTTAACTTTATTTAAATTCTCATTGAGCCAACTCGTTGAAACTAGGGTCATCTTTTATTTCGTTTTTCAAAATATTTTTGATGATATTCTTCCGCTTTACAATAATTTTTTTCTTTTCTAATAACTGTAACTACTTTATTATTTAACTTTTTATTAACCTCATCTAATATTTTTTGTGCAGAAATTCTTTCTTCATCAGTTGAATAAAAAATTTCTGATCTATACTGGTAGCCAACATTAGGACCTTGACGATTAAGAGTTGTTGGATCATGTATTTTGAAGAATAATCTTGTTATATCTTCATAAGAAATTATTTTAGGATCAAATGTAACTTTAACAACTTCTATATGTTCAGTATTTCCACCACAAACTTGCTCATAACTTACTGTTGAGCTTTTTCCTCCGCAATATCCACATTCTGTAGAAAGGATACCAGGAACACCCTGATATTCTGTTTCATCCCAAAAGCAGCCAATTCCACCTATAAATATTTGCATAATTTTTTTTAATTTAATGGTAAATATAAATTAATTTATCAAAATGATCAAAAACCAAAACCATCTTGGCGCTCTTTGCATGATATTAAGCGTTCTATTTTTCTCATTTATGGACTGCCTTATTAAAATAACAGCTACTGATTTTGCTGTTGGCCAGGTAATGTTTAGTCGAGCTTTATTTGGCTTAATCCCAATATTTTTTTTGATACCTAAAGACCGGTTTAAAGATTTTTATAAAACAAAATATATAAGTCTTCATTTCCACAGAAGTTTTTGGGGAGCTATAGCTATGTATGCAATTTTTGTTGGAATTAGAAATCTAGGCCTTGCCGAGGTTACGTCAATGGCTTTTTCTGGACCAATTTGGGTGGTTATATTTTCTATTATTTTTTTAGGAGAAAAAATAAAGATTAAACGGTGGATCGCAGTAGGCTTAGGATTTGTAGGAGTTCTAGTAATTTCTAAACCTGGATTTGACAACTTAAATTTTTATTACATTTATCCAGTAATATTTACATTAGGTTTTGCTAGTGTTTCTATTTTTATAAGAAAATTAACCTTAGTTAATGAACCAATTTATTTGATTGCTTTTTACTTCTCTATTTGCTCTGGAACTATGGGACTTTTGACTTTACCATTTGGTGGCTGGGTTATCCCATCAATGTATGAATTGGGTTTATTAATTTTAATAGGTCTTTTTGGAAGTGTAGCCAATTTACTTTTAACTCAGAGCTACAAATTAGCCGAAGTTTCTTTAACAACGCCCTTAAAATATTTATCACTTGTTTTTGCTATTATTTTTGGATTTTATTTTTTTAATGAAAGTCCAACTATTTATACTTTATCTGGTGCTAGTCTTATTGTTATTTCTTCTGCTATAATATTTGTTAGAGAACACCAACTAAAAAAACCCATTCAGTTACCTAGACAACAATGAAAAAACCACCTTCATATTGGCATAAGGCAAAAAAAATATTATCTAAAAGAGATCCAGTATTAAGAAAAATAATTAAAAAATATAACAAAGGTTTTTTAACTACTAAAAACAAACCTTTTTTTTCTTTATGTCGTACAATTATAGGACAACAAATAAGCACTAAAGCTGCAGATTCAATTTGGTTAAAGTTTGAAGCAAAGTGTAAAAAAAAAATAACCCCAAAAGTTATATTAAAACTTTCTACACGTACTTTAAAAAGTGCAGGCCTATCACGTCAAAAAGTTTCCTATTTAAAAAATATTGCAAAAAATTTTAGTAATAAATCTTTTGATATTAAAAAAATAAAAACAATGAGCGATAATGATGCTATAAATTATATAACACAATTAAAAGGGCTGGGGGTATGGAGTGCCCAAATGTTTTTAATGTTTAATTTAAACAGATCAGATATGTATCCCACAGGTGATATTGGATTGTTAAGAGCTTTATCATTAAATTACAAAACATCTTACCCCCCCAGCAAAAAGTTTTTAGATAAAATTTCTAATCTTCATTTAGGCTATAGAACTGTTTTAACTTGGTATATGTGGAGATCAATAGATCCAGTTGATGTTGAATATTAAAGAAGCTTAATTTCTAATTCATCTAGACGCAAAATTGCAATATTTTTAACCTGTTTAACTGCCTCGTCAAATTCAATTTTTTTATCAAATAAAATTCTTTTTTTAAAACTAGTTAATATTTCTGATTTATTTTTTCCTTTCACAGCAAGAATGAAAGGAAATCCAAATTTACTTTTATATTTTTCGTTTAGATTTTTAAATTCATTAAATTCTGCTTCAGTGCACTGATCTAATTTTGCACTATTTTGCTCTTTATTTGAATCTGGAGTTAAAACTCCTATCTTTGTTTTATCAGCT
Organism: Candidatus Pelagibacterales bacterium; assembly: GCA_004213215.1. Lineage (GTDB taxonomy): Bacteria > Pseudomonadota > Alphaproteobacteria > Pelagibacterales > Pelagibacteraceae > AG-414-E02. The sequence goes on along the minus strand of SHAO01000005.1, from coordinate 4,959 downwards.
AGATCAGGATGTGATAAAAGAATTTTTAATTTACTTTGGGTGTCTGTATCTTCAAATATTGAAATCATTTTTTTTGATAAATCTAAAAAATTTTTAAAGGGTTTTTTTAGATATAGTTTTTTAGCAATCCAGCTAGCATTTTCAAAAATATTACCAAAAACTTCAATAAATTCAGTTTCAGATAGTTTGTTAATTTTATTGAGCATTTATTTAGTTAATATGTATATTATAGTAATAATATTTTATGACAAAATTAACAACACATGCATTGGACACATATTCTGGAAAACCTGCAAAAGGTATGAAAGTTGACGTGTATTTTGTTTCAGAAAAAAGGGAAAAAATTAAATCTGTTATTTTAAATACTGACGGTAGACCAGATGAATTTTTGATTGAGCCAATTAAAGCTGGGAATTATGAATTAGTTTTTTATGTAGGGGAATATTTTCAAAAAATAGTAAAATTACCAAACCCAAATTTTCTTAGTGAGGTTTCAATTAAATTTGGAATATCTAATCCAAAAGAAAAGTACCACGTTCCTTTACTGGTTTCTCCTTGGAGTTATTCGACTTATCGAGGAAGTTAATGACTTCTAGTTTTATTAGTTTTGTTCACAAAGATCAGATTATAGAAATCAAAAATCCAAATCCTAACGAAACTCTGCTTAACTATATAAGAACAAAATTAAAAAAAACAGGAACCAAAGAAGGGTGTGCAGAGGGTGGGTGTGGAGCGTGTACAGTTGTATTAGCTGAATTAAAAAATAATGAGATAAATTATAAAGCAATAAATTCCTGCATAACGCTTCTGCCAACACTACAAGGTAAACAACTTATACTTGTTGAAGATTTAATTTCAAAGGATGGGACGTTACATCCTGTTCAAGAAGCAATGGTAAAATATCATGGAAGTCAGTGTGGTTTCTGCACTCCAGGTTTTGTTATGGCATTATTCTCAATGTTAAAAAAATACTCTAAATTTAAAGATGAAATAATTAAAGATTCAATTTCAGGAAATCTTTGTCGTTGCACTGGTTATCAACCAATAATTAAAGCCGGAAGAAGTTTAAAGAGTAAAAATAAAATTGATCATTTTAGTAAAAATATAAAAAACACAATTAACCTACTAAAAAAAATAAATAATAAAAGTATAAAAATATATAATAATGATAAAAAATATTTTGCCCCTGTGTATGTGCAAGAATTAAAAAAAATAATTAAAAAAAATATTGATACACTTTTTTTAAGTGGTGGGACTGATTTATCTTTGAGTATTACTAAAGAAAGAAAAGATATTAATTCTATTATATATATGAATTCAATTCGTGAACTGAACTATATAAAAAATAACAATAAATATATTGAAGTAGGAGCCACAACACCTTTAATCGATTTTGAATATTATATAAAAAAATATTATCCAGATTTTACAAAAATACTCAAACGTTATGGGTCACCACAAATTCGTAATGCTGGAACAATAGCTGGGAATATTGCTACAGCTTCACCAATTGGTGATTGTTTGCCTTTATTAATATCATTAAATGCTCAAGTTATATTACAAGATTATAAAAAAACTAAAATTGTATTATTAGATAATTTTTTTATTAGTTATAGAAAAACAGTATTAAAAAAAGGTCAATTTATTCATTCAATCAGAATTCCTTTATTTGAAAAAAATATTTTTAAAGCATATAAAGTTTCAAAAAGATTTGATGATGATATTTCATCTGTTTGTGCTGCATTTAATTTAGAAATAATAAAAAATAAAATTGAAGTTATAAGAATTGCTTATGGAGGGATGGCCGCAATACCCAAAAGAGCAAAGCTTTGTGAAAAAATACTCTTAAATTCTTTTATAAATGATGAAACCATTAATAAAGCCAAAGAAGCATTAGAAAAAGATTTTAAACCCATCAATGATATGAGGGCTAGTGGATTATATCGTATAGAAGTAGCAAAAAATCTTCTTGAAAAATGCTGTGTTGAAATAAAACAAAAAAATCTAATAGGGTTGTATGCTTAAAATAAAAAAAGATAATTTTATTAATGAAAAAAGACCCCATGAGAGTGGCGAAAAACATGTAAGTGGCAGAGCTAATTACACAGATGATATTCCAGAACTGCCTGGGACTTTATATGGAGCTATTGGATGGAGTAAAAAAGCTCACGCAATAATTAAAAAAGTTAATCTAGATGAGGTAATTAAAGCTGAAGGAGTTATCGCAGTAGTTACTTCCAAAGATATTGAGGGAAGAAATGATGTTGGCCCCGTTTATAATGGAGATCCTATATTTCCAAAAAAAGCAGAATATTATGGGCAGCCATTATTTGCAGTAGCTGCAAAAACAACAGAGCTAGCAAGAAAGGCTGTCTTAAAAGCAAAAATAACTTATAAAACTCTAAAACCTATTACGACCATAAAAGAAGCTTTAAAAAAAAAATCTTTTGTTTTAAAAGAAAAATTAATAAAAAAAGGGGAAGCCCTTAAGGCAATTGAAAATTCAGCAAATAGTTTAAAAGGAAATTTTACAACTGGTAGCCAAGAGCATTTTGCTCTAGAGGGTCAAACAGCTTTTGTTATTCCACAAGAAGATAATGATTTTAAAGTATTTTCATCAACACAACATCCTAGCGAAACTCAACAAATTATAGCAAAAGTGCTTAATCAAAAAAGCAACACTATTACTGTTGAAACAAGAAGAATTGGAGGAGGATTTGGAGGAAAAGAAACACAATCTTTTATTTTTGCTGCAATTTGCACTTTGTTGGCAAAAAAAACAAAACGTCCAGTTAAGCTCAGAATGGATCGTGATGATGATATAATTATAACAGGAAAAAGACATGATTTTTATTCAGAGTATGAAGTTGGTTTTGATGAACTTGGTGTTATTAAAGGCTTAAAATTAAAACTTGCATCACGGTGTGGAGCATCCCCAGATTTATCAGGAGCAATTAATGAAAGAGCATTGCTGCATATTGATAATGCATATTATCTTGAAAATGTATTAGTTGAAAACTATCTATGCAAAACTAATACAGCTTCAAATACAGCTTTCCGAGGTTTTGGTGGAAATCAAGGCATGATGGCAATTGAAAATATTATAGATCATATTGCTAATTCATTAAAAAAAGATTCTGCTGAAATAAGACGGAGAAATTTTTATCAAAAAAAGAAAAAAAATATCACCCATTATAATATGAAGGTTGAAGATAATATTATACAAGAAATATTTGATCAACTTTTAAAATCTTCAAATTATAAAAGTAGGAAGTTGGATATAAAAAAATTTAATATAAAAAATAAATATATTAAAAAAGGAATTTCCATAACTCCAGTAAAGTTTGGAATAAGTTTTACGACTTGGCATTTAAATCAAGCCGGCGCTTTAGTGCATATTTATTTTAATGATGGAAGTGTTCATGTAAATACTGGAGCTATTGAAATGGGACAAGGCACATATACTAAAATTGCTCAAATAGTTGCAAGTGAGCTTGGATTACCTTTTAGCAAAGTCAAAGTTTCAGCTACTCGTACAGATAAAGTTCCAAATACCAGCGCTAGTGCTGCCTCTAGCACAACAGATCTTAATGGTGCTGCAGCATTGAATGCAGTTTCTAAAATAAAAATTAACTTAGCTACATATGTAAAACGTAAATATAAAATCAAAAGTGACCATGGAATTTATGAAAATGGTATGGTTAAATTTAAAGGCAAAACATTTAAATTTAATTCACTTATTAAAGAAGCATACTTAAATAGAGTTCCACTGTCCTCTTCAGGGTTTTATGCAACACCAAAAATACATTTTGATAAAAAAAAGTTCAAAGGAAGACCTTTCCTTTATTTCGCTTACGGAGCAGCTGTAAGCGAAGTAATGATTGACACATTAACGGGTGAAAATAAAATAATACGTGCAGACATTTTACATGATGCAGGTAGAGCTATTAATCCAGCAATTGAGTTGGGTCAGATAGAAGGAGGTTTTGTCCAAGGCGCAGGATGGTTAACCATGGAAGAGGTTAATTGGAAGTCTAATGGTCAACTTACTACTCATTCTCCTTCAACTTATAAAATTCCTGCTGTAAGCGATATGCCAGAAAAATTTAATGTAGAAATTTTTAAAAAAGGGAAAAACATTGAAAATGTAATTAATAAATCGAAAACAACAGGGGAGCCACCATTAATGAATGCTATGTCAGTTTTTTTTGCAATTAAAAACGCTATAGCATCTACATCAGATTATAAATTAACCCCCAGTCTTGATGCACCAGCAACACCTGAAAGAATTTTAATGAGCATAAATAAATTAAAAAGGAAAATATGAATAATAAATTTATGATAAGAGCAATTGAGCTTTCAATTAAAAGTGTTAATACTGGTACAGGGCCGTTTGGTTCAGTAATTGTTAAGGATAATAAAATTATTTCGGAAGGTTTTAATACAGTCACTTTGTCTAACGACCCCACATCACATGCAGAAATTGCAGCAATACGTATTGCATGCAAAGAATTAAAAAATTTTAGTTTAAAAGGTTGTGATTTATATACAACTTGCGAACCATGTCCTATGTGCTTGTCGGCAATCTATTGGGCACGAATAGACAAAATTTATTATGCTAATACAAGAAACGATGCACAGAAAATTGATTTTTCAGATGCTTTAATTTATGAAGAGCTAAACAAAAGTATTAAAGATAGGAAAATTCCAATGCATCAAATAATGAGAGATGAAGCTCTAAAAGCTTTTGAGCTGTGGGATAAAAAAACAGATAAGGTTAAATATTAAATGGAATTCTTACCTGATATTACTAAATGGACTCAAGCTTTACTTAGGTGGGGGCATGTTTTTTTTGCTATACTATGGGTGGGTACATCATTTACTTTTAATTATCTAGATAACAAATTGCCAAAAAGTTCAAAAGCAGAAGATGCTGAAGCTGAAGGAATTTTGCAACAT
>SHAO01000049.1 GCA_004213215.1 Candidatus Pelagibacterales bacterium | reverse complement strand
AAATTTTTTAAAACAGATATAAATAATCAATCTCAAGTGTATACTATTTTAAATCGCTTTAAACCTGATGGTATTTTTAACCTTGCAGCTGAAACTCATGTGGATAGATCAATTGATGATCCTAAAAGTTTTATTAACAGTAATTTGCTTGGTGTTTATAATTTAATTCAAGCTTTAAGAAAGTTTTTAAAAAAAAATAAAAAAAAAATTAAACTTGTTCATGTCTCTACAGATGAAGTTTATGGTGATATTGAAAAACAGAAGAGGTCTGATGAAAATTGTTCTTATAATCCGAGCTCCCCTTATTCAGCATCTAAAGCTGGAGCAGATCATTTAATAAAATCTTTTGTAAGAACTTATAATTTACCAGCAGTTATATCTAACTGCTGTAATAATTATGGTCCAAATCAATTTCCAGAAAAATTAATTCCTAAACTTATTTACAACATATTAAATAATAAACCATTGCCAATATATGGTGTAGGTAAAAACTCAAGGGAATGGATACATGTAAACGACCATTGCGAAGCACTAATTAAAATATTCAATAAAGGAAAAGTGGGAGAAAGTTATAATGTTGGTTCAAATCAAAATATTGAAAACTTAAATTTAGCAAAAAAATTATTAAAAATTTCAAATCAAAAGTTATTAAAACTTAATAAAAAAAGTAAAATAAAATTTGTCAAAGATAGACCTGGACATGATTTTAGGTATGCCCTTAATAGTAATAAAATATTTAAAAAATTAAATTGGAAAGCCAAAATATCATTAGATACAGGATTGTCACAAACTTTTGACTGGTATATTAATAATGCAAAATTTTTTACTAGTGTTTCAAAAAGATTTTACATAAGTAGACTTGGATTAAAAAAATGATAAAAAAAGGTATTATATTAGCTGGTGGCACAGGTTCACGCATGAGCCCATTAACAAAAGCTGTTAATAAACAGTTGCTTCCTATTTATGATAAACCGCTAATATTCTACCCGCTTTCTGTTTTAATGCTTTCTGGCATAAAAGATATTTTAATAATAGTTAATAAAGGACAATTAAATCAATTTAGGAAAATTTTACCAAATGGAAAAAATCTAGGAATTAAAATTTCATATGCTGAACAAAATAAACCCAGGGGGTTACCAGATGCTTTTATAGTGGGAAAAAAATTCATTGGTAAAGATAATGTTGCGCTAATTTTGGGTGATAATTTTTTTTATGGAGAAAGTCTAACAAAAAAATTAAAAAAATGTATCAAATTAAATAAAGGAGCTAAAGTAATACTTCATTGGGTTAATAATCCATCATCATATGGAGTAGCAAAAGTAAATAATAAAAATAAAATAATTAAAATAATTGAAAAACCAAAAAATTATTTTTCTAATCTTGCAGTAACTGGTTTGTATTTTTTTGATAATAATGTGATTAATTATTGCAATAAACTTAAGCCTTCAAAAAGAAATGAAATTGAAATTGTGGACTTATTAAATAAATATAGAAAGAAAAATAAATTATCAGCTGAACTTCTTGGGAGAGGTGGAGCGTGGTTAGACACGGGTTCCATAAAAGATTTTTATAATGCTTCAGCTTTTGTTTCTGCACTAGAAAAAAGACAAGGTCTTAAAATTGCTTGCTTAGAAGAAATTGCATTTAATAATAAATGGATTAAAAAGAATAATTTAATCGATGCTATTAATTTCTATGGAAAATGTGATTATTCACACTATTTAAAAGAACTTATCAAAAAGTATTAAAATAATTAAAAAAAAATCTAATTAAGATCTTTTCTTATGTCATAGAAAATTATTGGCACTAATGTGCTTTTAGTATTTTTTTTAAACCAATAGGACATAAATCTTTCTGCTAAAAAAGAATAAATTCTTGTTAATCCGTAACCTTTTAAATTTTCAAACCCAAATATCTTTTCACATCTTTCTAACCAAGGAAACAAGTCTTCATAATAATTTTTTAATTTTTCTTTAGATTTACAAATAAACATATTTTGTGGATTAAATGAAACTTCTGTATTAACAAATTTTCTAAAACTATCTTGATTTTTTGCATCAAGTAAATCTATTGCTTTATTTAAATTATTTTCACCATGCATTAAATCAAAATGAAATTTTATATTCCTTTTCTTTTCATTAAAGAAAATTAACGGATCTTTAATAATTATTTTAAATCCATGTTTTATAAACTTCATTGGTTTAAGATTATTTACAAAAAATGGCGTTCCTAATATTGTCTCATAATTATCAAATTCTTTTGGCACTTCCTTCAATACTTTTGAGTAAATATTATTAAAATTAATATCTTCATTTTTGTGCTCTACTAAACTCCAAAATTTTCTATATTGACAAAACCCAATCCATCCATTGTCTAATTTGTCTAGATAATTTTTCCAAATCCAATAATGATATGTATATTCTCCATAATATTTATTTTTTTTAGATATGTTGTTTCCAGATTTGTCGGTGAACCAGTCTTTATTGAATTTTTTTTCTCCAAGACCTACTGGAATATAACCTAATTCCTTAATAAAATTGTAATGATTTGGTTCTAATGATAAGCAGAACATATTTAAATTTTTCATAATGATAAAATTATAATTGTAATATGTATTTTTATTTAATACAAAATGTTTAAAAAATGTCTAAAGTTGCTCTCATAACAGGTATAACCGGACAAGATGGTTCCTATCTCTCTGAACTGTTGCTATCTAAAGGCTATGAAGTTCATGGAATTGTTAGAAGGGTAGCCTTTGAAGATTCAAATCATAGACTTTCTAGAATTAAGCATATTCTTAAAGATGTAACATTGCACGCTGGTTCTTTGGAAAGTTATGCCAGCCTGTTTAATATAATATTAAAAATAAAACCAGATGAAGTTTATCACTTAGCTGCGCAAAGTTATGTTGGTTATTCATTTGAAGATGAGTTCTCTACGCTTAATATTAATATTAATGGAACTCATTACTTGCTTTCTGCTGTAAAAGAATTTGCAGCTAGTAAAGTAAAATTTTATTTTGCAGGAACTTCTGAAATGTTTGGAAAAGTAAAAGAAACACCACAAAGTGAAAATACTCCATTTAATCCAAGATCTTCATATGGAGTTTCAAAAGTAACAGGTTATTATTTAGTTCAAAATTATAGAGAAGCATATAATTTACATGCTTCTAGTGGAATATTATTTAATCACGAATCACCGAGAAGAGGTTTTGAGTTTGTAACTAGGAAAATCTCATTCGGTGTTGCTAGAATTAAAAAAGGTTTACAAAAAAAGTTAATGTTGGGTAACATGAAAGCTAAAAGAGATTGGGGTCATGCTAAAGATTATGTTGAAGCAATGTGGTTAATGTTGCAACAAAAAAAACCTGTTGATTTTGTAATTGGAACTGGCATAGAACATTCAGTAGAAGATTTTGCCAAAAAAGCATTTGCACATGTTGGTTTAAATTATAAAGATTATGTCATTTCAGATAAAAAATTATTTAGACCAGCCGAAGTAGATACGCTTTTAGCAGATTCAACTAAAGCAAAAAAAGTTTTAAAATGGAAACCTAAAATATCATTTGATGATATGGTGGCGAATATGGTGGAACATGACATGGAAAATAATGAAGATAATTAATATTCTTTAGTTTTCTAGAGTTTCTGCCAAGCTTTTGATCGGTATCTCAATACTGCCCTGCTGATTTGGAAATTCAAAATCATATATTTTTTTAGCCTCAACTTCTATTGAGTTATAATTTAACTCATTTGTTTTAGACAAATTTTTTATGGCATGTGCAGAGGTAGTGCTTTTTAATTCAATAACTTTTGTTCGTGGTTCACAAAAAACTATATTTCCAAATCCTGCGCCATGAAGTCCTACTACACACTCAGCATTTTTAAATAAATTTATTTGATCGCTAAATTTTTTTTCATGAAGTTTCACCGTAATAAAATTATTCTTAATTAAATATTTTTTAACTTCACTTTCATTAATTATTGTCCTTTGTGGTGGATGCTTTGAATTAGTTTCACTTCTATCTATATAAATTTTTATTTTCTTACTTTCTCCAATTTGTTTATCTTTATCATCATTTAAAAATTTATTCCTTAACCATAAACTAATCCATTTTGGAGTGCTTTGATGATCTTTAGTAGCATTACCCGTGATCATTACTGGATGATCTGTTATTATTAATTTTTTTGTTTTTATATGTCTAAACTTTTCACTAGTTATTCTTTTATATTCAGGAATATTTAAAATATCCAATGTTTCTCTTTGAAAACCTTTTAAAAGACTTGGTAATAGGAAATGGTCAATTTCATTTAAATTGATAGCTTTACTACATATTCCAAACCTTGGTAAAACATCAAATAACCAGTGCCAATAGTTATTATTACCTGCTCCACCTGTAAGAAGAGATAATAACGATCCGTTTAATTTTCTTAATTTCCTTGGCGTTCCTTTAGTAAGAACAACATTATTTTTGACATTTGAATTAAATATATGATCACCAGCACCTTTACGTAACTGGAAGGAAGGACCTTCTATAATTTTATTATCAATTATAACCGCTGTGTCATGGATACGATCCGTATACAATCTTCCACTAGAAATTATGTAAACTTTATAGCTAAACTCTTTATCTAAGTTCGCTGTATTAACTTTAATTCTATTATCACTATCATTTTCTATAGAATCTTTTATTCCACCATATATTTTTAAAAAAAAACCGTATGAAATTTTTTTAAATATTTTTTGTAAGTATTTTTTAATCACTATTTTATTCAAATGGTAGCGGGAAGTGGAATCGAACCACTGACCTCAGGCTTATGAGTCCTGCGCTCTAACCAACTGAGCTATCCCGCCATTAAATTTGTATTGATTTATAATACTTTTGAAAATTGATTCAATCAAGAATTTTTCAGAGATCTTTTTGCGAGAGTGAAAATTGAACCTAAAATTGAGTCGAAAAAGACCTTTCCTAGCTTGATGCAATTAACTCAAAAGCCTGCTTAGGATCTACATATTTAATTTTTTCATTTAAATTTAAAAAATCTTTAAATTTTAAATTTTTTGTATTTTTGTAATCATCATGATAAGTAATTTTTTTCTCTTTTTTTTTAATAACACCTACACCATGGTCAGCTATTATAATAAAAAAATCTAAACCTTCAGTTTTAATAAGTTCTAACCCTACTTTCCACACATCTCCAGACCATACTTTTTGTAATCTCGGAATATTTTCTTCTACCCAACTTCTTGGTATCATATCATGAAGAAAAATAAATCCATTTTCATTTAATACTTTTAATGAATTGATAATATCTTTTCTGCATTGTTCATATTGGTGAAGTCCATCTATAAAGATTATGTCAAAATTTTTTTTGTTATTTTTGAAAAAATTATCAGATGTATCTTTTATATTTCCACCGTTTTCTGGATCTACACCAATTTTATTAATTAATGGAATTGAATTAAAACATATATTGCTAGCACATCCTATTTCTAAATATTCACAATTTTTAAATTTTTGTATTGCTGATAAAATAAAAGATATTCTGTTATATAAGATTTTAGTCCAATCAATGTTAATTATAGTATCACAAAAATTAGGAAATTTTTTTGTAGAGTTTTTATTAATCTCTAAAATTTTTTTTTGATCAATTTTTTTATAATATTTTTTCAACATGCTAAAATATTAATAGAGGTTATATTTAGGACTCTAAATCTTTAATGTTAATAAATTTTTGTGCTAGGTCAATATTATTTTTTTTAATTTCATCAAAAAAATTCCAAGCTAAAACCAAAGCATAATCTGGTTTTGGCTTTATTTCAGATCTAGAAACAATTGGGATATTCATTCCAGGTAAAAATTTTCCATGCTTAAGTTTATTGTCTTCTACGATGCATTCTATTTCACTAGAAATTCCAAAAAAATTTAGTGCAGTTGTTGCTTTTGCTGGTGAACCGTAACCAATCACTTTCGAGTTTTTACTCTTAAGTTTTAAGATATTCTTTCTAACATTTTCTCTAACTTTATATATTTTTTTTTGCAAATTCTTGGTAAGTTTTATATTTCTTGATTCCAAATTTTTCTTCTTCCTTTATTAATGCTTTAACACTATTTTCAATTTTTACTTTCTTACCTTTTTTAATATAAACTCTAATAGATCCGCCATGAGTATTTATCTTTTCTGCTTTATAAATTTTTGCATCATACTGGTTAAAAAAATTAATAAGAGAAATTAAAGACCAGTAATTATAATGTTCATGATAAATGTTATCAAAGGTTAAGTCCTTTAGAGTATTTAATAAATATTGGACTTCTATGACTAAACTTCCATTTTTACTTAAAAGTTTAAACATGCAGTACGCCATTTCCTTTAGTTTGTCAGAATGAGCAAAAACATTAGAAGCTAGTATTAGATCCGCATTTTTTTTAATTTTTCTTAAGTTAACTTTTTCTAAAAAACCATTGAATGTTTTAATTTTATTTTTATTAGATAATTTTGCTAAATTTTTAGCTGGTTCTATTCCTAATACATTCTTAAACCCTAAGTCTATAAATGGCTTTAATGCTACACCGTCATTACTTCCTACATCTATTATATAAGACTTCTTTTTATTCAATTTAAAGTCTTTAATGTATTTAGTTGAAGCTTTAATAAAATGTTCTCTAAAAGATCTCGATGTAGAAGATGTATATAAATAATTCGAAAACATTTTTTTAGAATTAACAGCTACTGATAATTGACAATTAAAACATTTTTCACAAAAGTTTACTTCTAAAGGATAGAGTTCACACTTTTCATCTTTTTTATTAAGTAAATTATTTGCAAGAGGTTGATAACCTAGGGAAACTACTCTTTTAAGTTTTGTATTTCCACAAGACCTACAATCAAATTTATATGAACTTAATAATAAATCTTTTTCACTATCATCAACTAATACATGTCTAATGGTATGAGTTACTCCATAATTATCGTGTTCTCTTTCTCCTCTTACTAGATTTAAAAAAATTGTATCCTTAGGAAATACCATCGTGTGCGCTGTATTGGGTTTAGTAACTATTAATTCACCTTCATTAACTACATGTGTAATTTTTGGGGAATTTTTATTTAATAAATCTTGATAAACACTTATGAACTGACCTTTTGTTACTAAACATTTTTGCTCTTGTATTGGATGGTAATGGTTGGCACGAACAGTTCCTTTTTTTGAATCAATTAATCCTATTAAATTAATTGGTTCGGGCAATTCATGATTGCTAATTTTACCACGTTTATCAATAAATTCTTTTTCTCCTTTTCTAACATGCTCCAAATCTTTAGGTATAATTAGTTTAGACCACTTGTAAATCATCTCTTTTATGCTTTCATCTAAATTATATAAAAATTTAAAACCTTTTTTTAAAACTTTATTATTTGATAAAGAAAATCCTAAATTTGGAATCTCGTCATTTGTTTCTTTTAAAGAAATTTTTGGATTATACTTTTTGCAAATTTCGGCTACTTCTTTGACTGTAACTGTGTCTTTAGTTAAATTAAATATTTCGGAAGAAATGTCCTCCCTTTCTTCCATATATTTAAAACATCTAGCAACATCAATTAATGGAACTAAACTTTTGATCTGTTTCCCTCCTGCAAAAAGTTTTAATGTCCCATTTTGAGAGGCAATTTTTGAAAAAAGATTTG
>SHAO01000048.1 GCA_004213215.1 Candidatus Pelagibacterales bacterium | reverse complement strand
TTCTTAGTTCAAATTTTTGTATTTTACCTGTAGATGTTTTTGGAAGTTCACAAAATTCAATTTTTTTTGGAACTTTAAATTTAGCTAAAGTTTCCTTACAAAAATCAATCAATTCTTTTTCAGTGACTGGTTTATCTTTAACAGATTCGATAAATGCACAAGGTACCTCTCCCCATTTTTCATCTTGTTTCGCTACTACCGCTGCTATAGATACGGAAGGATGTTTTGCTAATGTATTTTCTATTTCAATTGAAGATATATTTTCGCCACCAGAAATAATTATATCTTTAGATCTATCTTGAATTTTTACGTAACCATCTGGGTACATAACAGCTAAATCGCCAGTGTGAAACCATCCACCTTTCATTGCTTTGTCAGTAGCATCTTTGTCTTTAAAGTAGCCTTTCATAACTACGTTTCCTCTAATCATTATTTCTCCAATTGTTTTGCCATCTCTTGGAACTTCCTTCATATTTTCTGGGTCCATAATCGTTACACCTTCTGTGTTGGGGTATCTTACTCCCTGTCTAGCTTTTATTTCATTTTGTTTTTCCTCTTCTAATTCGTTCCATGATTCGTTCCATGCACATTGAGTTACATGCCCATAGGTTTCTGTTAAGCCATAAACATGCATTACTTCAAAACCAAGACTTTTCATTTTTTTAAAAATTATACTTGGTGGTGGAGCTCCAGCAGTTAATACATAAACTTTTTGTTTTAATTTTTTACGATCTTTTTCGGGTGATCCCGTAATCATATTTAGCACAATCGGTGCACCACCAAAATGGGTTACATTATATCTATCAATTAATTCAAAAATTTTCTTAACATCAATGTTTCGAAGACATATTGTTTTTCCATTCAGCATAGGAATGGTCCATGGATAACACCAACCATTACAATGAAACATTGGAACAACAGTTAAAAAATTTAGTCTATTTGGCATATTCCATGCTACTGCACTGCCTGTTGACATTAAGTATGATCCTCTATGGTGATAGACAACACCTTTTGGATTTCCTGTTGTTCCAGAAGTATAACTTAATGAGATAGCTTGCCATTCATCTTCTGGCATTTTCCAAATATAATTTTCATCACCTGTATTTAAAAATTCCTCATACTCTAGATCACCAATTTTTTGTAATTTTGACTGATCTGCAAATTTGTCATTTATATCAATGACAATTATTTTTCTTTTTATTGTGCTTAATGCTTTTTTAACCTCTAAATGAAGTTGTCTATCAACAACTAGTACCTTGGCATCACTATGATTTAAAATATAGGCAATTGTTTTAGCATCTAATCTAATATTAATCGTATTTAATACTCCACCGGTCATAGGAACAGAATAATGTGCCTCAAAAATTTCTGGGGTATTAAAAGCTAAAAATGAAACTGTGTCACCTTTGGTAATTCCAATTTTTTCTAATGCACTAGCAAATTTAATACATCTCTTATAAATTTGAGCCCAAGTATATTTTCGATCTTCATAAACTAATGCTTCATAATTAGGATAAATATCTTTCGCTCTTTCAAGAAAAGATATAGGTGTTAGCGGAACAAAGTTCGCATTATTTTTTTCAAGATTTTTATCGTAATTACTCATATTAAATTAACTTATTTTAGATTCTTTTATTATTTCGGCAATCACTTCTTCTTTTTTGTGTCCCATTAAATGAACGCCATTTACACCTTTAATTTCTTTAAACGCTTCAATTAATTCAAGACAAATCTTTTTGCTTTCATCTTTAGCATTTTTTGCTTGCTCTAATCTATTCACAATTTCATCCGGAACATCTACACCGAATAAGTTGTCATTCATCCATTTTGCACTTTTAGCTGATGCAAAAGGACCTAAACCAATTAAAAAATAGGTTTTCTCTAAAATTCCAGAATCTTCCAATACTTTCATGTATTCTTTTAATTTTTTTGTTTCAAAAACATATTGAGTTTGAAAAAAATTTACTCCAGTATTTATTTTATTAGTTATCTTTTTTGTATCTGGTAAACCTTTTGACGGAACTTCAGCTCCACCGATAAATAATTTTGGTGCAGGATCAATAGGTCTGCCTGATGGAAATTTTTTTTCTTTTCTCATCATTTCTGCTGTAGCAACTAACGTTAAGCTGTCTATATCAAATACAGACTTGGTTTCAGGTTGATCTCCTCCTTTTGGATCATCTCCAGATAGACATAAAACATTATGCACACCTAAAGCCGAGGCTCCTACTAGATCGCCTTGCAATGCTAATCTATTACGATCACGAACAGTTAATTGCAATATTGGATCAATATTATTTTGTGCCAAAATTATTGCAGCAGTTAGAGCAGACATATGAACTTTGGCTCCTGGACTGTCAGTAACATTAATAGCATCAGCAATACCTTTCAAAGGCTTAGTTTTTTCTAATAAAATTTCTTTATCAGAAGCATCAGGAGGTGTAGTTTCTGCAGTAAATACAAAACCTCCTGCTTTTAATTTTTTATGTAATAAACTTTGATATTCCATTTTAATCAAATTTAAAATTCATTATATTTTTACTCCCAGAAATACCAGATTTGTAATGAGTTTCAATTCTAGGTAATACCCGATCAAAGAAAAATTTTGCTGTTTCAATTTTATCTTCAAAAAACTTTTTGTTATTTTTTATTTCCTTATAACTAATATCTAATATTTTTAGCCAAGAATACCCTACTGCTACTAAACCTAAAACTTTAAGATAATCATTACATGCGGCACTTACGTCATCTTTAGAGTTTTTTATGCTCTTCTCGATCCAATCTGTAAAATCTATCAATATCTTGAGATATTGGTTTAGTTTTTCAGCAAATAATTTTGTCTCATTAATTTTTTTATTTTTTTCAATGTCCTGTTTAATTAGTTGAATATAATTATCAATAATATTTCCATTTTTATTTACAAGCTTTCTGAAAACTAGATCAATTGCTTGAACAGAATTTGTCCCTTCATATATTGGTGTTATTCTATTATCTCTATATAGCTGCTCTATACCTTGGTCTCTTGTATAACCATATCCACCAAAAATTTGCATTGCTTCACTAGTAATTTCCATGCCCATATCTGAGAATAAGGATTTAACTACAGGCGTCATCAAAGAAACTAAATCTGAAGCTTGTTGCTTTATTTTGCTATCATTGTGGTACAAACTAACTTCAGTTTGTTGAGCTAACCAAAAGCTTAATGCTCTCTCACCTTCTATAATTGACTTCATGTTTAATAGTGATCTTCTAATATCAGCATGATCAATAATTAAATCTGCTCCATTTTTTGTTTTACTATTATGAGATTTTCCTTGTTTTCTTTCCTTAGAATAATTTAAAGCATTCTGGTAGGCAATTTCAGATATTCCTAAACCTTGTACTCCCACAACAATTCTTTCTAAATTCATCATAGTAAACATTGAGCTAAGACCTTTATTTTTAGGTCCAATCATGTGCCCAATGGACTCATCAAAATTTAAAACGCATGTGGCTGATCCTTTAATCCCCATTTTACTTTCAATTGAATTGGTAGAAACACCATTTCTTTGACCTAGAGACCCGTCTTCTTTAACTTTAATTTTTGGAACCAAAAATAAACTAATTCCTTTCGTTCCCTCCGGTGCATCAAGAGTTCTAGCAAGAACCAAATGAATAAT
This sequence comes from Candidatus Pelagibacterales bacterium, assembly GCA_004213215.1. Classification (GTDB taxonomy): domain Bacteria; phylum Pseudomonadota; class Alphaproteobacteria; order Pelagibacterales; family Pelagibacteraceae; genus AG-414-E02. Next base: position 4,441 of record SHAO01000048.1, on the reverse strand, counting down.
ATTTTCAGTAAGATCTTGATCTCCTGAAGTTATAAATATTTTTTGACCAGTTAATTTATAAGTGCCATCTTTTTGTTCAATAGCTTTTGTTTTTAATAAACCTAAATCTGTTCCACAAACTGGTTCTGTTAAGCACATTGTTCCGCTCCAGGTTCCTTTAACCATATTAGGAAGAAATTTTTTTTTTATAGAATCGTTTCCATGATGAAAGATACAATTATATGCTCCAATACTAAGTTCGCTATAAAGTTTAAAAGAAAGACTAGCCGCAGATAACATTTCGTCAAAAAATGAACTAATAGTCTTTGGCATTCCTTGACCTCCGTATTCTGGATCACAAGATAAAGAAACCCACCCATCATCAACAAATTTTTTATAAGCTTCTTTATATCCGGGTGGAGTTCTTACTATTCCATTCTCCAATTTAGCTGGTGTTTCATCTCCAACTTTGGCTAAAGGTAATATAAGATTTTCAGTTAACTTTGCAGCTTGTTCCAAAATATCTTTTGCAAGATCAGGACTAACTTCCTTGTATTTTTCGAGCGAATTGTAATGAGAATTATCTCTCAACTTCTCAAAGAGAAACATCATATCATCTACTGGAGCCCTATAAGTTGCCATTAATTCACCAAAGGTTTCCCTGTTGAAAGCGTGTGTTTAATTCTAGCTTGTGTTTTTTCCATTTGAATTAATTGAATAAATGCTTCTAATTCTAAAGCATACATGTCATCTTCGGATAGTTCTTTATCTATTGTTGTATTTCCACCACTTAATACAAAAGCTAATTTTTTTCCAACTTCCAATCCATGCTCTAAGATTTTATTTTCTTTAAAAAGTTTTTCAAGAGTTTGGAACATTTTATCTCTAACCTGGCTTCCTGATAACTTAAAAGTTGGTTTTTTTGGTGGCTTATAACCATTTTTTTTCTCATTTATTAAATCTTGTGAAAACGAAAGTAATTTATTTCTATTCATAATACTTTTATCTTTTTCTAATAAAAACTTAAATGGCATTGCTTCTATTGGAGAGCTAGCCGTCTTGCCATATCCTATAATATCAAAAACTTTTTGTGGAGCAAAGTCAGGATCTCTTTTAGATTCTTGGTCTAACATCCATCTCCACAGCATATTAGTAGTGCCTCCTCCAGCAGGTATTAGTCCTACAAGTGTTTCGACCAATCCAGTAACAATATTTGTATGCGAAACCACATAATCGCTTTGAACCAAAACTTCAAAACCACCACCCAAGGCTAAGCCTGAAGGTGCAGAAACAACCAAATTATTGGAATATTTTAATTGTTTACAAGTCATTTGAAAATAATGAATAAATTTTTCAATAGCTTTCCAATTTTTTTCTTTTGCAAAATCCATGACATAATTCAAGTTAACACCTGCTGAAAACTGCATTCCTTCATTGATAATGATCATATTTTTGTCAGATGCTTTGTTTAATGCATCCATTGAATCATAATCTAAAGTATTGGCTTTAGTCTTAAATTCTACAATTTTATAATTTTTATGCTCATATGTAAAAGCTGATTTATTATCTTTATTAGTTTTTGCTAATTGTTTTACTTTTCCAAAAGTTTCTAAATTTGTATAAACTTGCCTTTTGCCATAAAAAGTTTCAGATTTTTTATTATAAAGATTTTTAATAAATTCATTTATTTTTAATTGATCATCTTTTTCTACAAAAAACTTTACTCCAAGTTCTTCGAGCATTTCAAAAGGTCCTTTAGCCCAATTAAAACCTAGCCTCATTGCCTCATCAATATTATTATAATCTTCTGTTACACTAGGAACTAAAGAAGATGCATAAAGAATAATTTTTGAAATGACTGACCAAGCATATTCTCCATATTTATCATTTCTTGAAACAAGTTCTTTTAAATTAACTTTTTCATCAATATTAAGATCAACTTTTTTTGAAGGTGAATAGTCTCTGCTACTTAAATTAATTGCTTCTAGTATTTTCTTTCCATCTTTTTTATTTATTCGATAGAAACCACCTTTTCCTTTTCTTCCAGTATAGCCAGTTTCAATTAAATTTTTTACTAGTGGAATTTCTTGAGCCACTAAATGAAAGACATCAGACTCTGGCAATTCTTTCAAAAAACTTTTTAAAACATCTGCCATTAAATCAATTCCAATTAAATCATACAAACCAAATACACCTGTTTTAGGAATGCCCATGGGTCTTCCAAAAACTGCATCGGCTTCCTCTATATTAAGTTTCATATTGATGGCTTCTGTCATTGCAACTTGCATAGCATAAACACCAACTCTGTTACCTAAAAAGCCTGGTGTATCTTTACAAATAATCACACCTTTGCCCAAGCTATCTTCACAGAAATTTTTTAAAAAATTTATTTTTTTTGTATCATTTGTCTTATCACTAACAATCTCTAGTAAGCCCATATACCTTACTGGATTAAAAAAGTGTGTAATGCAGAAATCTTTTTTATCTTCATTTGACATTTTTGCAGATAAAACTTTAAGAGGAATTGTAGATGTATTAGATGAAATTATTGATTCTTTTTTTCTTTTTTTTAATATTTTTTTATAGAGATTATGTTTTATATCTATTCTCTCTACTACTGCTTCAACAATCCAATCAGCTTCTGTGACAGTATCAAAATTTTCATCTATATTACCAACTTTAATATTATCAATTTTACTTTTATCAATTAATAAAGGAGGCCTGGATTCAAAAATTCTTTTTTTTGCTTTTGCTGAAATTTCAGTTTTTAAATCTAATAATGTAACTGGTATGTTTGCATTGCAAAGTTGTGCTGCAATTCCACTTCCCATGGTTCCCGAGCCAATGACTATAACTTTTTTTATATTCATTGGACCAGATACTATTTAAGTTTTGAAATTATTGCATCACCCATTTGTGAGGTAGATACTTCTTTTTTGCCCTTTGATAAAATATCTTTAGTCCTAAGGCCATCATCAAGAACTTTTTGGACTGCTTGATCTAAATTATCTGCTTCTTTATCTAATTCTAAAGAATATCTAAGAGCCATGGAAAAACTAAGAATAGTTGCAATTGGATTAGCTTTCTTTGTCCCAGCTATATCTGGAGCCGATCCATGGACGGGTTCATACATTGATCTCATTTTTCCATTTTTATCTTTTGCTCCCAAAGATGCAGAGGGCAGTAAACCTAATGATCCTGTCAGCATAGCTGCTTCATCTGATAATATATCACCAAATAAATTATCTGTAACAATGACATCAAATTGTTTTGGATCCTTTAATAGCTGCATTGCACAATTATCTGCAAGCATATGGTTTAATTCTATATTTGTGTATTCTTCATCTTTTACTTTTTGAACTTCTTCTCTCCAAAGAATTCCTGATTCCATAACATTTGACTTTTCGCAAGAAGTAACTTTTTTATTTCTTTTTTGTGCAAGTTCAAAAGCAACTTTAGCAACTCTAATTATTTCACCACTAGTATATGTATGCGTATTAATTCCTTTTCTTTCTCCATTTTCAATAGGTTTTATTCCTCTAGGCTCTCCAAAATAAATTCCTCCTGTAAGCTCTCTAACAATCATTATATCTAAGCCTGATACAATTTCTGGCTTTAAACTAGAAGCATCAACTAATTGTTTGAAACAAATTGCCGGTCTAAGATTCGCAAATAATTTTAATTCTTTTCTTAGCTTTAAAAGTGCTCTCTCAGGTCTTTTTGAAAATTCTAAATCATCCCACTTTGGTCCACCCACTGCCCCTAATATTACAGCTTCGGATTCAAGAGCTTTATAAAAAACTTCATCTGTGATTGGTTTCTTGTGTTTTTCGTATGACGCACCACCAACTAAATCTTCTTCAGTTTCAAAGTCTAAAGATTTTTTCTTATTAAACCAATGAATAATTTTTTTTACTTCATCTACAACTTCTGGCCCAATGCCATCTCCAGGTAATAATAAAATTTTTCTTTTTTTTACTTTTATCATTTTAATTTACCCAAGGTTTATTTTTTTTAAGTTGATTTTCATAGGAAGAAATTTTCTCAGATTGCTCTAAAGATAATGCGATATCATCCAAACCATTTAACAAACATTCTTTTTTAAAAGAATCGATTTCAAATTCAATTCTTTTATTTCCAAATATAATTTGTTGTTCAGTTAAATTTATCTCTATATTCTCTTTCCTTTTTGAATATTGAACAAGTTCTTCAATTTTTTTTTCATCCAAAACTACTGGCAACATTCCATTTTTAAAACAATTGTTATAGAAGATATCAGCAAAGCTAGGTGCTATTATGCATTTAATTCCAAAATCAAGCAAAGCCCAGGGCGCATGTTCCCTCGATGAACCACAACCAAAATTTTTTCCTGCTAACAATATTGAAGAATTATTATAAGGCTCTTGATTTAAAACAAATTCCTTAATTTTTTTACCATTTTCATCATATCGCATTTCATAAA
>SHAO01000047.1 GCA_004213215.1 Candidatus Pelagibacterales bacterium | reverse complement strand
AGGTGCTCCCATGATAGATCTCTTGAGCAGAGTTTTTAAATTAAAATGTTCTTATTTAGCTGTAGAGTCCTATAGCGGAAAAGGAATAGAAGACGAGCAGGGAGATATAGTATTTTCTAGAGAAATGAGTTCGATTGCAAAAAATATGGGCGGAAAGATCCTTTTATGTGATGATCTTTCTGATACAGGAATTACTTTAAATAAAAGTGTTGATTGGTTAAGAAACTACAAACCTATAAAAGACAAAATTGAAGATATAAAAACAGCAACATTATGGAAAAAAAAGAAATCAACTTTTGAACCTGATTATTGTGCAGTACGTCTACCTGATAACCCATGGATAGTACAACCATTTGAACATTACGAAGAAATTAGAATTGAAGATTTAAAAAAAAAACACTCCAAATAAAAAAGGGCCAGAAATAATCCGGCCCTTCTTCATTCAATATTTATTTTTTTTAAGCTACTAAAAAGCTTACAAGACTTAATATAGCAATTACCCAAATAGCAGGGCTAACATCTGTTTTTCCTGTGCAGATTTTAATTGCTGCATAAGAGACGAACGCTAGTGCTATTCCATTAGAAATAGAGTACGTGAATGGCATAGCTATCATAGCTAAGACAGCTGGTCCAGCTTCTCCAATGTCATCCCACTCGATGTCCTTGATCCCTCTGACAAATAAAGTGGATATGTATATAAGCGCAGCTGCATCTACTTCTTTTGGTAAACTTGTAGCTAATGGTGCAAAGAATAACATTCCTAAGAATAAAATTCCTATAACAAGTGATGTCATTCCTGTTCTTCCACCAGCTTTAACTCCAGCTGCAGATTCAACATAAGTAGTCACTGTGCTAGTTCCCATTACGGCCCCAGCTACAGTTGATACACTGTCCGACAACATTGCTTTATCAATGTCTTCTATTTTACCATTAGGTCCAATTTTTCCTGAAACATTAGCAACACTAGTTAAAGTCCCTGCGGTATCAAAAAAGTCAATAAAGAACAGAGTAAAAATTACTGTTACCATTGAAGCTGAAAGCGCAGCACCTAAATCAAATGCAAACAAATGTGTCATTGGAGGTGGAGCACTAGCTACACCATTGAATTTAGCAAAGCCAAAAACCCAAGCAATGATACTAAAGGCAATAATTCCTATAATTATATTACCTTTGATTTTCATTTTTTCCATTACTATCATTGATATAAATGCACCTGCACCTAAAAGAAGTAACGGATTAGAAAGGTCGCCAAGCTGAACTAACACAACAGGATTATCTGAAGTAAGCCCCATTAATTGGAAACCAATAATTGCTAAGAACAAACCAATACCAGCACCAATTCCTAGTTTTAAACTTTTTGGAATCGAGTTAATTAGCCAAGCTCTAATTGGAGTTAGTGAAATTATTAAAAACACAACACCGGCAACAAGTACAGCCCCAAGCGCTTCTGCAGGGGTATAGTTCATACCCAAACAAACACCATAAGCTACAAAAGCATTAATACCCATTCCAGGCGCTAAGCCAACGGGCCACGTTCTGGCATAAAAAGCAGCTATAAAACAAGCCAAGGCACTAGCCAAAGCTGTAGCTGTGAAAACACCACCAAAATCAAACCCACCATCGGCAAGTATGACTGGATTTAAAAACATTATATAGGCCATAGTAAGAAAAGTACTTACGCCTGCAATCACCTCTGTTTTAAAATCTGTTTTGTGTTTTCTATAGTTAAAATATTTATCCATCATGATATTTTCTCCTAAAGTTAACGTTTAAGATGTGACTTTAATAAATGTTTTAATAGAAGTCACAACAAAATTAATTCTAATAAGTGTGTATAATGTGATCAAGATACAACTAGAGAGTTTATATTAGTTAATAAAAAATATGCTATTCTAAGTTAAGTTGTAACTATGAAAGTAATTTATAGAATTTTAATAGTTTTGTTATTAAGTGGATGCCAAACTATTGAAAATAAATCACAGACGGTAATAAAAAAGGAAAATGAAAAGCTAAGCAAATTTCTTCAACAGCCAGAATCGGAATTAAAAGTAGTTATGGGTGAGCCAGATGATGTTATAAAAGATGATAGGGGTTCTAAATTTTTTGTTTATACTAAAAAAAAATATAACATAACTTGTGAAAGAAAATTTGAAATTGATCAAAATAAAATGGTTGTAGGTTTTACAAGTAAAGGCTGTTTTTAATATTAAGAGGCGGTTTTATCCGCCTCTATCTATGAGATGATTATTTAATATCAATTACTCTTGGTTTTTTCTCTTCAGGAATTATACGTTCCAGAGATACTCTAAGTAACCCATCCTTTAGTTCTGCACTTTTAACTTCACAGTTGTCTGCAACACTAAAGCTTTTCTTAAAATATCTTTTTGCAATACCTCGATGTATGATGTTTCCATCTTCATCTTTAGGCTGATTATTTTTTACAGATTCAATAGACAATTGTCCGTCAGCATAACTAACCATAATGTCTTTTTTATTGAATCCCGCTAAAGCAACTTCCACATCGTAATGATTATCTTTTGTTTTTACGATATTATAAGCTGGATAACTTGAAGGGGTGCTGAAAAAATCATCCGAAAATATTCGTTCAAAATTATCAAACACACTATCAAAACCCACAGTAACCGGTCTTAGTTGGTTAAATATAGATAGTTCTTTCATAATTAACTCCTTTCATTAAGCAAGTACTATTTGCGTGTCCCACAATGGCAACACACAATTATTATATGGTAGTTATTTTTAAATTTTCAAGATTAGGTATTTAATTTTTCAGAAATTTTTAATACAAAAGTATAATCTAGTGCAATTTCTTCAATTGCAGAATCTCTACCTGTTTTTCCAGCGTGACCAGCTTTCATTTCTGTTTTCAAAAGTAAAATATTTTTATCTGTTTTATAATCTCTTAATTTTGCAGTAAATTTTGTAGGTTCATCAAACAACACTCTATTATCGCTTAAGCTTGTTGTTATAAAAATATGAGGATAATCCATTTGTTTTATATTTTCATAAGGTGAATAAGAACGAATATAATCAAAGTGTTCTTTATTTTCTTTTGCATTTCCAAATTCATTAAATTCTCCAACTGTTAATGGCAAAGAGTGATCTAAATTTGTTGTAAGTGTATCAACAAAAGGAACTGCCATAATCATTCCAAGAAATAATTCTGGAGCTTGGTTTACAGTTGCCCCCATAAGCAATCCTCCAGCAGACCCTCCCATGCCAATTATTTTTCCTTTACTGGTGTAATTTTTATCTATCAAAAATTTTGCACTTGAAATGTAATCTTTGAAAGTATTTTTTTTATTAAGCATTTTTCCTTCTTTCCACCAACTCATTCCTCTTTCCATTCCGCCTCTAATATGCGCAGTGACCCAAATTATATTTCTATTTATTAAGCTTAATCTAGTAGAAGAAAAACCAGGTCCCATTGAAGCACCATAGCTTCCGTAAGCATAAAGAAGAAGATTTGCACTTCCATCTAGTTTTGTTTTTTTATGCCGAGTTATTGTTAATGGGATTTTTCTTCCATCATGTGAATCACAGTTTAATCTTTCGACTATATAATCATCAGGTTGATGCCCTGATGGAATAATATCTTCTTTAACGAGCTTTTTTTCTTTTGTAAGAACATCATAAATATACGATTTTCCAGGATTTTTAGGAGAGTGATATGCAAAATAAATCTTATTTGTGTTTCTATTTTTTTGCATTAGTGATGCACCTGGGCTAATTACCTTTTCCTTATCAACAATTAACTCTTCCTCTTTACCCGTATTTAAATTTTTGATGTAGAGTTTAGAAAGAGCATCTCTCATTTCAGAACGTATCATCCACTCGTTAAGGAAATCAAAACCTCCTATAAGAACACCATTCGAGGCAGGGATGAAATCTTCCCATTTATTTATATTTTCGTGCTTACATTTGCAAATTTTATAATCTTCGGCATCTAGATTTGTATGTATATAAAAATTATCTTTCCAGGAATCTATACTGTATTTTATTTCTTTTTGCCTTTCTTTAAATAAATTAGGTTTTGGATTTTTTTCATTTACACTAAAAAAATACATTTCAGAAGTAGTATGGTCAGAGGTAGAAATAATATAGTATTTTTCATCTGAAGTAATTCCAATTCCGCATGTAAAACCATCATCTTTTTCCTCATAAATTAATAGATCTTTTTCTACTGGAGCATCTATTTCATGACGGTAAATTTTTCTTGGCCTATGATATTTATCTAATTTTGAATAAAAAATATATTTGTCATCTATTGACCAAGTGATACTTCCCGAAGTATCTTTAATTTCTTCAGATAAAATTTTACTATCAACAATTCTTCGAATGTTTATTGTATAATATTCAGAGCCTTTAAGATCTAATGAATAGGCTAACATCTCATCATTATTTGAAACTTCCAAATCACCGATGCCAAAATATTCTGCTTTTAATTTTTTTTTTTCTTTTTCCCCAGACCAATACTCTTCGATATTGTTACTTCCTATTTTTTTTCTAAGTTTTATTGCGTAATTTGTTTCTTTAGTTGTTTTATTCCAATAAATATATTTTTTGTCAGTATAGGGAAGGGTCTCATCATCAAGTTTTATTCTACCTTTTATTTCATCAAATAACTTTTTTTGAAACTCTTTAGTATCTTTTAAATAATACTCAGTATATTCATTATTTTTCTCTAAATAGTCTCTAACCTCTGGATTTAGCTTTGAAGGATCTCTAAGAACTTCTAATATACCTTCTTGATGAATCCAGGCATAATTATCTTCCCACGAAATTCCGTGGCATTTTTTGATCGTTTTTTGTTGTCTTAATTTTGGTATATTCATTTAACTGATGATTAATATATGAATTTAGTTTTTTTTGGAATTGTTATTTTTATACTAATTTTTGTTTTACTTTCATGGTTTGCAAAAACTAGTAGTAAAAAAATTGCAAAAGGCGTGAGAGTTGTAATTTTTATTTTATCAGTAATACTTGCTACAATTTTTGTTATCGCAGGAAGGTTTCTTTTTTCATTACCTTTGTTATTTTTAGCAATGAGTGTTCTTAAAATCAAAGGTTTGACAGCAATTCAAATATTACAATTATGGCGCTTATTGCAATATTTAAAAAACTCCGGAAGGTTTTCCTATTACGGTCGATCAAGTAATGTGCAACCCTCGAGCAGTTTATCTTTAGAAGAGGCATATAAAATTTTAGGATTAAAAAAAGGATGTTCCAAAAATGATGTAATTAAGGCTACCAATAAATTACAAAAAAAAATTCATCCTGATGTTAATCCCAATGCTAATACTGAAAGATTAAGTCAAATAATTAATGAAGCAAAAGAAAATATCTTAAAAAATGATTTCAATTAGCTATTAACTTTAAAGTTTTATCTACCACTGAATCAAAAGATATTCTGTTTTTTCCTCTAGTGTTATGTGAACAACTTTCAATTGTCTCATTATCTGGGACTACAATTGAAATATTGTTACTATAAAGTCCATAGGCAGCAGGTGGAGAATCCATAAATAGAAACAATGATTTTAAATTTAATCCAGAAGATATATGACCCCAGCCAGTATCGTTTCCTATATAGTACTGACAAGCACTAATAATAGGTATTGTTTCTAAAATAGTCATTTTAGAAAAAGATACACAGTTTTTTCCAACAGAAGAATTCATTATTTCTCTGATTAAATTTTCATCATTTACTCCCCCCGCAAGAAAAAATTTACACTTAAATTTTAAATTAATACTTTCAAATAATTTAATATAATTACTAACATCCCATCTTTTTGTTGGCCCAGATGCTGAAATACCACAAATTATATTTTTTGTTTTGTCTGAAATATTAAATTTAATTTTCGCTTGTTCCATATCACTTTTGTTGAAGAAAATTTTGGATTGAGAATCAATTTCTGTTTTTAATATTTTTTCTGTAAATTCTTTTGCTGTCTTAAAAAAATTTTTACCTCTCTTTGAAAAGAATTTATAATGAAAATTTTCTTTAATCCCAGAAAGTTTTGAAATTAAATAAAAACGCATAGAATCACTAAAAATATATGATTGATCAAATTTTTTTGATTTAATTTTTTTTATAATACCAAAAAAGCTTTTAATTTCTTTTTCATCTAATTCAATTACTTCTTTAATGTGAGGATCGTATTTTAATATTGCATTTGCTCGTGTATTTTTTTGTGCTAAAACTGTAACAGGTTTAGCAATTTTTTTACTAATTGCGTGTATATTTGAAATTAATATGCACAAATCGCCAATTCCCATTGATTTTATTATTACAAGCGCTTTACTCATTTTTTCAATCTAATATAATTTCTAACAAATAAATTGGTTAAAAACATGGCTATTAAAAAAGGAATATACGCAGCTTCAATGAGTATTTTCAATCAAGATCTATCGCTTGATATTGCATCTACAATTAAACATTCAGAGAGTCTCATAAAAGAGGGTCTTCATGGCACGATATTTTTTGGTTCTACTGGATGTGCGCAGCTTATTTCATCCAAAGAGAAGAAAAAATTAATTGATAAACTGAATAATAATAAATTAAAAGACCATTTTATAGTTGGGACAGGAGACAATGCCTTAAACGAAAATATTGAACTAATGAAACATTCTTTAAGCAATGGAATAGATCGTTTTCTATTAATGCCACCAGCATATTATAAATACGATGATGAAGGAGCTTATTCTTTTTACGCAAATGTGATTCAGAAAGTACCAGAAAGCAAAATTATTTTATATAATTTTGAGAAACTTTGTGGTTATAAATTTAGTGTTCAAATAGTAGAAAAATTAGTTGATAATTTCCCAAAACAGATTGTTGGAATTAAAGATAGTACATATAATTTATATGACGTGCTTAAGATACCAAATTTTTTAATTTTTCCTGGATCCGAGACAAAATTACTTAAAGGACTACAAATAGGTAACAGTGGAATTATTTCAGCAATTTGCAACGTAACTGCATCAATGTCCCGCAAAGTTTATGATGATTTTAATAATAAAAAAACACAAGTTTTTAACAAAAAACTTTGTGCAGTTAGAAAAATTTTTGATAATTATAATTTAATTTCCGGGTTACATAGTTTTATGTCATACGAACACAAAAAGTATAAAATAATTTTACCACCTTTAAGTTTACTATCTCAGGAACAAGAAAAGGAAATGATGTCTAAGTTAAAAGAATTAGAATTTTTTCCAGAAAAGAATATTGCGGCATAAATTATGTTAGTAGCAAGATTATTATCTAAAATATATAAAAAAGATGGTATTGTCTTAGTTGATCATCAGGGACAAAAATATATTTGCGGTAAGCCTAATTTACAAAAACCATTAACACTCAAATTACTTAACAAAAATTTGAATTGGAAATTAGTATTGAATCCAGATTTAAACTTCCCGGAAGCATATATGCGTGGTGAAATAAAATTTGAAAATGGTTCATTATTAGATTTTTTAAATATGACTTTTAAAAATATAGGTCGTAGTGAAATTAATATTTATGGATATATTATTAAAAAATTTTTACACAGTTGGAGATTTTTGACAAATTATAATCTGCCGTTAAAATCCAAAAAAAACGTAGAATATCATTATGATTTAGGAGAGGATTTGTACGATTTGTTTTTAGATAAATCTCGTCAATATTCTTGTGCATACTGGAAATCAGAAAGTGAAAGCCTTGAACAGGCACAACAAAATAAAATTAATCATATTATTAAAAAATTGGATTTACGTCCTGGGCAGACCGTTCTAGATATAGGATGTGGCTGGGGATCAATGTGTTTTGAGATTGCAAAACAATCTGAATGTGAGGTAACAGGATATACTTTAAGTAAAAATCAATATGATTATTGCATAAAAAAGTCAAAAGAGCTTAAATTAGACAATCAATGCCATTTTGAAATATCTGACTATAGAAAAATAAAAGGAAAATTTGATAAAATAGTTTCAGTAGGAATGTTAGAGCATGTAGGCAGAAAGTTTTATAAAACTTTTTTTAAAAAAATTAATAATTTATTGACTGAAAATGGATTGGCTATAATTCACACCATAGGATCTGTTGATCCCAAAGGCCCACCTCAACCCTTTATTCAGAAGTATATTTTTCCAGGTGGACTAGTCCCTAGTGGCAGTGATTTGATAGAAGCTATAGAAAAAACAAATCTAATTTGTGCAGACATGGAGAGTCTTATTCACCATTATGACAAAACTCTAAAGTCCTGGCTAGATCGATTTTTGACAAATAAAGAAAAAGCAAAAAAAATGTATTCAGAAAGTTTTGTACGTATGTGGGAATTTTATCTGGCCTCAACAAGTGCAGCTTTTCATTATAGAGATCTTTTAGTTTACCAACTCCAGATTGTAAAAAATTTTCAAGCAATTCCAAGCAATCGTAGAGACTATATATATAATTAATATTTGTTATATATAATTAGAATCATTTTTAATGAAGAAAAAAAATAAAAAAAAATACAAAAAAAAATTAGTTAAAGTAAAAAAGAAAAAAATTTCTAAAAAAAAACCTCAACCAAAAAGGTTTAAAAAAGTAAAAAAAAGAAAAG
>SHAO01000046.1 GCA_004213215.1 Candidatus Pelagibacterales bacterium | reverse complement strand
AAATTATATTTTCATTTTTTTTTTTATACTCATCAACTATTTTCCAAGTTTTATCTGGTGAATTGTCATCAACTATCAACAAATCTAAGTTAATATTTAATTTTAAAATATTTTCTAAAAAAAGATTTATGTTTTCAGCCTCATTATAAGTGGCAGCAAAAATTAATGTTTTTTTTTCCATTATCTATTTTAGTTATCTTTGTTTATTTTTAAAACTCCAATAAAGGCTTCTTGTGGTATCTCAACTCTTCCAAATTGTTTGGACCTAGCTTTTCCTCTTTTTTGCTTCTTAAGCAATTTCTTTTTTCTATCGCCTGCTCCACCACCATGAATTTTCGTAAGCACATCTTTTGAAAATCCTTTTATTGACTCTCTTGCTACAATTTTTCCACCAATAGCAGCTTGAACTGGGATCATAAAGTTATGCCTTGGTATCAGGTCTTTTAATTTTTCACATACTTGTCTTCCAGTTTTTTGTGCAAAATCTTTATGAATTATCATTGCAAGAGCATCAACTGGGTCACTATTTACAAGTATACCTAATTTAACTAAATCACCTTCCTTGTGCCCTGTAATTTCATAATCAAAACTAGCATACCCACTTGAAACTGATTTTAATCGATCATTAAAATCAAAAACAACTTCGTTTAATGGAAGGTTGTACGATAAAACTGCTCTATTTCCAGAATAATTTAGATTAGTTTGTTCTCCTCTTTTATCCTGGCAAATTTTTATTATGGAACCCAAATATTCATCGGGCGTTATTATCGTTGCCTTGATCCAAGGCTCCTCTATTTTTTTAATTTGGGTAGGGTCAGGCATATTAGATGGGTTTTGTAAATCTATGATTTGACCTTTAATGTTATGTACTTTGTAAATAACACCAGGTGTTGTGGTAATTAAATTTACGTCAAATTCTCTTTCGAGTCTTTCAGTAATAATTTCTAAATGCAATAGACCAAGAAAGCCACATCTAAAACCTAAACCTAATGCACTAGAAGATTCTGCTTCATAAGAAAAACTTGCGTCGTTTAATTTAAGTTTACCTAATCCATCTTTTAATTTTTGATATTCAGAACTATCTACTGGAAATAGTCCACAAAAAACTACTGGCTTACTTGGCTTAAATCCTGGCAATGGCTCTAATATAGGATCAGAAGCATCACATATAGTATCCCCAACTTTTGTTTCAGATAAAGTTTTTATGCCTGCTATTATAAATCCAATTTCACCAGAATTCAGTTCATCTATGTCTACAGGTTTTGGTGTAAAAACCCCTACTTTTTCGATTTCATACTCTTCATCATTAGACATTAATTTAATTTTCATACCTTTTTTTATTTTACCATTAATTATCCTAACTAAAATAACTACCCCCAAGTAGGTATCGTACCAGCTATCAACTAATAGAGACTTTAATTTCTCTGATTGTTTTCCTTTTGGATGAGGTAAAATATTTACTATTTCTTCTAAAATATCTTCAATTCCTTCTCCAGTTTTCCCCGAGCAGCTAATTGCGTTAGATGTATCGATGCCTACAACATCTTCGATTTCTTTTTTTGTTTTTTCGATATCTGAGGCTGGTAAATCTATTTTATTTAATATTGGTATAATCTCATGATTAATTTCTAACGCTTGGTAAACGTTGGCTAAAGTCTGAGCTTCAACCCCTTGTGTACTATCAACTATTAATAAAGACCCTTCGCATGCGGACAATGAACGGCTTACTTCATAGCCAAAATCAACATGACCAGGAGTATCAATTATGTTTAAAATATACTCCTTACCGTCTCTAGCTTTATATTTTAATTTAACAGTTTGTGCTTTAATAGTAATGCCTCTTTCTCTTTCTATGTCCATAGAATCAAGCACCTGTGATTTCATTTCTCTATCAGTCAACCCTCCACATTTATGAATTATTCGATCTGCTATTGTAGATTTTCCATGATCGATGTGTGCAATTATTGAAAAATTGCGAATTCTCTCTACATCAGACATTAGGATCTTAAAGTAGCACCGGTTGTGCTTTGAACTGTAAATATAATTTTTTTACTTATTTTTTCTATATCTTCTTCACTTAAAGTTTTATCTTTTGGTTCAAAAGTTACATTAAAAGCAATAGATTTTTTTCCTTTTTCAATATTTTCTCCATGATAGACATCAAAAATTTTTACCGCTTTAATTAATTCTTTATCTATATTTTGAACTAAGCTTATAATTTCACCAGAACTAAATTTTTCTTCTATAACAAAAGCAAAATCTCTCGTTACCTTTTGATAATCTGAAACAATAAATTGTGATTTTTTTTCATGAATTTTTTTTCTCGAATCTGGTATGTTATCTAAAAAAATCTCTAATCCTAAAACACTTTCAACTCTCAAATCTAACTTTTTTATTATTGATGGATGAATTTCCCCAAAGTAAGCTAACTCGGGACCATTAGTTGATCCTAAGGACAGTAATCCAGATCTTCCAGGGTGGTACCATTTTTTTGTCTTATTGCTAACTGATATTTTCGAGCTTTCAATACCAATTTCACTTAAAGTTCTTAGTGCATCGTTTTTAATATCAAAGACATCAAAAATTCGTTCTTTTTCAATCCAATTTTTTCTTGAATATTTTCCAGTTTTAATTGCACCAATCATTGTTGATTGTTTTTCTGGTTCTTTTCCATAAAAAACTGGTCCAATTTCAAATAGCATGAGATCTTCGAAATTTCTATGTATATTTTTTTTGGCTCCAATCATTAAATTAGAATAAAGTGATGATCTTAAAACATTTAAATCACTAGATATAGGGTTTGACAATCGTATTTCATCTTTTAATTCAGAAAATAAATTATCTATTTTTGAATCTGTGAAGGACCAGGTAACTGCTTCGGTAAAACCTTTAGAAGCCACAGACCTTTGTGAAAAATGAAAAAGTTTTTGTCTATTATTTAGTGTCTGTTTAATATTTTCTTTTTTAGGATTAATAAGAGGTATTTTATCGTAACCTTTTATTCTTACAAGTTCTTCAATAAGATCTATATCATGCTTGAGGTCTGGTCTCCAGGTAGGTGGTAGAACTTTTATATTTTTTTTACCTGTTTTTAAATCACAACCCAATGAGGATAATATTTTTTTAGTTTCAGAGTTAGTAATTGAAAACCCAATAACATTTGAAAACTTTTCATAATTTAAATTTATTAGTTTATTTTTATTTTTTAACTTACCTACAATTGATAGTTTGCTAGCCTCACCGCCACATATATCTAAAACCATACACATTGCTAATTCTAAACCTATTTTTATTGAATCTGGGTCTATACCCCTTTCAAACCTATACTTAGCATCAGTATCAATGTTTAAATTCTTTGCAGTTTTTCTAATTTCTTCTGGATAAAAATAAGCAGATTCTAGTAGAATATTTCTAGTTGAAAACTCTGTACTAGATCTGGCCCCACCTATAATTCCTCCAAGACCCAATACGCCAGACTTATCAGTAATTGCACACATATTTGCGTCAAGCATATATTTTTTTTTGTCAAGCGCCTCAAAAGATTCCCCTTTTTTTGAATTTCTTACTATTATTTCTTTATTAATTTTGTCAGCATCATAGGCATGCATAGGTCTATTTAAATCAAACATTATATAATTTGTAATATCTACAATTGCCGAAATAGGTTTTAAACCTAAAGAAATAATTTTGTTTTTAAGCCAATTAGGGCTTTCTTTATTTTCAACATTTTTTATGTATACACTTCCAAAAATACCACAACCCTGGTTTTTTTCTTTACTTATTGAAACTTTTATTGGTTGTTTAAATTTTTGATTTATTTTTATTGGAGGTTGTTTTTTCAATTGACCCAACCCAGATGCAGCTAGGTCTCTTGCAATACCTCTAATACCCAAGCAATCTGGTCTATTTGGTGTAATAGCTATATCTAAAACTTCCTCTAAAGAGCTCTTAAAATACTTTTTACCTAGGCTTTTTTCATTTTCACTTAATTCAATAATTCCATCTTTATCCGAAGATTGATCAAGTTCATTTCCAGAACAAAGCATACCAAAAGACTCGATGCCTCTAATTTTTGCTACTTTTAGTTTCATTTGTGTTTTTGGGATAATTGTTCCTGGTGGTGCATAAACGGTAAATAATCCATCTCTAGCATTTGAAGCACCACAAACAATTTTTACCAAAGTTTCTTTACCAATATCAACATCACAAATTTTTAATTTATCTGCATTTGGATGTTTTTGAGATTTAATAACTTTGCAAATAACAAAATTATCTAAGTTACTATCTGGTGACTTTATACTTTCAACTTCAAGACCTATTTCGGTTAAACGTTCAGCTACCTGCTTTATATTTGCTTTGGTAGAAAGATGGTTTTTTAACCATGAAAGAGAAGTTATCATCTGCTGAGACCTCTATAATTAGTTGGAACATCAAGAGGATCAAAGCCATAAAATTCTAACCACCTAATATCACTTTCAAAAAAAGCTCTTAGATCATTAATTCCATATTTAAGCATCGCTAATCTATCTAATCCAACTCCAAATGCATAACCTTGATATTGTTTTGGATTTACTTTTGCGTTTTTAAGAACATTGGGGTGCACCATTCCACAGCCTAATACCTCTAGCCATTTATCACCTTCACCAACTTTAATTTTACCATTTTCAATTTTATATCCAATATCAACCTCTGCTGAAGGTTCAGTAAAAGGAAAATGACTTGGTCTAAATCTCATTTTTACTTTTTCAACTTCAAAAAATTTTTTTACAAAATAATACAAGCAACCCTTAAGATGACCCATATTAATATTTTTATCTATGTGTAAACCTTCTAATTGATGAAACATAGGTGAGTGAGTTTGATCACTGTCACACCTGTATGTTCTGCCTGGTGCAATTATTTTAAATGGAGGTTTATCCTTTAACATCGTTCTAATTTGAACTGGAGAAGTGTGAGTTCTTAAAAGTAAATCTTTAGATTGATCTAAATAGAAAGTGTCATGCATATCTCTTGCGGGGTGATTTTCAGGAGTATTAAGTGCTGAAAAATTAAAATATTCAGTTTCAATATCTGGACCTTCTTCAACAGAAAAACCAATTTCAGAAAAAATTGAGGTAACTTCATCTATAACTTGAGAGACTGGATGAATTTTTCCTGAAAAATGTGTTCGCCCTGGTAAAGTTACATCTATTTTTTCATTTTTAAGTTTTTTATTAATTTCAGCTTGCTCAAAATCAGCAATTTTTTTTTCAAGAACATTTGTAACTTTTATTTTTAAGGAGTTAAGTTTAGAAGCATATTCTTTTTTTTGACTTTGATTTAAAGTACTAATTTTTTTAAAAAGTTCAGTAATAATTCCTTTTTTTCCAAAAATATCAGTTTTAATCGAATCTAAAGAATTACGATTAGTAACTTTTTCTATTTTACTTATAATATCAGATTCTACTTGATTAAAATTTTCCATATAAAAATCTTTTCTAATGATTCTTCGATATATAGAAGATAATCGAATTATTCTTATTAGTTAAGGGAGGATTGTACTTTTTTTACAATAGATTTGAATGCTTCTGGATTATTATAGGCAATATCTGCTAAAACTTTTCTATCAAGCTTAATTCCTGACTTATTAAGGCCATTAATAAATTTTGAATAGGTTATTCCTTCTGCTCTAACTCCTGCATTTATTCTTTGTATCCATAAAGATCTAAATTCCCTCTTTTTTGCTCTACGATCTCTGTAGGCATACTGCATAGACTTTTCTAAAGCTTGCTTTGCTGCACGTATAGTATTTTTTCTTCTTCCATATTGTCCTTTGACTTGCTTTAAAACTTTTTTATGACGCGCGTGACTTGTGACACCTCTTTTTACTCTTGCCATTTTAACCTCTTAAGCTGTAGGGCATATATGACTTAACAATTTTAGAATCTTGTTTTGACATAATCGTTGTACCCCTTTGTTTTCTAATTTGAGAATTTGTTCTTTTAATCATACCATGCCTTTTTCCTGCTTGTGGCATTTTAATTTTTCCCTTAGCAGTAAATCTAAATCTTTTTTTTGCTGAGCTTTTAGTTTTTAATTTAGGCATAAAATCAAAGCAGTTTATACAAATTTTATATTTGGTTTACAATAAGATTATAATGGTTGAACTATCATAATAATTTGCCTACCTTCAAGTTTTGGTCTTACTTCAACTTTTCCTAGTTGGGCAGTATCATTAATAATACGATCCATTAGTTTATTGCCTAAATGAGTATGTTGCATTTCCCTTCCTTTAAATTTAACTGTAAATTTTACTTTATCACCCTTTTCTAAAAATTTTTGAGCATTTTTAATTTTAAAATTATAATCATGGATTTCTGTAACCGGTCTAAGTTTAATTTCTTTTAAATTAATAATTTTTTGTTTCTTTTTAGCTTTATTAGCTTTTTTTTGTAGATCATATTTATATTTTCCAATATCAATAATTTTACAAACTGGCGGCTTAGCATTTGGTGAGATTTCAATTAGATCCAAACCTTCTTGTTTTGCTATATTAATAGCTTCTTGTGTAGCAAGAGTGCCAAGATTATTTCCATCACTACTTATAACTTGAACTTCTGACGAACGAATTCTTTCATTCACCCTAGGTCCTCTAGGTTTTGTTCTTCTTTGAAAATAATTTTTTTTTTGAAAAGTCACTTAATTTAATGGTAACTTATTTTTTTCTGATATCTTTTTTATACCTTGAGCAAGCAAAAGAGTTTCTTGTTTTTCTGATCCTAATTTTCTGATTGTAACAGTTTTATCTTGGGCTTCTTTTTGACCACAAATTAATAATAGAGGTACTTTAGATAAAGAATATTCTCTAATTTTATAATTTATTTTTTGATTTTTTAAATCCACCTCTGTGTTTATACCTGCTTTCAAACATTGTTCAAATATTTCTTTTGCATAATTATCAAATTCTGGAGATATTGGAAGTACTACAGCTTGTAAGGGAGCTAACCACAATGGGAGTTTTCCTGCATAATGTTCGATTAAAATTCCAATAAATCTTTCAAGAGAGCCAAATAAAGCTCTATGTAACATCACAGGTATTTTTTTTGATCCATCTCTAGCAATATAAGATGCTCCAAGTCTTTCTGGAAGATTTAAATCTACTTGCAATGTTCCACACTGCCAATCACGTCCAATTGCATCTCTTAATACGAATTCTATTTTTGGACCATAAAATGCTCCCTCACCTTTGTTCACTTCATATTCTAATTTTGATTTTTTTACAGCTTCGAGTAATGCTTTTTCCGACTCATCCCATATTTTGTCATTACCGACTCTTTTTTCTGGTCTATCTGAGTACTTAAGTAAAACATTTTCAAATCCTAAATCTTTATAAATTTCTAATATTAAATTAGTAACACTTAAACATTCTTCTGTGATTTGTTCTTCAGTACAAAAGATATGGGCGTCATCTTGAGTAAAAGCACGAACTCTTAATAAGCCATGCAATGCTCCTGATGGTTCATATCTATGAACTTTACCAAACTCTGATAATTTTAAGGGTAGATCTCTATAACTTTTAAGACCTTGATTAAATACCTGTATACACCCTGGACAGTTCATTGGTTTAATTGCAAAAGTTTTTTTATCTGGCGTTTCCGAGGTATACATATGTTCTCCAAATTTTTCCCAATGCCCAGATTTTTCCCATAAGCTTTTATCTAGAATCTCAGGGGTATTAATTTCTTTATAACCTGCATTTTTTTGTTTTAATCTCATATAATCGATAAGAGTTTGAAATAATGACCAGCCTTTGCTGTGCCAGAAAACTGCTCCTGGACTCTCTTCGCGAAAATGAAATAAATCCATTTCTTTTCCAAGTTTTCTATGATCTCTTTTTTCTGCTTCTTCTAATCTTTTGATATACTCTTCTAACTCCTTTTTACTAGCCCAACACGTACCATATATTCTCTGTAGCATTTCATTTTTAGAATCTCCACGCCAATAGGCTCCGGCAACCTTTGTAAGTTTAAATGCTTTACCAATTTTTCCAGTTGAAGGAAGATGGGGGCCTTTGCATAAATCGTGCCATTTGCCGTGATAGTAAATAGAAATTTCTTCATCTGATGGAATGTCTTTAATTATCTCAGCTTTATAATATTCACCAATATCTTTAAAATGTTTTATAGCTTCATCTCTTTTCCAGACTTCTCTTTTAGTTTTTTCGTTTCTATCAACTATATCTTCCATTTTAATCTGAATTTTTTTCAAATCTTCATTAGTAAAAGGTTCTTTTCTAGAAAAATCATAATAAAAACCATCATCTATCACCGGACCAATTGTAACTTGAGTTTTAGGAAATAATTCTTGAACAGCCATGGCTAAAACATGCGCAGCATCATGCCTAATAACATCTAAACCTTCTTTATCTTTTTTTGTAATTATCTTAACATCAGCATTTGAATTAATTAGAAAGCCTAAATCCTTAAGCTTGCCGTTAACACTCATTAAACAAGCTTCTTTAGCTAGAGATTTACTAATTTTATTTGCTATTTCAAAACCATCAATTGTTTTTGAAAATGGAATTTTTTTACCATCTGATAATTTTATATCTGGCATTTATCAGGACAACTCTATCAATTTTTTATATTCAGTAAAGGTAGTCTGACACATTTTATCAACATCAAATTTTTTTAACAC
>SHAO01000045.1 GCA_004213215.1 Candidatus Pelagibacterales bacterium | reverse complement strand
GCAAGTGCAGCAGTTAAAGTTTTTAAAACTTTATTATTGCCTTTTGAAAGATTGATGCTTTCTGGAGTATCCATTCCTTCAAGACTTGAACCTTTCATGACAGCTAAAGAAGCTACTTCGTCAGCATAACCTCTTGAAAAGTTAATAGTTTTTAATCTTTCATCTGTAATAGACATGCCAGCCATTATTGCATCAAACTTTCGCATAATAAGTCCTGGAATCATTCCATCCCAATCTTGTTCTACTATTGTGCATTCATGTTTCATTATTGCACAAAGCTCTTTTGCAAGATCTACCTCGAAACCAATTAGATTGCCTGAAGCATCTTTTGAATTCCATGGTGGATATGCACCTTCAGTTCCTATTCTAATACTATCTGCTTGAGCGCTTGAAAAAAATATAGCAAACGCAGAAATAGAAGATAGAAAAAATTTAAATATATTTTTCATATTCCCTCCTGTTAAAAAAGATTAATTCTATAATTATAAAAAAAATTATTCCAGGAAAAATTGTACGTGTTATAGTTGAATTTTTAGCTATTCATCACTGAAGAAGCAAAATTCCAACGACAATCGAAGCTTTGGATATAAACTTCATCTAATTTTACATTTCCAAAATTTTTTGTAAGAACTTTTAACCAACTGTCAACTTGCTTGGGTTTTTTATCTTTAGATCCAACTTGAGCAGTTATAACTCCTCCAGGTTTTAAAATTCTTTTTAAAGCTTTCATATTTTTTGCGGCAAGATCAATGCAATATTGATCATCGTTAAGGTCAACAAAAATCTTATCGTACTTAGAATCTTCAGCTGATTTTATACTTTCAAAAGCATCTCCCCAAAAAGTTTTGATACTATTACTTTCTTTCACTCTACTAGAAATTTTAGGTAGGTATTTATAACAGGCTTTGACAACTTCTGGGTCTAATTCATACCAATCAATTAAATTAAATCCTTTTGAAATACACTCTCTTGCAACACCAGCATCTCCTCCTCCAATAATTGCTGCTGTAGAATTTGCACTATTTAAGTTAAGGGCTGAACTAACAAATTGTCCACTATATTTTTTTTCATCTTTTTCAGATACTTGCAGTTCACCATCAATGAATAAAGCATTTCCAAATTCTTCTAATTTTAAAATCTCTATGTGCTGACCTACTTTTGATACAAAATTTTCAAGAACATCATTTACTACATAATATTTTTTTTGACCTGGGGTGCTGTAAATATCGTCATATAAGCTAACTGTACTTCTATCAAAATTTTTAACTACAATTCTTTCATGTCTAATTTCTTTTTTAAGAATATCTAAGGCAACTTTTGGAGATATTTTAGCACAAGTAAAAAAATCAAAACTTATTATTCCTTTTTCTGGAAAAGTGTGAAAACTCATATGACTCTCAGCAAGTAAGGCTACTAAAGTAAAACCTTGCGGCTTAAACACATGGTCGGAAACATTAAGAATTTCAACTTTGGCTTTTTTTGCAATTTTATAAATAATTTTATTATAAAAATTAGGTGAATAATCTTGTTTAACACCTAAAAAATCTAAAGTTATGTGCTCTCCTACTTTTTTCATAGATTCCCCTTATATTTTTTATACTTGTTATTTTTTATATGACAACTAAAAAATAGACTGTTAATAAGTGCTAGGAGTTTAATTTTGAAAAATAAATGGTCATCATCAGAAGCAAAAAAATATATCAATAAATACAAAAATATTGGTATTTCTGCCGATCTTGCTCTTAGAGTTTATACAACTAGACTTTTGGGAAGAAATAATGAGTTGGTTTTACACGGAGGAGGTAACACTTCTGTAAAAACATCTATTAATGATATTGATGGAAAAAAATATAATGTTTTGTGTGTCAAAGGAAGTGGGTGGGATATGGGTGAAATTGAGCCTGAAGGTTTGCCTGCAGTTAAGCTAAATCCTCTTCTAAGCCTTAAAAATAAAAAATACCTATCTGATGAAGATATGGTTAGTTTCCAAAAAAGAAATCTAATAAATATTAAATCCCCAAACCCGTCTGTTGAAACATTTTTGCATGCATTTTTACCATTTAAATTTGTTGATCATACTCATGCTGATGCAATTTTAAATGTTACTAATAGACCTGAGGGATTTAAACTTTGTAATAAAATATTTGGGGAAAAAGTAGCTTTAGTTCCTTATGTGATGCCAGGTTTTATGCTAGCTAAAAAAGTTTATGAAATATATGCAAAAAATCCAAAAATAAATTGTCTTATATTGATGAACCATGGAATTTTTACTTTTGCTAACAATGCTAAAGAAGCTTATAGCTTAATGATAAAATATGTGTCTCAGGCAGAAAAAGCAGTTAAAAAGTTAAAAGTTAAAAAAATAAAACAGATTGCGAAATTTTCTCCAAAATTTGAGCCTCATGAGATAGCACCAATCATTAGAGGTCTTTTATCTAATAGTCATCCAGATCAAAAATTTATTGTTAATTATAAATCAAATAAACATTTAAAATATTTTACTAATGGTCAAAATGTAAGAACTTATTCATCAAAAGGAACAGCAACTCCAGACCATGTTATTAGAGTAAAACCTTTTCCTTTAATAGTTACACCAAAGAAAAATTCTTCTTTAAATGACTTTAAAATTATGGCTCAAAAGGCTATGGCAAGTTACAGAAAAAAATACATTAGTTATTTCAATAAAAATAAAAAGAAAGTCAAAGGTAGAAAAGTTATGCTAGATACTTCTCCTAGAGTTGTATTAGTTCAAAATGTAGGGGTATTTACTGTTGGCAAAGATTTAACTGCAGCAAAAATTGCTGGTGATTTAACTGAAACTAACGCAAAAGTAATCTCATCAGTTGAAGAAACCTCTAAATATAAATTTATACCTGAAAAAGATTTATTTGATGTGGAGTACTGGTCTCTTGAACAAGCTAAAATAAAAAGAAAAAAAAAGTTGCTTGAAGGTAATGTTGTTGTGGTTTCTGGCGCGATAGGAACTATTGGTTATGCAACTTATAAAATGTTTAAAAACTATGGGGCCGAAGTAGTTTTGCTAGATAGTAATTTACAAAAAATAAATAAATTAAAAACTAAAATTAACGATTTTTGTATTCATTGTGATGTTACTAATAAAAAAAGTATTAAAAATGCCTTTAAACAAATCTGCGAAAAATTTGGGGGTTTTGATATTTTAATATCAAATGCAGGAACTGCACCTGGCGGAGCAATAGGTGAAGTAAGTGATGATCATTTAAGAAAAAGTTTTGAGATTAATTTTTTTGCTCATCAAAATTGTGCTTCCGAAGCAGTTAAAATAATGAAACAACAAAATATTAATGGCTGTTTACTTTTCAATATTTCAAAACAGGCTGTTAACCCTGGGAAAAATTTTGGTCCTTATGGTTTACCAAAAGCTGCTTTATTAAGTTTATGTAAACAATATGCGGTAGATTATGGTTCTTATGGAATTAGATCAAATGGAGTGAATGCTGATAGAATAAGAAGTGGTTTAATGACAGATAAAATGATTAAGACTAGAGCAAAAGCAAGAGCAGTATCAACTGATGAATACATGAAAGGAAATTTATTATTGAATGAGGTAAAAGCAGAAGATGTTGCTAAAGCATTTTTTCATTTAGCTACTTCTAAAAAAACTACAGGGGCAGTTCTTACAGTTGATGGTGGAAATATAGCTGCTTCACTGAGATAATTTTTAATTATTTGTCTTTCCAACTAGGTTAACCATTATTACTCCTATAATAATAAAAGCTAATCCGATATTTGTATAAAGATTAGGTGTTTGATTAAATTTAAAAACTCCAACTAACACCGTTGCTATAATACAAAGTCCAGCAAATGAAGCATAAGTTATACCGACAGGAATCACCTTCATTACAAGTGACAAGGTAAACATACATAAAACAATTGTAATTGCAGTGATAATACTTGGTATCAATACTGTAAATCCTTGTGCACTTTTTGCAAATCCATTTGCTGCTGTTCCTAAAGCAACTGCAATAATTAAAATTATATAAGCTGAAATATTTGTCATTTAAAAACTTTTTTTAATCCTTCCTTCGATGCCTCGCAAATACCCTTTTCAGTTATTAATCCTGTGACATATTTAGCGGGCGTAACATCAAAAGCTAAGTTCATTGTTTTACTTTTCTTTGGATAAATTCTTACTTTTTTTACTTTATTATTTTCATCTAAGCCTTCAACGTGGGATAATTCTTCTGAATTTCTTTCTTCTATAGGAATATCTTTATAATTTTCTATATTCCAATCAATTGTTGAGCTAGGTAAAGCAACATAAAATGGAACATTATTATCTTTAGCTGCTAATGCTTTTAAGTAAGTTCCAATTTTATTACAAACATCTCCTGTAGATAAGGTTCTATCAGTTCCAACAATGCACATATCCACTTCACCTCTTTGCATTAATATTCCACCCGTATTATCTGCAATAATTGTGTTGGGAATTTTTTCTTCGTTCAGTTCGTATGAAGTTAAATTAGCACCCTGATTTCTTGGTCTTGTTTCATCAACCCAAACATGTACTGGAATTCCTTTTTTATGTGCATGATAAATAGGAGATGTTGCAGTTCCCCAATTAATTGTTGCAAGCCAACCAGCATTACAATGGGTTAAAATATTCACTTTATCTTTCTTCTTTTTGTAAATTTCTTCAATAATTTTTAATCCATTTAATCCAATATTTTCACAAAATTTAACATCTTCTTCACATATTGCCTTTGCTTCATCAAGTGCTACTTTTAATAATTCGTTATTATTTACCCCTGATAATTTCTTCATCATACGATCAACTGACCACTTTAGATTGATTGCCGTTGGTCTTGATTGAATTAATTCTTCTGAACTTTTCTTAATAAAATCAGGATCATTTTTTTCCATAATAGCTAAAACAATACCGTAAGCAGCGGTTCCACCTATTAATGGCGCTCCCCTAACCTCCATAACTTTTATGGCATTAATCGCATCTTTTACTGTTTTAAGATCTTTAATTATAAATTGATGAGGTAGTTTTGTTTGATCAATAATTTTCACAGTTTGATTTTTTTCATCAAACCAAATTGTACGATATTCTTTTCCTTCTACTTTCATTTCTTTAATACTCTTCCTGCTACTGTTTTAAGTTTATCTTTAGTTTTTTGAGTTCTTTTTTCAGGTGCAGTGATAATTGCTACATCTAAACAATTATTTGTTGGATCTTTAGGATCTATATGATTTTCAAAATTATCTATGAGATTTTTAATCATATTTTTTGCTTTAGCTGCATTTCCTAAAAGAACTTTGATTACTTGCTGAACATCTACGTTTTTATGATCTGGATGCCAGCAATCATAGTCTGTGACCATTGAAACAGATGCATATCTAATTTCTGCTTCTCTAGCTAATTTTGCTTCTGGCATATTAGTCATTCCAATTACATCAGCTTTCCATGATCTATATAAATTTGACTCTGCCAGTGTCGAAAATTGTGGACCTTCCATAACAACATAGGTTCCTCCCTTTTGATATTCGATGCCTTCTTTTTTTATTGCTTCTTCACAAGCATTCATTAGGCCATTTGATGTTGGGTGTGCCATTGATACATGAGCAACTACCTCATCATCAAAAAAAGTTTTCTTTCTAGCAAAAGTTCTATCAATAAATTGATCTACAATTACAAATTTTCCTGGTGGTAAATTTTCTTTTAAAGATCCAACTGCTGAAACCGAAACTATATCAGTAACTCCTATTTGCTTAAGTGCGTCTATGTTTGCTCTAAAATTTATGTTTGTTGGAGATATAAAATGACCTTTTCCATGTCTTGGAAGAAAATAAACTTCTTTTCCCTTATATTTTATTTTTAAAATTTCATCTGATGGTTGTCCCCAGGGCGTTTTGATCTTCAAAAATTCACGTTCTTTAAATTCCTCAACATCATAAAGTCCGCTGCCACCTATTATTGCAAGTTTGTTTATTGTCATAAAGTATTATAATTAATATGATCTTTTTAATTAACTTTGAAGAAAAAAATGGACCTAAAAAAACATATAAGAAGTATTCCCGACTATCCAAAAAAGGGAATTTTATTCAGAGATATTACTACTTTAATTAAAGACAAAGACGCGTTTAAAGAATGCATCGATCAAATGACAAAAATACTGATGAAATTAAATTTTGATAAAATTGCTTCAATAGAATCACGAGGTTTTGTTTTTGCTTCGGCTCTTTGTTACAATTTGTCAAAATCACTAATTTTAATGAGAAAAAAAAATAAATTACCAGCAGAAAAATATTCTCAAGATTTTGAGTTAGAGTATGGAAAAGCTACATTGGAAATTCATAAAGATTCAATTATGCCAAAAGAAAAAATATTAATAGTTGATGACTTAATAGCCACGGGTGGCACTGCTGAAGCTGGGGCAAAACTAGTTGAAAAATCTAATGGTGTAGTTTCTGGATTTTTATTTGTAATTAATCTTTTCGATTTAGGTGGTAAAAAATTATTAGAAGACAAAGGATATAAAACTTTTAGTCTAATCGATTTCCCAGGTCACTAAAGCTCTTTTTTGGTCCACGTTTCTGGTGTAAGTTCATTATTAATTTCTATATTTATATGGTAATCGAAGGATTTTGGACCTCTTTTTTTAATATATTCGTAAGTTTTTTTTATTCCATTCTCCAAATCTGTTTTTGTTTTATAATTTAATAATTTTCTTGCTTTGTCAGCCGAGCAGGTAGCATGCTTTACTTCTCTGGGTCTATCCTTTTTGTAAATTGGTTTTAAATTACTACCTGTTACATTAGAGCAAATCTCAGCTATCTTATTAATAGTCACAAATTCTTCATCAGGACCAATATTAATAATTTGCTTATTTAAATTTTCTTGATCTAACATTGGTAACATGCAGCTAAGACAATCATCTATATATGAAAAACATCTTTTTTGTTCTCCGTCACCATAGATTATTGGTGATTTATTTCTCAACATTCGGTTAATCATTATTGACACAACATTCCTAAAAGGGTCATCATACTTTTGTCTAGGTCCAATAATATTATGAGGAACAGCTATTACCCATTCTATATTATTAAGCTCACAAAGGTTCATTAAAACATTTTCAGAAGCAACTTTAGAAATAGCGTAAGGATCAATTGGTTTTGGATTCATATTTTCAGTAAAAGGAGTTTGTTGATCTCCATATCTTGCCATAGATGAACAGAATATAATTCTTTTAACTTTATGGGAAATTGCTGCAGTAAATACTGAAATAGAAGCCATATAATTATTTTTTGTAATTTCTACTGGAGAAAATACTGACAAACCTTCATGAGCAGTAGCTGCACAATGATAGACCACATCTACACCTTTCATTATTTCATTCATTTTTTTTAAATCGCAGCAATCTAAGTTAAAAAAGCTGATATTTTTAGGAACATTATCTTCATAACCTCCTAGCATATTATCTACACCTATAACCTCATGGTTCATTTCAGACAACTTTTCAGCTAAATGAGACCCTAAAAAACCAGCAGCTCCTGTTACTAAGATTTTTTTTGATAATTCTTTCATTATAGTTTGTGTATATTTTTAATTTCTATAAATCAATAATTAAGTATGGCAATAGACATTAATTTTATCTAGATAATATTTATTATACTTTGGGGCGATACCAAGAAGACTTTCCTATCATTGCATTAATTATACCCGAAAGTCTTTGATAATAAATTTTTCTTTTTTTTTGATGAAATATTAAAGAGTAAATCAAAACTTTAATAACAGCTGAGCTCAATTTTGGTAAAATAATAATAAAAGAAATAAAAAAACCTTTATATTTTTTATGGTAATTAAAGGTAGACCACATCCAATGCCAATTTCTTGAAAGCTCCATTTCATTTTTTAAAGATTCATCATGCGAAGCTCCTCCTTCGTGATGAATAATAATATCAGGTATTAAATATATTTTCTTGCCATTATTAATCAATCTTTTACATAAATCTATTTCTTCAAAATAAAAGAAAAAATTTTCATCAAAAAAACCTATATCTTTAAATTCTGATAAATTTAAAAACATTGCAAAACCTTTCACATTGGATACTTGTGTTGGTATAAAATTATTTGAATCATTTGTTTTTATTTTTTTTTTCTCTTCCTGAATATAAGGTCCCATAATAGCAAATTGATCTATTTCTTTTGTGGCTTTTAAAAAATTTTTAATGGCAGACTGATCTAGGATAGCATCTGGATTTAATATTAAAGCATATTTAGTTGTTGTTTTTCTTAAGCCTATATTATTAGATTTTCCATACCCAAAATTATTTCCTGTTAAAATACACTCAACATTACTGAATTTTTGCTCAATACTCTTTTTAAAATCCAAGTCATTAGAATTTTCTATCAACAATACCTTAATTTCACTATTGATTGACCTAAGACAACCATTTATTTTTTCACCACTTCTAAAAGACGTTATTATAACTGTAATATCTTTGACTGACATTATTTAAACATAATTGATTTTATACTCTAATTCTTTTAATACTTTAATTTATTAGATCATACCTTTTTTTGTAAATAAATATGAAAAAATTTGTTGTAACAGGTGGTTCTGGATTTATTGGAAGCAACTTAGTAAAGTTTTTACTCAAAAAAAATTATTTTGTTATTAACATTGATAAATTAAGTTATTCAGCAAATCCTTATAATTTAAAAAAAATAGAAAAAAATAGGAATTACAAATTTTTTAAAACAGATATAAATAATCAATCTCAAGTGTATACTATTTTAAATCGCTTTAAACCTGATGGTATTTTTAACCTTGCAGCTGAAACTCATGTGGATAGATCAATTGATGATCCT
>SHAO01000044.1 GCA_004213215.1 Candidatus Pelagibacterales bacterium | reverse complement strand
CTTACAAGCAAAGCAATAACTAGGACAGCTCCGTAAGATAAATCAGAGACAAAACTTTGTAATCTTTCAAATCTAAAAGTAACTAAAATATAATTGATTAAATAAAGGGTTCCAGCACCTAAAATTGCTCCAAAAGCACCACCCCGACCACCTACAAGACTCGCTCCACCAAGAACCAGCGCGGTTACTCCCAGAAGCGTATACTTAGTTCCTTGTATAGGATCTCCAGAGCCAACCAGGGCAGTAAAACATATTGCAGACAATGCAGCAAAAATTCCAGCTATTAAGTGTGCAACTATTCTTACCCAGTTAATTTTAACACCACTTGTAAAAGCGGCACGCTCATCTGCGCCCATCAACTTTAAATGACTCCAAAAAGCTGTATGCGTGATAATATAAAATAAAATTGTTGCTAAAATTAGCAGAAGGAATATTTCATTAAATATTGTAAAGCCTTCTCCCCAAGGTATTAACCAATCTGGAGCAATACCGCCCGGACGAGATAGAATAACAAGATTAATTCCTGTAAAAGCTAAATAGCCTGCCAAAGCAACTATAATCGGTGAAACTCTTACGAACACTACAATTAAAGCATAAAAAAGTTGCCAAATTAAACCCATTGCAATGGCGTAAATGAACCAACCAATAGATGTTTCTAAATATCCATGAGCATATAACTGGATACTACTTACGTTTATAAAACCCATAAAAGGACCAATAGATAAATCGACACCACCTCGTCCAGCCATAACAATAAATGTTAAAGCATAAGTAGTTAATATAAGTGGGGCACTAAGTATTATTGCGCTACCAATACCTGATTGTGAGATTAAAATTGGACTTCTTATCATTGCAAAAATTAATAATGAAAAGAAAATAAAAATTGGTACCATTAGATACTTATTTGAAGAAGTATCAACACTTGATCTATATACTTTTTTAACTTTATCTACTAGTTCCATAAATTAATCAAAATAAACTATTTTTATTTTTTCAATTCCAATCTTATTTCTAAAATCTTTTTTTTTATTATTTAACTTATCAAAATCAATAATTTTAATTTTTTTTTTATCAATATTTGAATTTATTTTGTTTTTATGAACATTTTTAATATTATTTTTATACTTAATAATCTGATGAAATTCATTCATATCATTAGCTGTATAATTAGCTTTATTTTTTATAACTTCATTTTTTTTATTTATGATTTTATTTCCATTAAAAATTGAAAAGTTATTAATTTTTTCAAAATTTTTAAGGTCTAGTGAATTATAGTGATTATTATTTTGGGTCTTTTTAGGTTTTTGTGACAAAGCATTCTTGCTATTATTGATATTTATAATTTTGTTAAAATGTTCGTTATCAGTCTTAGCATATCTTAGAGTATAGTTATTATTTTGATTAGTATTTAATTTATTAGTATTAAATTCTTTAAAATCTTTTAAATTTTCAAAGTTAATTAAATCTTGATCTGTATAATAATTATTTATATTTTCTTTTTCCATTAAAATGTTTTTATTTTTATTTTTTTATTTAAATTTTTAGATTTAGATTTTTTTTCTTTTTCAAAATTTTCTATTTTTATAATTTTTTTATTTAAGTTATTAACATTTGTTTTATAATTATTATCTTTACTTGGCTTGTTTAAAATATTTTTGTTATTAGGTCTGCTAATATTAGTAGATCCTATGCCTGCTGTTTGGCCAAACATTCCCTCTAGTAAAGTATCTGCATTAACTTTTTCATTTTCAAAAATATCAAATATAGTTCCATGTCTAAATACGAGGACCTTAGGACAAAGGTCTATAAACTCTTCTAACTCACTAGATAAGAAAATAACTGTATTTCCTTCTTCGACAAAATTTCTAAGATGAGTATATAAATCTCTTTTGGTGCTTACATCAATACCTCTAGCAGGATCATTCAAGATAAGAATTTTTGGATGTGTTGCTAAAGATCTAGCTATCATCACTTTTTGTTGGTTACCTCCACTTAGAGAACCAATAAGATTATCTTTAGGACCTGTTTTAATATTTAGTCTTTCTACCTCCCAGTCAAACACTCCATTCAACTCTAACCAATTAATAAAACCTAGCCACCCAGCTTTACTTGTTGTTCGATAAAGTGGAACTACTAAGTTTTCATAAATGCTTAAATTAGGAAGTATTCCTTCTTTTTTTCTGTCCCCCGAAACAAAAGAGACTCCATTTTTTTTGGCATCCATCAAAGAATTATATTTTGTGAATTTATCACTACTATCTAAAACTTCAGTGGTACCTCCATGTGATTCTTGAACTCCAGCTAAAATTTTAACAAAATCATCTTGGCCATTACCATCTAAACCTGTAACACCTACTATTTCACCTCTACGCACTTCAAAGTTAACTGGTACACTTTCAGGCCAAACAACTAAATTTTCGGCTCTCATTACCACCTTGTCAGTTTTTGTTTTTACAGCAGTAGATTTAGATTTGTCTCCAGATTCAGTTCTCCCTGTCATTAAACTTAATAAATTTTTTTCATTAAGATCTTTTTTTTCTAAAACTCCTACATCTTTGCCATCTCTCATAACTGTTGCTTTATCACTTATACGTATTAATTCAGCAATTCGATGGGTAACAATAAAAACTGCAACACCGTTGTCACGTAATTCTCTCATTTTTTTAAATAATCTTTCGGTTGAATCAAAATCAAGTGCAGCGGACGATTCATCAAGAATTAGTACTTTTGTATTTTCACGTAAAAAAGCTCTACCAATCGTGATCCAAGCTTTAATCGGTAGTGATAAATTGAATACTTGTGTATAGGGATCTATGTACTCGCCAGAAAGATCTTCCATAAGCTCTTGTGCTTTTAAGGCTTTTTCTCTTTGTGTTAAATTTTTGTACCAAAAACTATCTGAACCAACAAACAAGTTGTCCACAACAGTTGCTTCTTCTGCAATCATTACTTCTTGGAAAACAGTAGCTATACCCATCTCTCTCGCCATAACAGGTGACGTAGGAGTGTGACCCATTACAGAAACTTTGCCCTTATCAACTGGCAAAACACCAGACATTACTTTTGCTAGTGTGCTTTTTCCACAACCGTTACCTCCAACGATTGCATGAATCTCACCAAAATTTGCATTAAAATTAACTCCGTTTAAAGCTTTTGTTATACCAAAATATTTATGAACATCTTGGACGTAGATATCACCAGAAATTTTTTTTGATTTGTCAGACAACACCTCTTTGTTAGAGGTGTTGTCTTTTATATTTTGTTCTACACTCATACTTTAAGTTAAAGTATTAGTGAGATTTTGGATCGTAACTCTCTGGATCGAAAGGATTATCAAAGAATTTTTCTACATAAGATCTAGGAGCCCAGTTATCTATTCCTGGATTATCCCAACCTGTAGAATTTCTATCACAATCTTCGTTTAAGATTTTTTTGATATCATCAAAACTCTTTGTCGCAGGACCAACCAATATAGATTGAATTCTTGGACCTTGACCTTGTAAAGTTCTGATCATTACATCAACCCCAAACTCAACTTCATCTCCTGGAGGCCAAGCATATATCGCTTCATTAATATAACTTGGATTTTGTCTCCAATAACATAGAGCACCTAATTCTCCACCTAATGCGATTGGTGGAATTGGATCTCTTCCAGATTGAAGTAATGCTTGTAGAGTTCCAGTCTCTCCTGATGATTGAACAGCAATACCGTGTATCTCTATTGGGTTACTTGATAACCATTGAGATAGTTCTTTCTGTGCAACTTGTGATGTCCAGTTATGTGCTAACTGTGCAACAACTTTTACATTAGGATATTGTGCTAGACCCTCTTTCATTCCATCACTCTGTTGGTCAGATGCAGAATAACCAGGAATTCCGTCCATGATTATTACATTACCTTTTTCACCAATTAGTTCTGCCATCCATGCACCAATATAATAACCAACCAATCTGTAGTTAACTGACGTGTTGATTGAATATGGTGACGTTGTGAAACCAGTGAAAGAAAGTGTCGGGATGCCTTTTTCCCAACCATATTTAATTGTTTGGTTAAGAGCTGTTAAGTTTGAGCAGCAAATAATAATGGCATCAACTTTTCCACCATCTATCATCTGTCTCATTTGCTGAATTTGCAAAGTATCATCCAAGTTTGACTGGGTTATAACAATTTCATCAACCATTCCTAACGCTTTCCATTTTGGATAAACAACTTCCATCAATCTTTCCATTGCACCTTTACGCCAAGTATTACCAGCGTAAGTACTAGCATAACCTATTGTCCAAGGTGGTTTTCTAGGACTCTTCCAACCCTTCATAACAGTTGGTCCTAAAGGTTGGTCTTTATCCATAAAATCCATATTGTAAACGTAATCTCTCATGTCTTTAGGCACATCTTTTAAGCACTTAGTGCACAGCTCTTGAGCCGAAGCTGCTGTAAAGATTCCCATAAAACAAGAGAAAACAACAACATAGAATATTTTTTTTATATTTATCATTTGTCCCTCCCTACTTAATTGTTGAACCTATATTCCATCATATAAGAAGAGTTTTTGCCAGAAGATAACCATTCAATAAAAGGTTGTATTGATTTTTAAATGCTGAATTTTTGCTTATTTTAAAAGTAATTTTTATGCCAAATTTAATATTTTAATTGTTGCAAAATTATTCTAACAGTAGTTGAATCATTATATTTAAATTTAATTTTTTTAATATATTTTTTTATGAAAAGATTTTTTTTAGTATTTACAGTTTTATTATATTTCGCAACAAATTCGTTTGCAGAATATAAATTAGAACCTGTTAATTGTACCGAAAATAGAAAATCTAATTGTGGAGCTTATCTTTACAATACTAAAAATGGAGCAACATATTTTTGTGATTCAGAAAAATGCAAAGAAGTAATGGCCCCAATAGAGGAAGAGGGAGTTGTCGAAGGAGATTCTGGCTCTAAAAAATCTAAAATTCCTAAAAAACCAAAGAAATCAAAAATACCAAAAATGAAGAAAACAGAATAATATTTTAGTTCTTCGGAGATTCAGAAATAGTTATTTCTATTGCCGATCTTATTTCGTTACAATAAGTAATGTCATCGCCTAAAAAGGTTCCGTTAATGAAACTTTCTGTGGTTTTGCCATTTTTTATCATGAAATCCATGTAATCGTTTGTAAGATTGTCTACACTAGATAAAAAATCTTTTTCAGCATCTTTATTATTTATATTTTCTATTTTTTTTAAAACAAGAATACCAAATGGGTACAAATAATTTGCCGTTTTAAAAAATTCATTAGCTAAGTCTGGATGCTCTTCTTTAATTAGTTCAGTTAAGGCAGAGTTTAAAGATACACAGCTTTTTATTATTTTATATGTTAATTTATCATCTTCGAGAAGTTCCTGCAAATTATACCAACTTAGTCGTTCTATTTTTTCGGCTTGCAAGGGACTAGCAATAAATAATAAAATAATTAATATTTTTTTCATAAATTTTATTATATTAACTCAAGATTAAGACTTTAATTTTTTCCTTTATTTTATATTTTAATTTTTAGAAGATAAAAATTTTTCTGCCTCTAGAGCTGACATACATCCCATGCCTGCAGCTGTCACTGCTTGTCTGAAAATTTTATCTTTAACATCTCCTGCTGCAAAAACTCCAGGAATGTTAGTCACAGTCGAATCTGGTTTTGTTATTAAATATCCTTCTTTATCCATATCTAATTGACCTTTAAATAGAGATGTTGCTGGATCATGCCCAATAGCTATGAACAGACCATGAAGTTTCATTTCCGAAGATTTATTAGTTTTAATATTTTTAATTTTAATTCCTGTTACACCTTTTGGATTTTTATCTCCCATAACTTCTTCAAGAACTGAATCCCAAATAATTTCTATTTTTGGATTTTCTTTTAATTTTTTTTGCAGTAATTTTTCTGCACGCAACTTATCTCTTCTATGTATAAGTTTTACTTTTGTAGCAAACTTTGTTAGGAACATTGCTTCTTCTACAGCAGCATTCCCTCCACCAACAACAGCCACCTCTTTATCTTTAAAGAAAAAACCATCGCAAGTAGCACAACCAGAGACTCCAAATCCACGAAACTCTTGTTCAGATTTTAAATTTAGCCATCTTGCTTGAGCACCAGTTGAAATTATAACTGTATCACCTGTGTATTCTTGCCCACTATCTCCTATAGCTTTAAAAGGTTTTTCTTTTAAATTAATTTCTTTAATATGATCTTCAATCATTTCTGTACCAACAGCTTTAGATTGTTCTTTCATTTGATCCATTAACCAAGGACCTTGTATAACATCAGAATATCCAGGATAATTTTGTACATCAGTTGTAGCACTTAATTGTCCACCTGGTTCTGATCCATGTACTAAAATTGGCTTCAACATTGCTCTTGCCGCGTAGATCGCAGCTGTATAACCAGCTGGACCCGATCCTAAAATTAATACTTTCGAATGTCTTGCAGAAGTATTTTTCATATTAATTATTTATATGGGTACTTTTAATTATATTTAAAGATTTCAATTTTTATTCAAAGGTATCATTAAATTGTTGGTTTACCCTAATGAAAGTCGTACATTTGCTTAATTGTTTTAAAGATGGTGCGCCAACGTAAGTACAACTACTTCTAATGCCACCTAAGATATTTAAAACTGTATCTTTTATTTTACCACGATACTTCAACAGGACTTTTTTACCTTCGCTGCTTCTGTAATCTGCAAGACCACCATAGTGTTTATCGAGAGCTGTGTCAGAACTAGACCCATAGAATTCTATAAATTGTGATCCATTTTTTTTTGTTTTTTTTCCGCCACCTTCTTCATGACCAGCAAACATACCTCCAAGCATTACAAAGTCTGCCCCACCACCAAATGCTTTTGCCACATCGCCAGGACAAGTGCATCCACCATCTGCAATAATATGTGCTCCTAGTCCATGAGCAGCATCTGCACATTCAATTACTGCACTTAGTTGTGGATAACCAACACCAGTTTGTATACGTGTTGTACAAACGCTACCTGGGCCAATACCAACTTTTACTATGTCGGCACCACTCATTACTAATTCTTGCGTCATATCAGCAGTAACGACATTTCCTGCTATTATAGTTTTGGTTGGATATTTTTCTCTTACAGACCTGACAAACTTACTAAAGTGATCAGAGTAACCATTTGCAATGTCGATACATATAAACTCAAAGAAACTAAATTCTTTTAAAATTTCGTTTAGTCTTTTGTAGTCTTTATCACTAGTGCCAGTACTTAGTGCAAGGTGAGGAAAAATTTCTCTAATTGCTGAGTTGCGTTTAATTACTTTAATGTCATGTTGTTTAGTTAAGCATGTCATTATTTCAAATTTAGCTAAATTTTTTGCAACTTCTAACTCGCCAACACCATCCATATTAGCTGCTATAATGGGTGTTCCAGTCCATTGATGATTGCTATATTTAAATTTGTAGGTACGTTTAAGCTCTACGTCTTTACGGCTTGATAGGGTGCTACGCTTAGGCCGAAACAGTACATCGGCATAATCCAGCTTGATATCTTCTTCAATACGCATATTTCCATAGAGGAGGTATAAAGGTTAATGATTTTAAATAAAACCTATTTATTATGCTGTGGATAAATAAAATATAGAAATATATACAATTATATATGGGAAAATTAAAAGCCTTACTTTTAACTGAGGGTATGCATGGAATGATTAGCCAAGTAGAAGGATTGGCTAAAGCTATAAGCGCTGATTTTAGTCACAAAATTATAAGATTAAATTTTCCATGGAATTTAATACCACCTAAATTTTCTCCCATTTCTTCAATAGTTTTAAAAGATAGAAATTATATTATTGAAGAAGAAAAACCAGATCTAGTAATTTCTTGTGGAAGAAAAAGTGTTATACCTTCAATTCTTCTCAAAAGAAAAAATCCAAAAATTTTTACGATACATATACAAGACCCAAAAGTAAGTTTAAAAAATTTTGATGTAATTATTGCTCCTGAACATGATAATTTAAGTGGGGAAAATGTCTTTAATTCTAAGGGAGCAATCCATTACATAACTGAAATGGAAATAGAAAATGCAAAACCGTACTTAATTAATAAAATTAAAAGCAACAAAATAGTTTCTTTAATTTTAGGAGGTCCAAATAAATATTATAAATTTGATAAAGATCAATTAATTAAAATATTTAATACGATAAAATCTGATTTCGTTTCTAGAGGTTATAAAATAATTGTTATACCTTCTATGAGAACACCAAGGGAAAGTATAGATCTGGCAATAAAAGAATTAGGAGAATGTGGTTATGTTGTAAATAAAGTAGACAAGCAAGCATACCTATCTGCCTACGCTTTAGCAGATTATGTAGTTGTAACATGCGATTCAACATCAATGATTTCTGAAGCAGCTACTTCTGGCAAACCTATATTTGTGGCCCACATGAAAGCAAAAAGAAATGATTATAGATTTAAAAGATTCTTTGAACTATTTAAGAAAATGGAAATTACTAGGGAGTTAGGAGAAAAAGTTGAATCTTGGTCATATAATAAACACAATGAAGCACAAAGAATAGCACTAGAGTTAAAAAATAAAATAGAAAATTAATTTAATGGAATTTTTAAATTCTTTAAAAAAAAGAGCTAAACATTACAGTACACCTTTTAGTCATTGGGAATTAAATGAGCCATTAACAGAAGGGGCCGTAAAAGAAATTTGTAAAACTGAAATTATAGATTTAACTAAAAAAAATATAAATTATGACGGCACTAGGGCTGTTGATGGAGGTGAAGGAAAATTTAGAGCTGGTATATCAGATGGAGGAAAAGCAATAAAATTTAGGTGTTTTATAAGCAAG
>SHAO01000043.1 GCA_004213215.1 Candidatus Pelagibacterales bacterium | reverse complement strand
GGTAAAGCAGTTGATTACGAAGGAGCAACAGGAGTCGTATTTACAGACGTTGGAGAACACGTTGGTAATTTCTTAGAAAAAGAAATTAAAGGTGGTAAATTTAAGACTAAAAAACAAAGATAAAATATAATTTTATAAACCTCAGCGGTGAAAACTGCTGAGGTTTTTTTTGTTTATTTTGTCAACAAGACAAAAACTTCTTTCCTTTTTAAAAAAAATGCCTATAGTGAAATATGGGTGCCATTAAAGAGTCGTTAACATTTGATGACGTAACACTTGTGCCTCAATATTCTTCTGTTCTTCCCAGTCAAACAAACACAAAAACAGAATTAAATAAAAATCTTAAGTTAAATATACCTTTGTTATCTTCGGCCATGGATACTGTAACTGAATCTAAAATGGCTATAGCTATAGCAAAATCTGGGGGTTTAGGAATAATTCACAAAAACCTAAATCCAAATAATCAAGCTCTACAAGTTAAAAAGGTAAAAAAGAAAAATATTATTGTAGGTGCTGCTGTTGGAACTAATGAAGAAGATATAGATAGAGTTTATAAATTATTAGAATCCAAAGTTGATTTAATTGTTGTAGATACGGCTCATGGTCATACTAAAAAAGTAGCAACTATAATAAAAAAAATAAAACAAATTTCAAAAAATTCTATTATCTGCGCTGGAAATATAGCAACTGGAAAAGCAGCAAAATTTTTAGCTGATTCAGGTGTCGATATGGTCAAAGTAGGAATAGGTCCTGGTTCAATTTGTACAACAAGACTTGTAACGGGCATTGGAGTCCCTCAGTTAAGTGCAGTTTTGGATGTTAAA
Source organism: Candidatus Pelagibacterales bacterium (assembly GCA_004213215.1). Lineage (GTDB taxonomy): Bacteria > Pseudomonadota > Alphaproteobacteria > Pelagibacterales > Pelagibacteraceae > AG-414-E02. Next base: position 8,235 of record SHAO01000043.1, on the reverse strand, counting down.
AAAGCACTAAAAAATTATAAGACTAAAATAATTTCAGATGGAGGTATAAAATTTTCTGGCGATATTGCTAAAGCTCTAGCTGCCGGAGCAAATGCTGTAATGGTGGGTTCGTTGTTTGCTGGTACAACAGAAAGTCCTGGAAAAATTTTTAAACATAAAGGAAAATTATATAAAAATTTTAGAGGCATGGGTTCAGTAGGTGCTATGTCATCAGGCTCAGCTGATAGATATTTTCAGAAAAAAAATAAAAATATTTCAAAATATGTGGCTGAAGGAGTCGAGGGTATTGTTCAATTCAAGGGCCCGGTTAATAAAATCATATACCAATTAATAGGTGGCTTAAAATCTTCAATGGGCTACATGGGTTCAAAAACTATTGAAGATTTGCAGAAAAAGAGTGAATTTGTAAAAATCACTAAAGCTGGTTTTTATGAAAGCATGGTTCATAATGTTGACCAAGTTAAAAAATAATGAATAGAGAAAAAATAATTATAATAGATTTTGGTTCACAATTTACTCAATTAATAGCAAGAAAAGTTAGGGAATTAGGAGCATATTCGGAAATAATTAATTTCACTAAAATAAAAAAATTAAATAAAAATCAATTTATAAAAGGCATTATATTATCTGGTGGACCTCAAACAGTTACAGATAAAAAAACATCAAAATTAGACAATAAGATATTAAACTTAAAAGTTCCAATATTAGGCATTTGCTACGGACATCAAATACTATCCAAAAAACTTGGGGGAAAAGTTAAAACTTCAAAAAAAAGAGAATTTGGAAGAGCTTTTTTAAAAAGTATTTTAAAGAGTCCAATTACTAAAAATTTTTTTATAACAAAAAAAACTTCAGTATGGATGAGTCATCAAGATATTGTGAGCGTTATTCCAAAAGATTTTAAAAGGATAGCTTCTAGCACAAATTCAAAATTTGCTATTATTTCGAATGAAATTAAAAAATATTATGGAATACAATTTCATCCTGAGGTTAGTCATACGAAAAATGGTAAAATTTTGATTAAAAATTTTTTATTTAATATTTGCAAAATTAAAAGAACTTGGAATGCAAAACAGCAAAAAGAAATCTTGATATCAAATATTAAGAAAAAAGTACAAAATCATAAAGTTATATGTGCGCTATCTGGTGGTGTTGATAGCAGTGTTGTAGCTTTATTATTAAAAAAAGCTATTAAAAATAATCTTATTTGTATTTTCATTAACACGGGTTTGTTGAGAAAAAATGAAGAGAAAGAAGTTATAAATACATTTAAAAGAAAATTTAAGATTAAATTTATTTATGTAGATGCATCAAATATTTTTTTAAAAAAATTGAAAAAAATATCTGATCCTGAAATAAAACGTAAAATAATAGGAAAACTCTTCATCCATCTATTTGAAAAATATGCAAAAAAAATTAAGAATGTTAAATTTTTGGCGCAAGGAACACTTTATCCTGACTTAATTGAAAGCAAAACAGTTACTGGCAGCCCCTCTTCAAAAATTAAATCTCATCATAATGTTGGTGGACTTCCAAGAAGAATGAAGCTTAATTTAATAGAACCTTTAAAGGATCTGTTTAAAGATGAGGTGAGAAAATTAGGTATTCAATTGTCTTTATCAAAAGATATTCTGTATCGTCATCCATTTCCTGGACCAGGTTTGGCAATAAGAATTCCAGGAGAAGTTACGGAGCAAAAAATTAAAATACTTCAAGATGCCGATTCTATATTCATAAATGAATTAAAACGAACAAATTATTATAGCAAAATCTGGCAAGCATATGCCGCACTACTTCCTGTTAAAACTGTAGGCGTAATGGGAGACAGCAGAACTTATGAATACATTTGTTTGTTGAGAGCTATTACTTCAGAAGATGGCATGACGGCAGATTTTTTTAACTTTGATAAAAATTTTCTGCAAAAAATAAGTAATAAAATTATTAATTCAGTTAAAGGAATTAATAGAGTTGTTTACGATATTACGTCTAAACCACCAAGTACAATTGAGTTGGAGTAAAATTTACACATATATTACATATATAAAGTGTGCAATTTATAGGTCAAAAATAACACAAAACAGTATTTGACCTATATCGATTATTTTAATAGGCTTTTAGATTAAAGAGAGGGATTAATGGCAAGATCACGAAAAAAATCAAGAGGCGGTAGTGGAGTAAATAAAAAACTACCACTAAATCAATCTATACCTTTAGGTATTCAACACGTGTTCGCGATGTTTGCTGGTAACATTACGGTCCCGCTGATTGTTGCAGGTGTTTTTGGGGTAACAACAGGAGAAAAAATTTTTTTAATTCAAATGGCTTTATTTGCTGCAGGTGTAGCAACAATCATACAAACAGTAGGTTATAAAAATATAGGAGCAAGACTTCCTATTATTCAAGGTACAAGCTTTGCTTTCATTCCAATAATGTTACCTTTTAAAGCTTTTGGCTTAGGAGCAATATTCACGGCAGCTTTTATCGGAGGTATTTTTCAAATATGGATTGGTAAAATACTAAAACCAATTCGACATATGTTTCCTCCGTTAGTAACAGGAATAGTTGTGCTAATGATTGGAATAAGTCTGCTTAAGGTTGGATTCAAGTATGCTGGTGGTGGAGTGTGGCTGATGAACAATAAGCCAGAACTTTTTGCAAATTGGGAACATCTACTTATAGCTGGAACTGTTTTAATAGTTGCTCTTCTATGCAATCTAAGAGGAAAAGGAATGATATCTTCAGCATCTATTCTTCTTGGAATAATAGCTGGTTTTGTAATGGCAGCTTTACTAGGACAAATTAGTTGGGGAAAAATAGCGGCAGCCGATTGGTTTGCTTTGCCTATGCCGTTTCAATATGGAATAGATTTTGTTTGGGGCGCAGTCATATTAATGTTGTTTATGTCAATTGTAACAACAATTGAAACGATTGGAGATATTAGCGCTACTACAATGGGTGGTGCAAATAGAGAAGCTACTAATAAAGAACTTTCTGGAGGTATAATGGCTGATGGTGTAGGAACAGCTTTTGCTTCAATTTTTAATGCTATGCCTAATACTTCTTATTCACAAAATGCTGGTCTTGTTGCTTTTACAGGAGTAATTAGCAGACACGTTGGAACTGTTGCTGGTATAATTTTAATTTTATTAGGTTTGTTTCCAAAATTAGGTGGAATTATTGCAGCAATGCCAGATTCAGTAATTGGTGGAGCAGCTATAATTATGTTTGGACTAATTGCCGGAGCAGGAATTAAATTAATTTCGAAATCTGAAATGAGTCAAAGAAATATTTTAATATTAGCTTTATCGCTTTCTTTTGGAATAGGATTGTATGCTTTTCCTGAATTCGTTGCTCACATACCAGATTTTGGAATTAAATTAAAATTATTATTAACTACAGGATTAATTCCCGCAGGATTATTAGCTTTTATCCTAAACGCTACTCTTCCAACAAAATAATAACTTAAAATAAATTAATTTATCTAATAATAAATAATAGTTAAAATAAAAACTGCTAATACTAAAGTAGCTACAGTGTAAATAATTAAATTAGTTTTTATATCGTTTTTTTTTTGTTCTTTAGCTCTTTTTAAAAGATCATTTAGATCTAATCTTTTGCTTATACTTGAAGAGTTATGTTGTCTATCAATACGATATTGCTCTTCATCATATGAAGCTTGGCTAACCTTTTCCCTCATAACTTAATTTAACCACTAAATAATTTTTAGCGCAATACTTGATTCTATTAATGAGTATTAGTTTAAGGAAATATAGTTTTTTTAAATAGGTTTTTTAACAATTTCAGGTTGAATCATTTCTTTGCTGAATTTTATAAATTTTTTATTTTTTCGGGAAGTATACCCTTCGGTCTGTAACGCATAATTAATAATAGACCTACCCCCATCATCAAAAATCTAAAATATGGAATGCTTTCAATTAAATGTATTCTAAATTCATTGGTTTCAGCTAAGCCACTAGTAAAAAAATTAATTAAGTAAAGCGCTATTGGAGCTGCTTCAATCCATAAAAACCAAACAGCAAAACCACCTAAAACTGCTCCAAAATTATTTCCACTTCCACCAACAATTACCATTACCCAAATTAAAAAAGTATATCTCATTGGTCTATAACTTCCCGGTGTAAATAAACCATCATAAGTAACCATCATTGCTCCTGCTATGCCTACTATTGCTGAACCAAGAACAAAAATTAAAAGGTGCTGTTTAACAACATTCTTTCCCATCGCATTAGCTGCTTCTTCGTTATCTCTGATCGCTCTCATCATTCTTCCCCAAGGTGAATAAAGTGCCTTTTGCGTAATAATTAATAAAATTATAACTACAACAGAAAAAAGACCAGCAAAACATAACTTAACAAATACAGTGGACCCCTCAATTACTAACTGTTTTATCATCTGCTCTTTTTCCAAAGCATCTGTAATTAAGTTTAAAGTTCCTTGATTAAATTTTGTAACTAAATCAATAAACCATTCTTTATTTTGTAAATCAATTTCGTAGGGAACTGGTCTTTTCAAACCAATTACATTTTTAACACCACGGGATAACCAATCTTCATGTTTTATAACTGCTATTACAATTTCTGATATTAGCAAAGTTGCTATTGCCAAATAATCCGCTCTGAGTCCTAAGGCAATTTTTCCTATAACATAAGCTAAAGCTCCAGCAAAAAAGGCTCCCACTATCCAAGAAAATAAAATTGGAAGGCCCATGCCACCTAAAAATCCAGAGGTTGCAGGATTAACATCCTCGATTGATTCAATTGCTGGCCCCGATATTAATCTTAAAAAAATCAATCCAAATACTATTATAAAGGCAATTCCATAGTTTCTTTTTTTTGACTTTTTATACTTTTTAATAATAAAGCGGATACTGAATATCATTAAAGCAATTAGAAACGCACACAAAACTATGCTCAATCCACCAACTTGCCATGCTTCATTTACAGGTGGCACTGAAACTAAAACAGCTGCTAAGCCACCAAGGGCTGTATAGCCCATAATTCCAAAATTTATTAGTCCTGCATATCCCCATTGAATATTTGCACCCATAGTCATAACAGCAGAGATTAAACAGAAACATAAAATTGATAATGCTATATTCCAAGATTGCAATAATCCTACTAAAACTATTAGTAACAACATTATCGCATAGGCAATTATCACATCTAGATTCTGCCTCATAAAACTTTTCCTTTAAATATGCCTGATGGTCTAAATAATAGAACTACAACTAAAATTGAAAATGATACGGCAAATTTATAATCGGTTGACAACAATTGTAATAAACTATCTGGTTCTATGCTTTCTGGTAGCAGGTAAATAAAGAATTTTCTGTATGCATAAGTTACAAGTATTTCTGAAAAAGCAATAACATAGCCTCCCAAAAAAGCTCCAAATGGATTTCCAATGCCCCCGACAATTGCTGCTGCAAATATTGGAAGCATATTATTAAAATAGGTGAATGGCTTAAAACTTTTATCTAATCCATAAAGCGTTCCACCAACTGTTGCTAAAATTGCAGCTATTATCCAAGTAATCATAACAACTTTTTTAGGATCTATTCCAGATAACAATGCTAAATCTTCGTTATCTGAATAAGCACGCATACTTTTTCCAGTTTTAGTTTTATTTAAAAACCAAAATAAAATGGAGACAACAACAATAGTAATCAACAAGGTAATTACCTGAGTTGATTTGATTGTTAGACCTTCATTTAAACCTGTCATTTCTTTAAATTCATTTGCCTTTAAAATAAATTTTTCCCCATCAAAAAATCTTCTATCGAAAGGTCCAATAATTATTCTTACAATTGCCTGAGTCACAAACATTGTACCAATGCTTACCATCGCAAGCATCACGGGTGGGCTTTTCTTAAAACGATAATAACTAAAAATTAATTTATCCTTAACAAGGACATAGAAAATAGTAATTATTACACCAAATGGAATAGCAATTAACGCTGTAGGAAGCACCCCAAGACTAAAACCTAATGATTGAAAATACCATGTAAACAAAATCGTAAACATAGTGCCAAATGACATTAAGTCTCCTGCTGTAAAATATGCAAATCTTAAAATTCCATAAATTAATGAAACAAAAATAGCGCCTAAAGCTAACTGTGATCCATAGGATAAAGCAGGCACAAATATATAATTTAACAATAATACTATTGCATTAATAAAATCCATATTAACCTCCTAAAAAAGAACTTCTTACTCTTGGATCGTTTAATAATTCTTTTCCTGTTCCTGAATATCTATTCTCTCCTGTAACTAATACATATCCTCTATCTGATATACTTAGTGCTTGCTTTGCATTTTGTTCAACCATTAAAATAGCAACATTAGTTTTTTTAACTTTCAAAATATGATCGAACAACTCATCCATAACAATTGGTGAAACGCCAGCAGTAGGTTCATCAAGCATTAAAACAGATGGTTTAATCATTAATGCTCTGCCCAATGCTACTTGCTGTCTTTGTCCACCAGATAACTCACCAACTAGCTGAGATTTTTTTTCTTTCAAAACAGGAAACAACTCATAAATTTCATTAGTTATTTCTTGAAGACTTTCATCTCTTAAAAAAGCACCCATCTCTAAATTTTCCTCAACACTTAATCCGGCAAACACATTTTTATTTTGTGGAACAAATGCTATTCCTTGTTTAACTCTATCTTGTGGACTTAAGTGTGAAATATCTTTTCCATCGATAATTACTTTCCCTGATTTAAGATTTAATAAACCCAGCATGGCCTTCATGGCAGTTGATTTTCCAGCTCCATTTGGACCAAGTATAGATACTATTTCACCTTGATTAACATTCACCGAACATGAAGAAATTATATCGGGACCGCCACCATAGCCTCCTGTCATTTTAATTCCTTCAAAAAATGCCATTAATTTTTATCCTTCAATTTTGATCCCCTACCTAAATAACTTTCTATAACTTTCTCATTTTTTTTAACTTCATCAGAAGTTCCTTCAAATAAAACAGAACCTTCAGCCATAACAATTACTGGATTACACAATCGACTAATAAATTCCATGTCATGTTCGATCATACAAAATGTATAGCCCTTTTCTTTATTCAACCTCAATATTGCGCTCCCTATATCTTTTAAAAGAGTTCTATTAACTCCCGCCCCAACCTCATCCAATAAAACTAGCTTTGCATCAACCATCATAGTTCTGCCAAGTTCTAATAACTTTTTTTGCCCTCCAGATAAATTTCCAGCCAGTTCATTAGAAAGATGTTTTAGATTTAAAAAATCAATAACTTCTAAAGCTTTACTTTTTACTCTAATTTCTTCTTTTTTAACAAGACTTCGTTTAAACAATGCATTAACTAAAATCTCACCAGACTGATTGCCCGGGACCATCATTAAATTTTCTAGTACTGTAAGGTTTGTAAATTCATGAGCAATTTGAAAAGTTCTTAAAACACCTTTTGAAAATAATTCATAAGAAGGAACATCAGTAATATTTTCATCATTAAATAAAACTGTACCGCTTGATGATTTTAAATTTCCAGCAATTAAATTAAATAATGTTGTTTTGCCCGATCCATTAGGTCCAATAATTCCTGTAATTGAACCTTTTTTTATTTTTAATGAGCAATTAGATACAGCAGCAAGTCCCCCAAAATATTTTGAAAGGTTATCTACTTGCAGAATGTTTTGATCTGTCTCCATAGAAAATTATACTTTATTTAATCTTTTGAGAATACTATTAAGGGATTTTTCTAATGATTTATAATAACCAGATTTTCTTAGTTCTTTTACCCCTTGTTCATTAAGTCCACCTGGAGTTTGAGATTCTGCAACCAAGTGTTTTAAATGTTTTTTTGATTTAATTAATGAATCTTCTGATAAAGCAATAAACAAAGAAGTTATATATTTTTGAGCTTTATCTCTTTTGACTCCCCTTTTTACTAACCAGTCAGCTTGAACCTTTAGCATTTCATAAAATGGAGCCATCATGCCTGACATAGACCAAAAGTTATTTGATGACTTTTCACTTTTTATTTCAATAGTTGTTCCAATCTTATCAAAAAAACTTTTTGTTTGTTTGTCTGGTGGACAAATAGGAACTGGTCCCTTTCCTATTGAAATAGGAGGTAAAGGTATAGCTCTAACAATTTTAACTTTCTTTTTTATAAATTTTTTTAATTGAGCTAACTTAATTGTAGATATAAAACTAATTATTTTTTGATTAGAT
>SHAO01000042.1 GCA_004213215.1 Candidatus Pelagibacterales bacterium | reverse complement strand
TTTTTAAAAAAGGATTGTGTAAAAGATTTGATATTTTTTTCAGCCTGTGAAAATAATAAAATGAGAGCTTTAAATATTGAACAATTAATTAAATATGTAAACAATTATAAAATACCCAAATTTCCTATTTCTGGAGATTCTTTAAAAGAACATGGTTATGTAACTGGAGAAGAATTAGGAAAAAAATTAAAATCATTAGAAACAAAATGGATTGAGAATGATTTTATTATAGAAAAAAAAATCATTGAAAAATCATTAGAAAAAGTAGATAAAAATTAAATATATTTTACTTCAATTATTTCAAAATTTTTTTCACCAGATGGAGTTATAACTGTTACTAAATCTTTTTTCTTTTTCCCTATCAATCCTTTACCGATAGGTGATCTAAAATATATATAATTTTTTGTCATATCCGCTTCATCTTTACCTACTATTTTATAGATATTTTTTTCATTATTTTCTAAATTTAATAAGTGCACGGTTGAACCAAAGACCACATTATCTTTTTTTTCTAATGTAGTTACATCAACAACATTAGCTCTTGCAATTAAATCATTTATTTCAATTACTCTACTTTCAATTTTTGCCTGCTCTTCCTTAGCAGCATGATATTCTGCATTTTCTTTTAAATCACCATGGCCTCTAGCTTCAGCAATTGCTGCAACTACTTTTGGACGCTTATTATTTTTTATTTCTTCTAATTCTTTTTTTAACTTGTTAAGTCCTTGGGATGTAATTGGTTCCTTATCCATTTGTTATTTCCATTTCGCTGATGGTGGCATAGACATTAGAATTGCTTCTGGGTTACCACCACTATTTAATCCAAATTTTGTTCCACGATCGTATAACAAGTTAAATTCGACATATCTTCCTCTTTTTAATAATTGCATATTTTTTTCTTTCTTTGTCCATTTTTTAAACATTTTTTTTTTTGCTATTTGTTTAACAATATTGTTAAAAGTGTTTCCAACATCTTTAATAAACAAAAAATCTTTCTCCCAATTATTCATTTTGTAATCAAAGAAAATACCTCCTATACCACGAGGTTCATTTCTATGCGGTAAATAAAAATATTCATCACACCATTTCTTAAATTTTGGATAATATTTTTTATTATGAATATCACACATTTTTTTTAATATCTTGTGAAAATGTTCTTTCTCTCTATAATCAGAAAGACAAGGTGTTATATCCATACCGCCCCCAAACCAACTTTTTTGAGTGCAAATAAATCTAGTATTAAAGTGCATTGCTGGAATCCTAGGGTTGTTGAAGTGAAATACAACAGATACACCAGACGACCAAAAATTAGTATTATTTTTTGTTCCTGGAATTTTTTTTGCAAATTTTTTGCTAAATTTTCCGATAACATTTGAAAATGCAACCCCACCTTTTTCAATTACTTTACCTTTTATGATTCTAAATTCACCGTGTTTCCATTTTTTTTTTTTAAACTTTACATTAGAGCCATACTCTTTTTCTAATTGCTCAGCATTTTTGCAAATTACATTCTGTAAGGTTGTAAACCATTCTTTTGCTAATTTTTGCTTTTGTTTCATTTTCATAAATTTTTTAGTAAGAATTTTGTCTTAACGCTTCAGACAGGCTTATAGCTACAGCCATTCCAATATTCAAAGATCTTACATTTTTTTTTAAAGGTATTTTTAATCTTTGATATGAATTTTTGTGTACTTTTTCTGGAACTCCTTCACTTTCTCTACCAAAAAGTAGAGTATCTTTTGGTTTAAATTTAAAATTATTATAATTTTTTTTAGCCTTTGTGCTCATTAAAATTATCCGCGAATTTTTTTTTTTCATTAAAAAACTTTCATAAGATTTATAGGTAATTATTTTACTTTTATTTAAATAGTCCATAGCTACTCTCTTTAATCTTTTATCATCAAGATTAAACCCACAAGGTTCTATTATTTCAAGAGTTGTGTCAAAACAAGAGCATAGGCGAATTATTGCAGCTGTGTTTTGGGGTATATCAGGTTGATATAGAGCAATATTAAACATATTTAATTGTGTATTAATTTATGTGTCATTCTGACCCTAGCAAATTTATATTAATTGTAACCAATTCATAATATATAATACATTAAGACTTCGAATATTATGAATAAGGAAATTAAGCCAAAAAGAAGAGATTTTCTCTTCACAGCCACATATACAATTGGTGCAGTTGGTATAGCTGCAGCTATTTGGCCTTTGGTAGATCAAATGAATCCAGATTCTTCGGTAAAAGCTTTATCAACAACCGAAGTTGATATTAGCGGTGTTGAACAGGGTAAAACAATAACTGTATTATGGAGAGGAAAACCAATCTTTATTAGAAGAAGAACAAAGAATGAAATTGATGAAGCTGCAGCTGTTGATTTACAAGATTTAAAAGATCCAGAGAAAGATTCTGATAGAGCCAAAAATCCAGAGTGGCTGGTAATGGTTGGGGTTTGTACGCACCTAGGCTGCGTACCCTTAGGAGACAAAGGAGAGTATAAGGCATGGTTCTGTCCTTGTCATGGTTCTCACTATGACTCATCGGGAAGAATAAGAAAGGGACCAGCGCCAAAAAATTTAGAAATTCCTAAGTACGAATTTGTCGACAATAATACTATTAAAATAGGCTAATCGTGAGTGAAGAAAAATATATTCCTAAATCTAAATTAGCGCAGTGGTTTGATAGTCGCTTACCTCTTTTAACTCTTTCGCATCATTTAAAAGAATATCCAACTCCAAAAAATTTAAATTATTGGTGGACGTTTGGAGGAATATTAACTTTTTGTTTAATTACACAAATAATAACCGGGCTTGTTCTTGCTATGCACTATGTTGCCCATGTTGATCATGCTTTTGATAGTATTGAGCATATAATGAGAAATGTAAACTATGGATGGTTGATAAGATATGTTCATGCAAACGGAGCTTCTATGTTTTTTTTAGCTGTTTATATTCATATTTTTAGATCACTATTTTATGGATCATACAAATCACCAAGAGAAGTAATTTGGATTATTGGTCTTATAATTTATATTCTAATGATGGCCACAGCATTTATGGGTTATGTGTTACCTTGGGGACAAATGAGTTTTTGGGGAGCAACAGTGATAACCAATTTATTTAGTGCAATTCCTTTTATTGGAGAAAGTATTACTACTTGGTTATGGGGAGGTTATTCGGTAGACAATCCAACGCTTAATAGATTTTATAGTTTACATTATTTGCTTCCATTTTTAACTTTTGGTCTTGTAATTTTGCATATATGGGCATTGCATGTTCCTGGAAATAATAATCCAATTGGAATTGATGTTAAAAAAAATAGCAACGAAACCATGCCTTTCCACCCATATATGGTTATGAAAGATATTACTGCTTTACTTGTTTTTATTATTATTTTTTTATGGTTTGTATTTTTTGCGCCAAATGCATTAGGTCATCCAGATAACTACATAGAAGCAAATCCATTAGTAACCCCTTCACATATAGTTCCAGAATGGTATTTACTTCCTTTTTATGCAATTTTAAGAGCTATACCAAGTAAATTAGGTGGTGTTATTTTTATGTTTGCTGCAATTTTTATACTCATGTTATTACCATGGCTTGACACTTCTAAAGTGAGGTCAGCAATTTTCAGACCAATCTACAAAAAGTTTTTTTGGGTATTAGTTTTTACAGTTATTCTTCTTGGTTATCTAGGAGCAAAACCACCAGAAGGAATTTATTTAATTCTTTCTAGATTAGCTACATTTTACTATTTTTTTCATTTTTTAATTTTACTTCCTGTACTTGGGCGCTATGAAAAAACAGATCCATTACCTATGAGTATCTCTGACCCAGTTTTAGATAAACCTGGAACTTTTGATAAATTTAAAAAAGTAGCATCAAAATATGAAGGAGAAAATGTTAGTTCATTCAAATAATTTTTTAATAAAAATTATAATATTTTTTTTCATATTATTTACGACTTCCTCAGCATTTTCTGAAGAAAAAAAAGTTGATCTAATTAAAACTAATTGGAGTTTCAATGGTATTTTTGGAACCTTTGATAGAGCTTCTTTACAAAGAGGATATCAAGTTTATCAGGAAGTTTGTGCAGGATGTCACTCAATGCAACAACTAAGCTATAGAAATTTGTCAGAGGAGGGTGGACCTGAATTTTCCATTGAAGAAGTTAAAGCAATAGCATCTCAGTTTGAAATAGAAGATGGACCAAATAGTGATGGAGAAATGTTTATGAGAGCAGCAAGACCTTCAGATAAATTTGCTAAACCTTATCCTAATATAGAAGCATCAACAGCAGCAAATGGTGGCGCTTATCCCCCAGACATGTCTGTATTAGCTAAAGCACGAGTTGGTGGTGCAGATTATATTTATTCTCTGCTTATGGGATACGAAGAAGCTCCTCCAGGTTTTGAATTAGATGATGGAGTTTATTACAATAAATATATGGCAGGTAATAAAATTAAAATGTCAGCACCGATTTCTGATGGTATAGTTGAATATTCTGATGGCACACAGACTAGTGCTTCACAAATATCTAAAGATGTAACCACTTTTCTAGTATGGGCTTCCGAACCTCATTTAGAATCACAACACCGTATGGGTTTTAAAGCTATTATTTATTTAATTATTCTTCTTACACTAGTCTATATGAGCAAGCAAAAAGTGTGGTCACGATTTAATTCAAAGAAAGAATCCGAAGAAGAAACTTTTGATAAAGTTGAACGAACTGTAACAAAGTATGAAGGGGAAGATCCTAAGACTTTTAAATAAGCTAGCTTCCTACTCTGAAGAATACCACATCGCCATCATTGACCAAGTATTCTTTTCCTTCAAGTCTTAATTTTCCTGCATCTTTACACTCGTTAAAACCTCTAAATTTTATAAAGTCTTGGTGAGATACAATTTCAGCTCTGATAAATTTTTTTTTAAAATCAGTATGAATAACACCTGCAGCATCAACAGCTTTTGAGTTTTTTTGTATAGTCCAAGCTCTACTTTCTTCTGGTCCAGATGTAAAAAAAGTACTAAGACCTAGAGTGTTATAACCTGTTTTAATTAGATTATCTAAACCAGTACTTTTTATTCCTGACTCAAGCATAAAATCTTTTCTATCCTGAGTTTGAAGACCCATAATTTGATCTTCTATATCTGCACATATAATAATTATATTTTCATCAGAAAATTTTTTTTTACATGCTTCAGTATATTTATTACCATTAGGTAAACTTTTTTCATCAACGTTACAAACAACTATTCTAGGTTTTAGAGATAGAAGAGTAGATTTTTTTATTATATCTTTATTATATTTTTCTTTTAACATATCTGGTTTTTTTCCACTGCTTATTAATTTGTAACAATCTTCTAAAAAGTTCAGTTCATCTTTTTCTAATTTTTTTTTATTATTTTTTTCTAATCTTTTTGTAAGTGACTCTAGATCAGATAGTAAAATTTCAGTCTCTATAATTTCAAGATCTCTTATAGGATCTACATCCTTATTTACATTTTGTATTTTTTCAGAATCAAAACATCGGGTTAAATGAATAATAGTATCAACTTCCCTAACATGAGAAAGAAATTTATTTCCTAATCCTTCACCCTTCGACGCACCTTTAACAAGTCCAGCAATATCAACAAATGTTATTGCTGCACTAATTTTTTTTATTGATTTTGATATTGTAGATATTTTGTCTAGTCTTTCATCTGGAACTGTAACTATCCCTACATTTGGATCAATCGTACAAAATGGAAAGTTTTCAGCTTGAGCTTTTTTAGAAGTAGTGAGCGCATTAAATAATGTTGATTTACCAACATTGGGCAATCCAACAATCCCACACTTAAAACTCATTATTATTATTGGTTAATTTTACTTGAAAAAAGATCTAAATCCTTATTTATCAAAATAGATAAGGATTCTATAATATTCTTAGTTACTTTTTCTACATTTTGTTTTTCATCACCTGAAAAGTTGTCTAAAACATGATCGGCCCCAGTTGAATTTTTTTTTGGTCGTCCTATTCCAATTCTTATACGTGAGTAATTTTTTCCAATTTTTTTGTCTATTGAGTCTATCCCATTATGCCCAGCAGTTCCCCCGCCAATTTTTGCTTTAACTTTTCCAATATCGATATCCATATCGTCATGAAATACAAAAACATTCTTCACATCTATTTTAAAATATTCAATAAGTTCTTTAATACACACCCCTGAGTTATTCATAAAAGTAAGAGGTTTTATTGCAAAGACTTTTTGGTCATCTATCTTTCCTGTAGTCAACAAACCTTTAAATTTTGGTTTTTGTTTAGACAATTTAAATTTCTCATTAATAGCATCTATCACAAAAAAACCGACGTTATGTCGGTTGTCTGAGTTATTTGGATTAGGATTTCCCAAGCCAACTAAAAGTAGCATAATTTAAAGTCTATCCTATATTATTTTTTTTTAGTTTCTTTACTTGCTGCTTTCCCTTTGTCGCCTGCAGCAGGTTTTGCTTTATCATCAGTAGCAGCTTTTGCTTTATCATCTGAAGGTTTTGCCTTTTTATCTTTTCCTTCTTCAGTTGCTGTTCCTTCAGCACCTTCAGCAACTTCAGTACCTTCAGCAGCCACTTCTCCTTCAGCAGCTGTTTCTTCAACTTTTTCTGGTTCAACTAATACTGTTGGAGCTACAACAGTTGCAATAACAAAATCTCTATCAGTTATTGTTGGAAAAACATTTTCGGGTAGTTTAACTGAAGATATTTTTAGACTGGTATTAATTTCAACATTATCTAAATCCACAATAATTTCATTAGGAATGTTTTCTGTGGGGCACTTTAATTCTACTTTTCTTCTTACTATATTTAAAACCCCACCTTTTTTTAAACCTGGAGATTTATCCAAATTAATAAATTTTACTGGTATTTCCAAAGTTAAAATTAATCCTTTTGCAATTCTAATAAAGTCAATATGTATAGGCTCATCAGAAATTGGATCATATGCAACATCTCTTGGTAAAACTTTTTCAGGGCTTCCATCTATATCTAAATCAAAAACTCTAGACATAAAAGTTTCTGTTTTTATAAGATCTTGTAGATGTAATTTCTTTAGACTTATGTTTAAATTATTTTTCTTTCCACCATATAATACAGCAGGAATAAAACCATCAGATCTTAACTTATTGATCTGCCCAGTAGAGGTAGTTGTTCTTTTTGTAGCTTTTAAAATGTCCATAAATTGAAAGAGTGTTTTTATATTATGTTTAGAAAAAAAACAAGTAAAATTATTTAAAAAGACTAGAAACCGACGTAGAGTTTGCAATTCTTTTGATTGCCTCTGATATCATCGGGGCAAGTGAAATTATTTCTATTTTTTTGCTGTTTTTAATTTTTTTTGTATTATCAATTGTATCGGTCGTGATTAGTTTTTTTATTTGCGATTTCTCTATTTTTTTTACCGCCTCTCCACTTAATACAGCGTGAGTAATATATACATAAACATCTTTAGCACCTTTATTTTTAAGAGCATAGACGGCGTTTACTATAGTGCCTCCAGAGTCAATAATATCATCTACAATTATACAGTTTTTATTTTTAACGCTACCAACGATATTCATTACCTCTGATTTTCCTGGCGCTGGTCGCCTTTTATCAATTATAGCAATACTTGAATTTATTCTTCTACTTAATGCTCTTGTTCTTTCAACTCCGCCTACATCTGGAGCAACACATATTAAATTATTTAGTTTAATTTTCTTTTTTATATGTCTAGCAAAGATAGGTGTTGAAAATAAGTTATCTACTGGAATGTCAAAGAAACCCTGAATTTGTCCAGCATGTAAGTCTACGCTTAAGATTCTATTAGCTCCAGCATTAGTTATAAGATTTGAAACTAGTTTTGCAGATATTGCAGTTCTTGGTGCAACTTTTCGATCTTGCCTAGCGTAACCAAAATAGGGAATTACCGCAGTAATATTTTTAGCAGATGATCTTCTTAATGCATCAATACAAATTAATAGCTCCATTAAATTATCGTTAGCTGGATTAGAAGTTGATTGAATAACGAATATACTATTCCCTCTAATATTTTCATTTATTTCAACATAAACTTCTCCATCAGCAAATCTCTTTATGTTAGAATTAACTAATTTTAGTTTGAGTTGGCTCGCTATATCTTTGCATAATTTGGAATTACTTGTACCAGCAAGAACTTTCATAAGATAAGCTTTTTATACAACTTTAAAAAAACTTTTCAATTTAATTAATCATTTAATTAAGTCATTAATATGACAGAAATGCATCTACCATAATCCTGTTCTTTGTTAAGAAGCGATCTTCTGTAGCTATAAAAAAAATTTTTTTCAGAGAATGTATCTTTTTCTATATTTTCGACGTCTACAATACCAAGATTCGATATTTCGTTATTGATAAAGCCTCTTAAATCAAAAAAATATTTTTCATTTTCAGCTTTTTCAAAAAAAATTTCATTTTTTTTATCTTTATCAGTAAATTTTTTAAAAAAGTCATTTCTGACTTTGTAATTTTTTTTATTTATACAAGGTCCAACAACAGCAACTAAATCTTTATTATTTGAATTTAACTCATTAAATTTTTCTACTGTATTTTTTATTATACCATTAAAAGCACCTTTCCAACCTGCATGCGAACATCCAATTATTTTATTTTTAGGATCGTAAAAAAAAATAGAAGCACAATCAGCTGTGAGGATACCAATGCCAATATTTTTTACAGTTGAAACCATAGCATCACCTGCAAGTTTATTTTTAACATCAGTATCTGATTTGAAACAAAGAACCTGGCTGCTATGATTTTGATTTAATGTTATTAAAGACTCTTTTTTGCATCCAATCTCTTCACTAACAGAATTAAGGTTTCTTAAAATATTTTCTTTTTTATCACTTGATCCTAGACCACAATTTAGACTTTTATAAATACCTTTAGAAAAGCCATTTTTCCTGGAAAAAAAACAGTGCTTTATATTTTTAAATTTTTGTAACTTTTTTGAAAAAAACATAATTAAAAACCTAAAGAAAATTTTTTACCTTTTTTTTGTGCAAAAATAATTTTAAAAAGAATACCCATCTCCCTAGGATTTAATAATCTTTTTAATCTATAAAACATATTGGCTTTTGCTTTAAATGTCATTTTTTTAGCCAAAATATCAGCTCTTTCTATAATACCAATTTTTTTTAAAAAATTACTTTGTGTTGATATTTTTTGTACATCAAGATTATATTTAATTAACATTTTGTGAAACAATTTAAAATTTATATGTGATGTTATATCTGAATAGCCTGGTTCAGAAAATAGATTTGAATACTTATGATTTTTAATTGATTGTAAAGTGTTTTTATTTTTTTTAATAGTATATCCATAATCAAGTGCAAGCAATGCACCGTCATATTGATTAATTTTTTTTGCTATTACTTTAAGAAATTTTAAAGATCCTATTGGATATTCAATAGTTTTCTCATTAGAATTTAATTTTAAAT
>SHAO01000041.1 GCA_004213215.1 Candidatus Pelagibacterales bacterium | reverse complement strand
AGTAGGATATAAACCTACTAGGGGATTAATTTCACGACACTTAGTATTACAGGTGTCTAGAAAATTAGATCAGATAGGAGTTTTTTCCAACTCTGTAGAGGATGCTGCATTAATTAGCGAACAACTTATTGGTTATGATAAACAGGATCCTGATACATCTCTGAATCCTAAACCAAAATTATTAGCCGCTTCCCAGCAAAAACCTCCAATGGAGCCTGTGTTGGCCTATATTAAATTGCCTTTTATGGACAAATTAGAAGAAGATACAAAAGAAGGTTTTGAAGAAATAAAAGATGAAATAAAAAATAAACTAAAAGGTAAAATAGATGAAGTTGAACTTCCAGAAGGTTTTAATAAAATTCCAGATTGGCATAAAATAATTATGGAGGCAGACATGGCTTCTTCTTTTTCTAAAGAATATAAATCTTCTAAAAATAAATTAAGTGATAAAATTGTAGAGGCCATTGAAAGGGGAATGAAATATACCTCGGTTGAGTATAATGATGCCCTATCAAAAATAGACACAGCAAATACTTTCTTTAAACAATTTTTTCATGATTATGATGCAATCTTAACTCCTTCAGCAACAGGCGAAGCTACAAAGGGTTTGGAGTTTACTGGTAATCCTATATTTTGCACAGTATGGACTTATTGTGGAATGCCTTCTATTAGCTTACCATTACTTCAGGGAAAGAACGGTCTGCCAATAGGAGTGCAATTGGTATCATCACTTTTTGATGATGAAAGATTATTTAGAAATGCAAATTGGTTAACAAGTAAAATTAAGAAATGAAATTAAGTGAAAAAATAACAATTATATTAGGCATAGCTCTTGTCGCAATATTTGTAATAGGTTTAGCTTGGAGTATAAGTACAGGTCTTGCTGGATTTTGGAGAGGCCTACCCTTTTGGGTTATAATCATATTTGTTTTAATTCTTTTAATTTATGATTCTTTCAAAGCTATTAAAAAATAACAATAATAATTAATAAGAATTAATTAAATCATTAATTATTACAATCATATTTTTTAATGTTTCCGAAAAAAATTCTAATTGCATATTTAATAATTCAAAAATATATTTTGATTCAGGATAGTAATTTAGCAAATCATTTTCAAAAGTTTTTAATATTCCTACAATTGAAAATCCAATAATTATTATTAGAAAAATATAACCAAAAAAACCAAGTCCTTCTTTGGGTCGATAAACATCCGGTAATTTTTTATCAGTATTTAAATTTTCAGATGAAGGGTTTAATTCTTTTTTAATTTTTTTCTCTCTCTTTTCAGTAACTCTTTCTCTTCCTGTAAGTTTATCAAGTTCTTTACCTATCTTTTTCTTTGCAAACAATCCTGTTTTTCCAGATGGTAATAACTGCGCCCACTGAGTGCCTAGAAATTTATAAGTTTTTCCATCTGAAGCTTTTATTTCATCAACTGAAAGACCTTCATTAGATTTTTTTATAGTTTCTTTTTTTTCAGCTTTAACTTTAACTTTGTTAGAAATCGGCATTTGGTGCCAGGTAACTGAACAATAACCACACTTAACCGTTCTTCCTTTGCTAGAAATATCACTATCTTTTACAATAAATTTTCTAGAACAACTTTGGCATTGAATTATCATCAATTTTTCCTATAAAACTTTTACTATTCTATTCAATCATTTGATTAAGAACAAGGATATCACTTTTGTTTGATTTTGCTTGGTTGTTAGGAGTTAAAATATCCTCTTCAGTTACAAAATATTTTTTTTCTACATTTTTACTATTATTTTTCTCTTTTTTAGAAATACTATTTACTGCACTTAATATATCGGCTATTTCAAATTCTTTTATCATGATTTTTTAAAAGCTTATGATAGGTTAAATATACAAAATATAAAATGAATTTTTTGTTTAATAAAAACTCAATAAAAATGAACTATTTTACAACTATACTGTTAATTTTTTTACTAATTTATTTTTTTATTCTTGTTTCTACATATTTTTTTCAGAGAAATTTATTATACCATCCAAGTGAAAATAATTATTTTGGTGATAAATTAAATGTACCTATTACTGAGGTAAAAATAACAACCCAAGATAATATTGAACTTTTAGCTTGGTACCACAATAAGGATGCTTACAATTATAAGACAATACTTTTTTTCCATGGAAATGCAGGATCTTTAGAAAATAGAATACATAAAATTAATCATTTTAAAGATATGAATGTTAATTTTTTAATTATTGCTTGGAGAGGATTTAGTGGAAACAAGGGAAAACCAACAGAAGAAGGCCTTTACGATGATGCGAGAAGCGCTATCACTTGGCTAAAAAAACAAGGCATTAAAGAAAATAATATAATAATTTATGGAGAGTCCCTAGGAACTGGAGTTGCTACAGAAGTAGCACAAAAAAAAAATTTTGCAGGAATAATTTTAGAATCTCCCTTCACGTCTATGGTTGAAGCAGGAAAAGATAAATATCCTTTTTTACCGGTAAGATTATTGCTTAAAGACAAATATGAGAGTGATAAAAAGATAAAAAATATAAATAGTCCTATACTAATTATGCACGGAAAAGTTGATAATATTGTTCCATTTCATATGGGAAAAAAAATGTATGAATTAGCTAACGAACCAAAATATTCGTACTTTTCAGAATATGACGATCATATGATGGAATATAATAAAACACTTCTAAAAGCACTTAAGAATTTTATTAGCAGCTTAAATTAGGTCACAATTTAAACAATCTAAGCACACAGTTAAAAAATAATTTAAGAGAATGAATAAATTATTTTTTTACTTTATGTTTTTTTTTCTATTTTTTAATATTTTAGGAAATTCTGAAGAGATTTCACCAATAAAAAAAGATTTTGGAGAAGTTTTTAATATTGGAAAAATGCATTCGCACGATAATAAATTTACTTTATATTTTAGAACTAGAGAAAAAGCAGTATTGGCGAAAGGTGAGGAATTTAATTATATAAATGATTACCCACAAGACTTATATATCTTACATAATGATACTGGAGATACCAATCCAGTAATTACTTACGATTGGTTTCCCAAAAAAGTTAAGGAGTTAGGTTCAAATTATAATCTACCAGTTTTTCCCGAAGATTATGCTTATTATTTACTTAGTGATAATGAAACTTTAATTATGATAAGTGGAATAAAGTCAATTAGATCTAATTTCAAATTTAGTCTCAAAAAAAATAAACTTGAACAACTTCCATCAGATAATAATTACAAATTATACATTTCTTCTTTACTAAAAAATTGTGGTTATAAAAATATTGACTCCACGTATAAATGTTCTTTTTATAAACCTCTTATATCAGAAAATTTAATAAACTAGCTCATTCAGACATTAGTGCACTAGAATAATGTTGTGCATTAAACATGTGCAAGTCGTCTTCTTTTTCGCCCATACCCAAAGCTATAATTGGTAATTTAAATTTTCTTCCAACAGCTAATAAAATGCCACCTTTTGCTGTACCGTCAAGTTTAGTCATTATTATACCTGTGATAGGAGTAACTTTTCTAAATGCTTCTACTTGGTTAATTGCACTTTGACCGGTAGTGGCATCAAGTATAAGAAAAGTTTCATGTGGTGCCTTAATATCTATTTTTTTTACAACAGTTGTTATTTTTTTAAATTCATCCATTAAGTTTTTCTTATTTTGTAATCTTCCTGCAGTATCAATTATTAGATAATCAATATTATTTTTTTTTGAATAATCCAGAGCCTTATAGGCTACAGAGGCAGGATCGACGCCTTCATCTGATTTAATAATTTCTGCATTTATTTTTTTTGCCCAAACTTCTAATTGACTAACAGCGGCAGCTCTAAAAGTATCAGCGGCACCAAAAGCTATTTTTTTATTATTTTGCCCCAAAATTTTACCAAGTTTCCCTACGGTAGTTGTTTTTCCAACACCATTAACACCAGCAATTAAAATAACACTTGGCGTATTTTTATTTATATTATCTAAATTTTTTTCAAGTGGTTTTAATATTTCAGATACATAATTTGAAAAAATTTTAAAAATTTCATCTTTTCCAGATATTTTTGGATTTATTTTTGTGTTAGAAAACTTATCTTTCAGCTCTTTTGCAGATTCGATGCCTACATCAGACTGAATTAAAAAATCTTCTAATTCATTAAGTGTATTCTCATCAATCTTTCTCTTAAACATTAAATCATTTAAACCGGTAGATAAATTTTTTGAACTTTTGCTTAAACCTAATTTAAATTTGTCAAAAATACCCATAATTAAATATCAATTTTAATTTTTTCTATTTCAGAAACTTTTCCAGTCATATAAATATTATTATCTACACTCCAATCAATATTTAATAAACCTTCTAAAAATTCTATATCCACACATTTTTCATTTAATTTTAAAACAGCTCCAGATACAGCAGCAGCGCATGCGGCTGTTCCACAAGCTTTTGTTAATCCAGCACCCCGTTCCCAGACTTTTATATTAATATGCTTCTTATTTTTGGTACTTGCTAATGTAACATTACATTTTTCTGGAAAATAAATATGGCTTTCTATTTTAGGACCAATTTCTTTTAAATTAAATTTGCTCAAGTCTTCTACAAAGAAAACTACATGGGGATTTCCAACGCTTAAAGAAAAACCACCTATAATTTCTTTTCCATCTATATTATGGATTTTTATTTTTAAGTTTTTATAATCCATTTCTTTTAATAAAGGTATTTTATTCCAGTTAAAATTTGGGGTACCCATATTTATTTTTACTAAATTTTCATTTTTTAATTCAGCATGTAAAATTCTATTTTTAGTTTTTAAAGATATTTTTTTATTATTTTGTTCTTTCATTAAAAAATATGCTACACAGCGACTCCCATTACCACACGCAGCAATTTCTCCACCATCAGCGTTATAGAATCTCACAGAGGTATTATTGCTATTATCTTCATCTATAAAAATCACTTGATCACACCCAACATTATTCCTATCTGAAATTTTTATTATTTGATCTTTGCTAAGTGAAATAGATTTTTTTCTATTATCAAATATTATAAAATCATTACCAAGACCATCCATTTTATATGCATCAAATTTATCCATATTTTACGTTTTATCTTTATTTGTTGACTTTTTGAACCTCAATATGTAGTTTGCCAACTATTCCCGCAAAAAGAGTTTTTGCGGTGCCTTTGGAAACAAAGGGATCGACACTAGTCAGCGAGGGTTCGCCCACTAGTGCGATTTTTGTTGGAATAAAGGAATTATGTTTGAAAATTTAACAAATAAATTTGAAGAAATTTTTAGTTCTTTAAAAAAAGCACCTTCTCTAAATGAAGATCAAGTTGATGAAGGATTGCGTAAGATACGACAAGCTTTACTAGAGGCAGACGTTGCGTTACCTGTAGCTAAAGAATTAATAAAAAATATAAAGCCTAAAGCAATTGGTCAGGAAATAATTAGATCAACAACACCCGGCCAGATGATAGTCAAAGTGGTTTTTGACGAAGTTGTAAGAATTTTAGGTGATACAAAATCAGAATTAAACTTAAATGCAGTTCCCCCAGCTTGTCTAATGTTAGTTGGTCTTCAAGGATCTGGAAAAACAACTACTGCTGCCAAACTTGCAAAATACCTAGAAAATAATAATAAAAAAAAATCTTTAATGGTAAGCTTGGACGTTTATAGGCCGGCAGCACAAGAACAGTTAAATATTTTAGGAGAAAAAAATAAAATACAAACGTTACCTATAGTCAAAGATCAGCTTCCAATAGATATAGTTAAACGCGCACTTAATGCAGCTTCTTTAAGTGGGGCTGATATAATAATTTTTGATACTGCTGGGAGAACTCAAATTGATCTTTCAATGATGAATGAACTTAAAGAAATAAAATCTATATCAAAACCAATAGAGACAATTTTAGTTGCAGATTCTCTCACGGGGCAAGTTGCTGTTAATGTTGCTCAAGAATTTAAAAAAACAGTTGATTTGACTGGAATTATTTTAACCAGGGTGGATGGTGATGGAAGAGGTGGAGCTGCTTTGAGTATGAAATTTACTACAAATACTCCAATAAAATTTATAGGAACAGGTGAAAAAATTGAACAATTAGATGTTTTTTATCCAGAAAGAATAGCTAACAGAATACTAGGAATGGGAGATGTAGTTTCTCTTGTCGAAAAAGCTTCACAGGGTCTTGATGAAGAAAAAATTAAAAAAACTGAAGAAAATTTAAGAGAAGGATCTTTTTCTATGGAAGATTATTTAAATCAACTTAGACAAATGAAAAAAATGGGTGGCATGGAAGGTGTGCTATCTATGTTGCCAGGAGTTTCAAAAATTAAAAAACAAATGGATAACTCAAATATAGATGAAAATATTATTAAAATGAACGAAGCAATTATTTTATCAATGACAAAACAAGAGAGATTAAATCCAAAAATTATTAATGGCTCAAGAAAAAAAAGAATTTCCAGTGGGGCTGGGACAGACGCTGCTACTGTAAATAAATTGTTAAAACAATTTAAAATGATGACTAATATGATGAAAAAAATGTCAAAAGGTCATCAAAAAGATGGAATACCTCCAGATATACTTAATCAACTAAAATAAAAAAGGAAAAAAATGCTTAAAATTAGATTATCAATAGGTGGTGCAAAGAAGAGACCAGTTTACAAAATAGTAGTAGCAGACAGTAGGTTTCCAAGAGATGGAAGATTTATTGAAAAAGTTGGTTTTTTCAATCCATTACTGCCAAAGACAAAAAAAGAAAGAGTTAATTTAGAAGTGGAAAGAATTAAACATTGGATTAGTAAAGGAGCGCGTCCTACTTTAAGAGTTTCTAGAATACTAGGAGAAGCAGAAATTTATCCAATGCCTCCAAAAGGAAATAATCCACAAAAAGCTATTCCAAAAAAAGATAGAAAAAAAGATAAAACCGAAGGTGGAGCTCCAGCAGCAGAAGGAGTCAAGACTGAACCTAAAAAGGAAGAGCCGAAGAAAGAAGCTCCAAAAGAAGCAGCACCTAAAGCTGAACCTAAAAAGGAAGAGCCGAAGAAAGGATAAATGTGGAAGGCAAGAGTATTTACTTTGTATCCAGAATTGTTTCCAGGACCATTAGATATTGGGCTTTACAAAAAAGCACAAAAAAAAAAACTTTGGTCACTGGAAATAGTTAATATTAGAGACTACGCTAAAGATAAGCATAAAACTGTAGATGATAATCCTTTTGGAGGAGGAAGTAGTATGCTAATGAAAGCAGATGTCATAGCTAATTCTTTGGATAAAAATATCTCTAATAAAAACGAACCAATTATTTATTTAACACCTAAAGGAAAAAAACTTGATCAAACTTACGTTAAGAAATTGATGCATAAAAATATAAATATTTTATGTGGTCACTTTAAAGGTGTGGATCAAAGATTGTTGGAAACACGCAATATAGAAGAAGTTAGTATTGGGGATTATGTTTTGTCAGGAGGAGAAATGGCAGCTTTTGTACTAATTGATTCAATCGTAAGATTAATTCCTGGAGTAATTGGAAACTCTAAATCATTACCTGAAGAAACCTTTGAAAAAAGTCTATTAGAGTGCCCACAGTATACAAAACCTCAAAAATGGGAAAAAAAGGAGGTTCCAGAGGTACTATTATCTGGAGATCATGCTAAAATTAAAGCCTGGCGTTTGTCTCAATCAAGGGATATAACACGACGCCGACGACCTGATTTATGGAAAAAATACAAGAAAGACCAATGAAAAATATAGAAGAAATCAATAAAGCGACAGTTAAAAAAATTTTAGCGGCAAAAAAAATACCGGATTTTTTTACTGGAGATACTGTAAAGGTTGGTGTCAGAATTGTTGAGGGTAAAAGAGAAAGAATTCAATATTTTGAAGGTGTTTGTATTGCAAAAAAAAATAGAGATATCAATTCATCTTTTACAGTTAGAAAAATATCATTTGGTGAAGGTGTAGAAAGAACATTCGCATTATATAGCCCAATTGTTGGCTCTATTAAGGTTATAAGATCTGGTCAAGTTAGAAGAGCAAAGTTATATTATTTAAGAGACAGAAAAGGAAAATCAGCAAGAATTTCTGAAAAAATCAAGAAAAAAATTGGCATAGATGTAGCTGGAGACACAGTTAAAAATGAAGCTGTAAAAGAAGTTTTGAAAGAAGAAAATCTTATAAAAGATAATGATGTTGCTGTAAAAACAGATCTTAAAAAAGAAAAACTTAAAACAGAGAAAAAATAATTTTTTTCTACAATGCCCCAAACACTTTACGAAAAAATTTGGAATGAACATATAGTTCATCAACAAAACGATGGAACAACTTTATTGTATGTAGATAGACATCTCATTCATGAAGTAACAAGTCCACAAGCTTTTGAAGGTTTAAGGTTATTAAAACGTAAAGTTAGAAAACCAAATCTTACTTTGGCAGTTGCGGATCATAATGTGCCCACATCTAATAGATCAAAAGGTATTGACGATGAAGAATCAAAAATTCAAATAAATACACTTGAAAAGAATTGTAAAGAATTTGGTATAGAGCTTTTTGATATGAAAGATAAAAGACAAGGAATAGTTCATATTATCGGCCCTGAACAAGGTTTTACTCAGCCAGGTACAGTAATCGTTTGTGGAGATAGTCATACTGCAACACACGGAGCTTTTGGTGCTTTAGCTTTTGGTATAGGAACTTCAGAGGTTGAACATGTTTTAGCTACACAAACTTTAATCCAAAAAAAATCAAAAAATCTTAGAGTTAATGTTACAGGTAGTTTACCTACAGGAGTGACTTCAAAAGATGTAATTTTACAAACTATAGGAAAAATAGGAACTGCCGGTGGAACAGGAATGGTTATTGAATATGCTGGAGCGGTAATAACAAAACTAAATATTGAGCAAAGAATGACAATTTGTAATATGTCAATTGAAGCTGGGGCACGTGCAGGAATAATTGCTCCTGATGAAAAAACTATTCTCTATCTAAAAGATAAACCAATGTCTCCCAAAAAAGATAACTGGGATAGTGCCGTAGAATACTGGTCTAAACTCAAATCGGATATAGGAGCTAAATTTGATCTAGAGGTTGAAATAAAGGGAGATGAAATAAGTCCAATGGTTACTTGGGGAACATCTCCTCAGGATGTAGTAAAAGTTACTGATGCTGTACCAGATCCTCAAAAAGAAAAAGATGAAGACAGGCGTGCATCCATGAATAGGTCATTAGATTATATGGGTTTAAAAGCAAATACAAAAATAACTGATATTAAGGTTGATAGAATTTTTATTGGAAGCTGCACCAATGGAAGAATAGGAGATTTGAGAGAAGCAGCAAAAATTTTGAAAGGAAAAAAGATAGCACAGCATGTAAATGCTATGGTTGTTCCTGGCTCAGGTCTTGTTAAACAACAAGCAGAAGAGGAAGGAATTGATAAGGTGTTCAAAGATTCAGGGTTTGATTGGAGAGAACCAGGTTGTTCTATGTGTTTAGCCATGAATGCAGACAAGCTTAATCCAAAAGAAAGATGTGCATCAACATCAAATAGAAATTTTGAAGGCCGCCAAGGTCGTGGAGGAAGGACACATTTAGTTAGCCCAGCAATGGCCGCCGCCGCCGCAATCGATGGTCATTTGACAGATGTAAGAAAGTTTAAGAATTGATATGAAAAAATTTAATATTTTAAAAGGAATACCAGCGTGTTTATCAATGATAAATATAGATACAGATATGATTATTCCTAAACAATTTTTGAAAACTATAAAAAGAACTGGCCTTGGAAAAAGTCTATTTTATGA
>SHAO01000040.1 GCA_004213215.1 Candidatus Pelagibacterales bacterium | reverse complement strand
TCTAATTCATGTTTTGTGCATAGAGACTACCATGTGCAGAATCTCATAAAAGCAGGTAATAGAATTGCAGTAATTGACAGCCAGGATGCGTTAATTGGAAATCCTGCATACGATTTAGTTTCATTAGTTGACGATGTAAGAATAAAAACTTCAACAAAGCTTAAAAATCAAATCTATAGTTACTATTTAAGCAAAACTTCAAAAATTCATAAATCTAAATCAAAAGATTTTCTAGAAGATTTTAATATATTGTCAGTTCAAAGAAGTTTAAAAATAATAGGTATTTTTTCAAGACTTTTTATAAGAGATAAAAAAAAAAATTATTTAAAGTTTATACCCTATACGTGGAGATTATTAGAAATGAGAATGAAGCCCGAAATTTTTTATGAATTAAGAAAAATTTTCGCTGAAAATATACCAAATAAATTTAAAAAAAAAATTATACTTAAATGAAAATACCAGTTCTATTCCCTAAAATTTTTGATTACCCATTTACATATAAAAGTGAAATTTCAGAATCATTAAAATCAGGAGATTTTGTAAAAGCACCATTTGGATCAACTGAAATTACAGGAGTAATTTGGCCATATGAGCAAAGAACAAGTAAAAAATTCAAAATTAAAAAAATTTCAAAAAAAATAAATGTTAAAAATTTAAATTCCTCAATGATAGAATTTATATCTTGGTTTTCAAAATACAATTTAGTTCCTCTAGGTATGTCGCTTAAGATGTGTTTATTAAATAAAGATGTTGTTGAAAAAGTTTTTGATAAAGAGTTTAACAAATATAAGATTAAGTCCCGTAATAATAATTTTTTATTAAACGCAGAACAAAAAAAGTCACTGACTTTTATTAGGAATATAGGAAGCAACTATAATGTTGCTGTACTTGAAGGTGTAACAGGATCTGGAAAAACTTTAGTTTATTTTAAAAGAATTAAAGATTTTGTTGATAAAGGATTCCAATCTTTAATATTATTACCTGAGATTGCTCTTACAAATCAATTTAGCAGAAGATTTAAAGAATTTTTTGGTTCAGATCCAGCAATTTGGCATTCAGGGACATCAAAAAAAAATAAATCAATAATTTGGAAAGGCGTCACCGAGGGAAAAATTAAAATAGTTATTGGTGCAAGATCTTCTCTTTTTTTGCCATTTAAGAATCTAGGTATAGTTATTGTTGATGAAGAACATGACGCCTCATACAAACAAGATGAAGGTATTTCATACAATGCAAGAGATATGGCAATTACGAGGGCTTCATTAGAAAAGATTCCTATACTTTTAGTTACTTCAATACCTTCAGTGGAAACTTATAATAATATTTTAAATAAAAAATATTTTATAACTAAAATTACTAAGAGATATAAGCAGGCGTCATTACCAAATATTGAAATTATAAATTTACAAAATGAGGTTTTAAATAAAAATTCATGGATTGCAAATAAAACTATAAGTAGTGTTAACAAACATTTAGAAAAAGGAGATCAGATATTATTTTTTTTAAATAGAAGAGGTTATGCACCATTTGTAGTATGTAAAAAATGTGGTTTTAAATTTCAATGTCCAAATTGTGCAATAAACTTAAATTATCATAAAAAATTAAATAAATTACTTTGCCATTATTGTGGTCATAAATCTTTATTATTAAGAGATTGTAAAGACAATAAAAAATGTGAACTACTATTTTGTGGTCCTGGTGTAGAAAGAATTTTTGCAGAACTAAAAGGAATATATCCAAACAAAAAAATAGAAATATTTTCCAGTGATACGTTAAAAAAAAATAAATCAACAAATACGCTTTTAAAAAAAGTTGAAAAGAAAAAAATTGATATCCTGGTAGGAACACAATTGTTATCAAAAGGTTTTCATTTTCCTAAATTAAATTGCATTGTAGTTGTTGATGCTAATTTTTCATCTCATGGATATGACCTTAGATCTGCTGAAAAAAATGTTCAGTTATATCATCAGTTAAGTGGAAGAGCTGGCAGAGAAGGAAATATATCAACAATTTTTTTTCAAACGTACACACCAGATGATGAAGTTCTCTTAAACATATCTAAAAATGATCCACACGCCTTTTTACAAAAGGAACTTTTATTAAGAAAAGAAAAAAAACTTCCTCCATTTTACCGTCTGATATCTTTAATTATTTCTGGAAAAGATGAGCTGTTGATCATGAAGTTTGCAATAGATATTAAGTCAAAACTTCCAAAAATAAACAAAGTAAATATTCTGGGTCCTGTTCTAGCTCCAATTATTAAATTAAAAAAAAAATATAGATGTAGAATGTTAATAAGATATCCAAAAGATTTATTTATACAAAAATATTTGTCTCAATCATTAAATAAAATAAAAAATATACCTGGAATAAAACTTGAGGTTGATGTTGATCCAATTAATTTCAGTTAAACAAAGGGTTTATTGGTAATAAAAAGACAAAAAGATACAATAGAACATATTGAATTTACTAATATAATCTCATACAAAACAAGTCTTTTAGGAGCAAAAATTGAGTTCAAAATCTACATTTTCAAATTCTACATCAAAAAGCTATGCGGTAGCTCTTTATGAACTTTCAAAAGAAAACTCCGAAATCGAGGATGTTGAAATTGCTGTAAAAAGTTTAAAAAATTTATTGGATACAAGTTCTGATTTTAAAGAAATGATATTAAGTCCAACAGTTACAAAAGAGGATAAAAAAAATGTTATATTTGCAATAGCTGATAAAAATAATTTTTCTAAGACACTGAAAAAGTTTTTGGGCCTTGTCGCTATTAAAAATAGATTATTTTTTTTGGGTAAAATTATTCAAAGTTTTTTAAATTTAGTTTCTAATAATAAAGGTGAGTTAAAAGCAAAAATGGTTACTCCAAAAAAATTATCATCTCAAGAGAAAGAGAATATTCAAAAAGAATTATCAAAAGATTTTAAATCACCTCTAAATATAGATTTTGAGTATGATCCGAATTTAATAGCTGGATTAATCATGCAGGTTGGAAGTGTAATGATTGATACATCAATAAAAACTAAATTAAAAAAATTAGAAAAAAATATGTTAGAGGCATAATATGCAAATTAATCCATCAGAAGTTACAAAAATTTTAAAGGAACAAATCAAAAAATTTGGGGAAAAAGCCGAAGTTTCTGAAGTAGGTCAAGTGTTATCGGTTGGTGATGGTATAGCTAGAGTTCATGGATTAGATAATGTGCAAGCTGGAGAAATGGTTGAGTTTTCTGGTGGAATAAAAGGCATGGCTTTAAATTTAGAAAATGACAATGTTGGTGTTGTTATATTTGGAGACGATCGTACAATTAAAGAAGGTGACGTTGTAAAAAGAACTGCAGCAATCGTAGATGCTCCTGTCGGAAAAAGTTTATTGGGTAGAGTGGTTGATGCACTGGGAAATCCTATAGATGGAAAGGGTGATCTAGATAAAAAAATAGAAAGAAAAAGAGTTGATGTAAAGGCACCAGGAATTATTCCAAGAAAATCTGTGAATCAACCTATGCAAACAGGACTTAAAGCTATAGATAGTCTGATACCAGTCGGTAGAGGGCAAAGAGAATTAATTATTGGTGACAGACAAACAGGAAAAACAGCAGTAGCTATTGATACAATTATTAATCAAAAAGAAATCAATAAGTCAGGAGAAGAAAAAGACAAGCTTTATTGTATTTATGTTGCTATAGGGCAAAAGAGATCTACAGTTGCTCAGATCGTAAAATCTTTAGAAGATGCCGGTGCCATGGAATATACGACTATTGTTTCCGCAACTGCATCTGATCCAGCTCCTCTTCAATTTTTAGCTCCTTATACAGGATGTACTATGGGAGAATATTTCAGAGATAATGGCATGCATGCATTAATTATTTATGATGATTTATCAAAACAAGCGGTGGCTTATAGACAAATGTCTCTTTTATTAAGGAGGCCCCCTGGCAGGGAAGCATATCCTGGAGATGTATTTTATTTGCACAGCAGATTACTTGAAAGAGCAGCTAAACTTAATGATGATAAAGGAGGAGGTTCTTTAACTGCTTTACCAATAATAGAAACACAGGCGGGAGATGTATCAGCATATATACCAACAAATGTTATATCTATTACAGATGGGCAAATTTTTTTAGAAACAGAATTATTTAATCAAGGAATCAGACCAGCAGTTAATGTTGGATTGTCTGTTTCTCGAGTAGGTTCAGCTGCTCAAACCAAAGCTATGAAAAAGGTAGCTGGTTCGATAAAACTTGAATTAGCTCAGTATAGAGAAATGGCTGCATTTGCTCAATTTGGCTCTGACTTAGACGCATCAACACAAAAATTATTAAACAGAGGTTCAAAACTAACTGAACTATTAAAGCAAGATCAATATTCTCCGATGCCTGTTGCCCAGCAAGTTATTGCGGTATTTTCAGGAGTAAGAGGTTTTTTAGATGATGTTGAGTTATCTAATATAAAAAATATTGAAAAACAAATTTATGAAAAAATCAAATCTTCGAGCCCAGAGATTATTGATAGTATTAATAGTACAGGAAAACTGGATGAGGAAATTGAGAAAAAATTAATATTAGTTATTGAAAAATTTAAAAAAGAAAATAAGTAAAATTATATGCCAAGTTTAGACGATTTAAAAAAAAGAATTTCAAGCGTTAAATCAACCCAAAAAATAACCAAAGCCATGAAAATGGTAGCTGCTGCTAAATTAAGAAAAGCTCAAGAAAGTGCAGAAAAAGGAAGACCTTTTTCGGAAAAAATGAATAACATAATTCTTAATTTGAGTAGTTCAATTTCAGATAAAGAAAATGCATCAAAATTTTTAGTTGGTACTGGAAAAGATGATGTCCAATTATGTGTAGTAATTACTGCAGACAGGGGTCTCTGTGGTGGGTTTAATACGAATATATGTAAAAAGGCTAAAAATGATTTTGAAAATATTATAAAGCAAGGAAAAACACTTAAGATTTTTACTGTTGGATCTAAAGGTCACGACCAGTTAAAAAGAGCTTATGGTAGCTATATTATAGAAAATTTAAATTTTAAAGGATTTAAAAAAATTACATATAAAGAAGCTGAAGAAATAGGAAAGAAAATAATAAAATTATTTAATGAAAATAAATTTGATGTTTGCAAAATATACTATAATAAATTTAAAAATGTTATTACACAGATTCCACAAGCACAACAAATCATACCTATAGAAAAAAACAAAGAAGAAAAAAAATTAGAAAATTTTTATGAGTTTGAGCCGGAGGAAAATGAAATATTAGAAGATTTATTTCCACGCAACATTTCAACTCAAATTTTTAAGGCAATTCTTGAAAATGCTGCTAGTGAACAAGGCTCTCGAATGACTGCTATGGATAATGCCACAAGAAATGCTGGGGATTTGGTTGATAAATTGACAATAACTTTCAATAGAAGCAGACAAGCAGCAATTACAAAAGAACTTATTGAAATTATATCTGGAGCTGAAAGTTTATAATAATGGAAAGTAAATCAGGAAAAATTACTCAAATAATTGGTGCAGTGGTAGATGTCCAGTTTGAAGGCCAATTACCAGAAATATTGACTGCACTAGAGTGTGATAATTCTGGTAATAGACTTGTATTAGAAGTGGCACAACACCTAG
The DNA here is from genome assembly GCA_004213215.1 of Candidatus Pelagibacterales bacterium. Lineage (GTDB taxonomy): Bacteria > Pseudomonadota > Alphaproteobacteria > Pelagibacterales > Pelagibacteraceae > AG-414-E02. The sequence goes on along the minus strand of SHAO01000040.1, from coordinate 4,193 downwards.
GTGAAGCTGCTGTAAGAACTATTGCGATGGATAGTACAGAAGGCCTAAAAAGAGGTGATAAGGTAACTGACACTGGATCTCCAATACAAGTGCCGGTAGGACCAGAAACTTTAGGGAGAATTATTAATGTTATTGGTGAGCCAATTGATCAAAAAGGAAAAGTATCAACAAAAGAAAGTTGGCCGATACATAGACCGGCTCCAAAATTTACAGACCAATCCACAGAGACAGAAATATTGGTGACGGGAATTAAAGTTGTAGATCTTCTTGCTCCTTATTCTAAAGGTGGAAAAATAGGTCTCTTTGGAGGAGCGGGAGTAGGTAAAACAGTTATTATTATGGAACTAATTAATAATATTGCCAAAGCCCATGGAGGATTTTCTGTTTTTGCAGGCGTTGGAGAGAGGACAAGAGAAGGAAATGATTTATATCATGAGATGATAGAATCTGGAGTAATTAAACCAGATGGAAAAGGTTCTAAAGCTGCACTTGTTTATGGTCAAATGAATGAACCACCAGGAGCAAGAGCAAGAGTTGGTTTAACGGGTTTAACAGTAGCAGAATACTTTAGAGATAAAGAAGGGCAAGATGTTCTATTTTTTGTCGATAATATATTTAGATTTACTCAAGCAGGATCAGAAGTTTCAGCGCTTTTAGGAAGAATACCTTCAGCTGTAGGATATCAACCTACTTTAGCAACAGATATGGGAAATTTACAAGAAAGAATTACAACAACCAACAAAGGTTCAATTACTTCAGTTCAAGCAATTTATGTCCCTGCTGATGATCTTACAGACCCTGCGCCAGCAACATCTTTTGCACACTTAGATGCAACAACCGTGTTATCTAGGCAAATTGCTGAACTTGGAATATATCCTGCAGTCGATCCTTTAGATTCTACTTCAAGAATATTAGATCCAAGAATAGTTGGAGAAGAGCATTATAGAGTTGCGAGAGAGGTTCAAAAAATATTGCAAACCTACAAATCGTTGCAAGATATTATTGCCATTTTGGGTATGGATGAGTTATCTGAAGAAGATAAATTAACAGTAGCAAGAGCAAGAAAAATTCAAAGATTTCTTTCACAACCATTCTTTGTTGCAGAAGTTTTTACAGGCACACCTGGTAAACTTGTTGATTTAGAAGCTACAATTAAAGGATTCGATGCTATATGCAAAGGAGAATATGATCATTTGCCTGAAGCAGCATTCTACATGGTTGGTACAATTGAAGAAGCGATTGAAAAAGCTGAAAAAATGGCAAAGGATGCAGCAGCATAATGGAAGAAAATTTTAAAATTCAAATTATTAGTCCTGAAAAAGTTCTTTTTTCTGAAGAAATAAAAATGGCTGTTCTTCCTTCGTATGAGGGTGATATGAGTATTCTAAAAAATCATATTTCAATAATAACTTTTTTAAGGCCAGGAATTATAAAAGTACAAAAAGAAAAAGAAGATTTTGAAGAGTTTTTTGTACAAGATGGAACTGTTGAATATTTTGGTGATAATTTAGTTGTTCTTTCATCTACTGTATTAAATGTAAAAGATTTATCAAAAGATTTTGTAGAAAATTTAAAAAAAGATACACTAGATAAGCTCAAAGATAATAATATTTCAGATAATGATCGTTACGTTCTTAATCATAAGCTTGATACAATCAATGAAATGAGAGTTTAATTAAAACCCAGAAAAGATAATTCTTTTTTTATTTTCTTATAAATATCCAACTTAAAGTGTACAGCTACATCTGTTAATTTTGCTAACTCAATCCATTTCCACTCAAAAAATTCTGGATTTTTCGTTTTTACATTAATTTCATCATTTTCCCCCGTAAATTTCATAACAAACCACTTTTGCTTCTGCCCTCTGTATTTACCTTTCCATATTTTCCCCAGAAGATATTCAGGCAAATCATACTGAAACCATCCATCTAATTCTTTTATTATTTTTACAGATTTTATACTTGTTTCCTCTTCAAGCTCTCTTCTAGCTGCTTGTAAAAAATCCTCATTTTGATCAACCCCACCTTGTGGCATTTGCCAGGAATTTTTTGGATTATCTATTCGCCTTCCTACAAATACATTATTTTTATCATTTAACAAAATTATACCTACACCACTTCTCAATGGTAACTGCTTTTTATCTTTCATTAAAATTTAACCAATAAGAAGTTTAATTGCGTAGTTCAATTGATTGTCAGTCTCAGTATTGATGAAGAAATCCTCTCCTTCTTCTTCAATTTTTATATCTGGCAATACCCCGACATCAGAAATAGATTTGCCAGATGGCAAATAGTATTTAGAGATAGTTAGGCGAAGAGCTCCTCTATTTTTAAGAGGTATTATTGATTGAACAGAACCTTTGCCAAAAGTAGCTTCACCTAAAAGTACAGCCCTTTTTTGATCTTGAAGAGCTCCAGCTACAATTTCAGAGGCAGAAGCTGATCCACTATTTATTAAAACAATTAAAGGCTTACCTTTAATTTTATCACCATTTCTTGCAAAAAATTTTCTATCTTCTTTTTTTTCTCTTCCTCTAGTCGAAACAATTTCTCCATCATTTAAAAAAAAGTCAGAAATTTCTATTGCCTGGGTTAAAAGTCCTCCTGGATTATTTCTTAAGTCCAGAATATATCCAACTAATTTTTTATTTTTTTCTATTTTAGAAATTTCTTTTTTTAGTTGGTTGCTACTATTTTGATTAAATGCCCTTAATCTAAGGTAACCTACTTTGTTGTCTACCATTTTAGAAATCACAGATTTTATTTCAATAATTTCTCTTATTATTGTAAAAACTTTAGCTTTTTTTAGATTTTCTCTTCTGATTGTAATTTCAATTGAGGATCCTACTGGTCCTCTCATTAAATTAACAGCTTCCATAAGTGTTTTTCCACGAACTTGTTCAGAGTTTATTTTTACAATGTAGTCACCAGCTTTAATACCTGCTCTTGAAGCTGGGGTATCATCTATTGGTGCAATTACCTTAACCACTCCAGATTCCATGCTTACCTCTATTCCCAATCCCCCAAATTCACCACTAGTTTCGGATTGAGATTCTTCAAAAGATTCTGCATTCATATAAAATGAATATGGATCTAGAGATTGAAGCAGTCCGTTAATAGCAGAGTCCATTGCTTCAACTTCATCTATTTCTTCAACATATTCATTTTGTATTGTTTCTAAAACTTCACTAAAAAGATCAATTTTTTCGTATAAACTATCTGAGCTTTGTGAGTAACCTTTAACTGAAAAACTTAATAATATTAATATTGTGACAAATAAAAGATATTTAAAATAATTTTTGTTTTTCATATTGTTAACCTTTCTTTTGGAATTAGTTCAGACCACATTTTTTCTAAATTATAAAATCTCCTTTTTTCTGGATGAAAAATATGAACTATAATATCTATTGCATCAATGAGTTTCCAGTCATTACTATCACGACCTTCCAAACGGCAATTGTTAATTCCTCTTTTTTTTAGTTCAGTTAGTAGTATTTCTGACAAGGCTTGTATATGTTTTGATGAATTTCCGCTTGCAACTATCATAAAGTCAGCAATTGATGTTTTATCTTTTAAATTTATTGATATGATTTCTGTGGCTTTATTATCATCTAAAATATTTTCTATTTCTTTTTTTAATTGATTAATTTTTTTTATTTGCATTAAAATTTATGTTACCAAAATTTTCTAATTAAAGAAGATGAAATATTTATCTTTTTTGAATTAATAAAAATCAAATCTTCCTTTTTAAGTTTTTTTAAGACTATATATTTATTTTTTCTAATCAAGTAATTCCCCCTTGGAAAAATGACTATTTTCGTAAGTTTAGGTATTTTTTTCCAATTTTTCCACTTATGAAATTTTACTAAATTATCTGCCCCAATTAAAAAATATAGCTTTGTATTTTTATTTTTTTTTTTTAAATATTTTAATAAATTATATGTATTGTTTGATTTAATTTTATCATCTAGATATAAAACAGAAATTTTTTTTTCTTTGAAAACAGCTTTTTTGGATAATTTTATTCTTTCTTTTATACTTAAATAAGGTTTTTTTTTTAATGGATTTTTTTTTGTAATAACCCATAACAATTTATTTAATTTTAGTTTTTTTAAAAAAATTTTAGATATGTGTAAATGACCCGTATGAGGTGGGTCGAACGTTCCTCCTAAAATACCAACGTGATTCAATTTT
>SHAO01000004.1 GCA_004213215.1 Candidatus Pelagibacterales bacterium | reverse complement strand
CACTAAAATTTTTTTCAGTATCTTTTGGGTAAATATAAGGGTCACCTATTTTATATTTTATATTTTTTACATTAACAGAAGGCAAATATCCTAACATTGATATTTGAACTGGCGCGGGATTATGAAAAAAAACAGGCAATCTGTTATTAGAAGTATATCCTGCTAAATCAATTAAAATATGAATACTATCAGAACGAATTTGATTAATAATTTTTTCATCATTAAGATTAGCAACATTAGTAAACTGGTGAAAGTCTTCTTTAAATTTACTAGTTAAGGAATCTTCAAAAGTAAAACTATAATATGCAAATAAATTAAAATTATATTTTCTTAAATTTTTAATCACGTTTATCATCGCATAGCCTACGGGATGTGATCTAAAATCTGGAGAAACAAATCCTATATTTATTTTTTCTGGATTTTCTTTGAAAGAGTAATCTACAATATTTAAGTTATTTTTTTTATATGATTGATAGAACTGATTTATATAATTATTAATTTTATTTAAATCTATTTGAGCATTATAATTTTGATTAAATACATAACTGCTTAAAGTTCTTGGGTTAAATACTTTTGCATCTAACTGAAGCTCTAATATTTTTGTACCTTCATTAAAATTTAATGACTCTATTAATGCAAGAGCAAGATTTGTCAAATATTCTTGGTCTTTTGGATTTTTTTTTACTAAATTTTTATAGTAACTTATAGCAACTTTATAGTTTTTATTTTTAAGATAACATGATGCCAGACTATTTATTATATTATTATCTTCAGGATTTTCTATTAAATAAAGTTCATAATATTTAATTGCAAAACTAAATTTATTTATTTTTCTATATGTTTCGCCTAAATTTTTTAATGCATTTTTATCTTTAGAATTTTGATTTAAAATTTTTTTAAAAATTATTTCTGCCTCTTTAAAAACTTTTCTTTTTAAATAAACTACACCTAGTATATTAAGCAATGTAGTATTTTTATTTTCTTTTTTTAAAAGATTTTTTATTTCTTTCTCAAGCTCAAATAATTTATTTAATTTATATAAATTCTCTAACTTTTTTATTTCAGTATTATCAATTTTTTTCATTAAACTTTTTAAAAATAAGCAAATTAATCTCCAATAATATGATGTGATAGTATTCTGGTATGTTTTTCTATTCTATGTTCAAATAAATATAGCCCTTGCCAAGTTCCTAGCATTAGCTTTTTATTTTTTATACTTAAAGTAAGCTGATTATTTGTAAGTGCAGATTTAATATGTGCTGGCATATCATCTTTACCTTCTGTAGTATGTTTATAAAGTTTATTGTCCATTGGAACTAATTTATTAAAAAAGTTCTCTAAATCATGTAAAACATCAGGGTCGGCATTTTCTTGAATTGTCAATGAAGCGCTAGTATGTAATATATTAATATTTAAAAACCCATTGTTAATTTGTTTTTTGTTAAGCCAGGAAATGGTTTGATCTGTAAAATCATATAAGCCTTGACCGTTAGTATTTATTTTAATTTCATGAAATAATTGCTTCATTATTTAACGTCAATATCATTCATTAAATGAACAACAGCAACGCCAACTACTATAAGAGCAAGCCCAATAATAGTTGGTATATTAGGAATTTGATTATATTTTATGACTGCAATGACTGCTATGGCTACAATGCCAAGGCCCGCCCATGTGGCGTAGACTATTCCTACAGGAATAAATTGCATTGAATGTGACATAAGGAAAAGACAAACACACAAAGCTACTATTACTATTATCGAGGGATAGAGTTTAGTGAAGCCATTGGTGTCTTTTAAAAAGCTAGTGGCCAATACTTCAAAACCAATTGCAAAAATTAAGAATATATATGCGTATGTAAGATTCATTTTCATCGAATTTGGAATATATATATAAAGAGTACAATGCCTAACCTCTCTTTTTTTCACTAAAAATTAGTGTGGAAAACTCAAAAACGTCTATTTTACTGACTTTTTTGCATTAAAATTGGCTAGCTATCTACATATAGTATGGTACTAAAGCCCATACGCTATCGATAGTTGATTCGGTGGCACTTGTTTAAACAAGGTATAAAGGGAGGTGTTAAGTATGAAAATGCTATCAGGATTTTCAAGCACGGTAAACAGCCTGACACATGTAGTGATATCACTACTTGGATTAGGTATCGTTGTATCGCTTCTAGGTGGAAATGTTCCATTTGTAAGTGGCATAGCTGACAATATTGTTAGTTTAGTTCAGTCACTAGGTGATGCAGGAATAGTGGGCTTAATAGCTGCTATTATAATATTAGGATTCTACAAATAGGTATTATATTTCGTTAGTTTTTCCCTCTTAAAATTAACTAACGATTAAAACCTAGCTATCCTAGCCCTAATTTTTGGGCTAGGATAGAGTTTAAAACAATTATAAGGAGTTGTATGAAAGCTTGGATTGGAACAATTAGATACTATTTGAGACAATTTATTGAATTAGGGGTGCTTTTAATAGGAGTTTCTGTTTTTGCTGAAATATTATTTGGGCCTGATGTTGCTTTTTTTGGCTCACAAGTTACTACAAATCTAGTTGCATTACTTAATACCCTTGGAGATTCTGGTATTGCTGCATTGATTGTTATACTTGCTTTAATGATCACTTATCGAAGATTATTAAAATAATTAATCGTTAATTCACCTAACGTTAAGTATACCCAAAGATTTACATCGAAAAATAAATCGATTAAGCTAAATCTATGAATGTGAAGCTATTGTCAGGCGCGTTAGGAGCTGAAGTAAATGGAGTAGATCTTAAAGACTCTTCTGAAAAAAATTTTAAAACTATTAATAATTTACTTTTAGAACACAAGGTTATTTTTTTTAGAAACCAAAAAATTACACCAGAAGAGCAATTGACTTTAGCTAAACATTTTGGTCCATTGGAAAAACACGCTTATGTAAAGGGACGTGAGAAATATCCAGAAATTGTACGAATCATTAAAGATCCAGATGAAAAAAATCAATGGGGCGAAAATTGGCATTCTGATGTCAGTTATAATATTAAGCCTACCAAAGCTGTTATTTTAAAATCAATAAAAATACCTCCTGTAGGAGGAGATACAGTTTTTTCAAACATGGAACTTGCATGGGAAACACTTGATAAGGATTTGAAAGAAAAAGTTAAAAATAAAAAAGCAATTCATAGTTCATTAGGTGCTGCTTTTTTTGTAAAAGATTATAAAGCTATGGAAGGAAACGGTAACACTGATGAATACTCTAATATACACCCAGTTGTAAGAACTCACCCAGAAACTGGAAAAAAAATACTATACGTGAACTGGACCTATACAAAACAAATAATAGGATTGGATAAATTAGAAAGTGATAAAATTCTCAAAGAAATTTTTGAACATCAAGCACGGCTAGATTTAACTTGTAGATTCCAATGGACAGAAAATGCTGTTGCAATTTGGGATAATAGAAGTGTGTTACATTATGCTATTGCAGATTTTTTTCCTGGTAGAGGTTTAGGTTACGAAAGAATTATGGATAGAATAGCTATTGAAGGTGATCAACCTCATTAGCTTTTAAAGATGAATATTATTGATCAGATCATATCTAATTATTTAAATAATAAATCACTTTATATTGGTGAAAAAGTTACTATGAGTGAACACATGATACAAACAGCAATGCTTGCTGAGAAAACTAATAGCACAACTGATCTTGTTTGTTCTAGTTTACTGCATGACTATGGACATTTTATTTTAGAAAATCCTGATAATTTAATTAAAAAAAATAAAGATGGAAAACATGAAGATATAGGGTATGAATTTTTAAAAAAATATTTTAAAAAAGATGTCTTGGGCCCAATTAAAAATCATGTTAAAGCAAAAAGATATTTAGCAAGAGGGAGTAAATATTACGAATTACTCTCAAAGGCATCAAAAATAAGTTTAAAGCTGCAAGGTGGAATTATGAACAATGAAGAAGCAATTATTTTTGAAAAAGATGAATTTTTTAAAAATTCTATTAAATTAAGAAAATTTGACGAAGTAGCAAAAATAGCTGGACTGAAAATTAAATCTATAAATGAGTATAAAAGTCTTTTGGAATCTAAGCTTATATGAAATTTGATTATATAATTGTTGGTGCTGGATCAGCCGGATGTGTTCTAGCAAACAGATTATCTAACAATAAAAATTACAACGTTGGAATTTTTGAAGCTGGTAATTCAAGTGATATATGGAAAGTTAAAATGCCACTAGCTTTATTGTACACAATGCATGACCCAAAATATAATTGGAAATACTATTCTGAACCAGAGCCTCATTTAAATAATAGAAGATTATTTTGTCCTAGAGGTAAAATGATTGGAGGATGCTCAGCTCATAATGGAATGGTTTTTGTTAGAGGTAATAGAAATGATTATGAAAGATGGGAGGGTTTTGGATTAAAATCTTGGTCATATGAAAGTATTTTACCTTATTTTAAAAAAATTGAAAAATGGTCAGGTGGTGAAAATCAATATAGAGGATCCTTAGGATTGCTTCCTGTAAATCAATCAAAAAATAACAATCCTTTATTTGGTGCTTTTTTAAATGCATCTTCGGAGGCAGGACACGTAATTAACTCTGATATGAATGGTGAGTCCCAAGAAGGAATGGGAATGTTTGATACCACGATACATAAAGGCGAAAGAGCAAGTGTTTCTAGATACTATTTGAATCCCGCGAAAAAAAGAAAAAATTTAAATATTTTTTCTAATGCTTTCGTTGAAAAAATTATTTTTGAAGGAAAAAAAGCAATAGGAATTAAAGTAAAAATTAAAAATAAAATTGAGAATTTTTATGCAGAAAAGGAAGTTATATTAAGTGGTGGCTCAATCAATTCTCCTCAATTATTAATGCTATCTGGAATTGGTGACGCTAATCATTTAAAAGAAAAAGGAATAAAAGTAATCAACAATTTAAGAGGCGTTGGTAAAAATCTTCAAGACCATTTAGAGACATATATTCAGCAAGAATGTAAAACACCAGATACACTTTATACATATACTAAGTTAATTCCAAAAGTGTTTGCTGGTATTCAATGGTTTTTATCTAAATCAGGACCTTGTTCTCAATCATATTTAGAAGCTGGCGGATTTGCAAAATCTTCGCCGGAAAGGAAAATCCCCAATATTCAGTTTCATTTTTTTCCATCCTTTGTTATTAACCATGGTTTAGTAAATCCAAAATCACATGGATATCAATTGCACGCAAGTCCAAATCATCCGAAAAGTAGAGGATCTATTACATTAAATTCCTCAAATGCATATGATTACCCTAAAATATTATTTAATTATTTAGAAGATGAAGATGACTTAAGACAAACAAGAGAATGTATTCATGTTGCCAGAAAAATTTTATCACAACCATCCTTAAAAAAACATAATGGTAAAGAAATTGGTCCAGGGTCTGATAAACAAAGTGATGAACAACTAAACGAATACATCAGATCTAATGCTGAAACCGCTTATCATCCGTGCGGAACTTGTAAAATGGGAGTGGATGAAATGGCAGTTGTTGATGAAAATTTAAAAGTAAAAGGAATTCAAAATTTAAGGGTTGTGGATGCTTCAGTGATGCCTGAAATTCCTAGTGCAAATTTAAATGCCCCCACTCTTATGATTGCTGAAAAAGCCTCTGATCTTATTTTAAGTTAGGCAAGCTTAACAATTTTATTCAATATTTACTATTAACTATCCCATTTAATATTAAACATTACCTCATTACGACGAAATAGAGGAAGTGTCCAAGGAGGATTATATGTTGCTTTAATTGCAAAACCATTTATTAAAATTTTATCTTCGAGAAGTTTTTTACGAAGAATTTTACTATATTTTATAAAATTTTTATCTGATGATCTACCAGAGTATCTTATTGCTGCAAAGTATCCCCCCTTCATTAGTGTAATTTCAACATCTGAATTGGTTGGGATAGGTGTCGTTTTTTTATTGAATTCTGACGGCAGATAAAACTGCATGAAGGATACATTATTTTTTTTCATCTGCGTAACTGGAGTTGTCATTTCTATCTTTTTGGAAGAATTATTGTCTCCTGAAATATAATTAAAAAGCTTTCTAAAAGTGCCACTATCCTTATCATTAATAGCTTGGGCCACTAAACGTTCAGAGTACTTTCTGATTTCATATATTTCATTTTTATGAACAATATCAAATTTTACTTCTTCTGTTGCCATTGTGACATTAATACTTAAAAAAAAACCAAGAGCCAAGATTCCTAAAAGTTTTTTCATTTTTTATTCAAATTAATCGATATAAGACAAATAATTTCAAACATTATTGATGCTGCAACCATAGAAGTAATATTGTTTGGATTATCTTTTGTCGGCATTAGGCAGGCAACATCTCCACCAATTACATTTTTTCCTTTAAGACTTTGAATAAGCTTTCTTGCTTCATCCATATTAAAACCTCTAAAAGCTGGTTCAAGATTTGCTGTGCCCGGCGCAACTGTTGTATCAAGACAATCTAAGTCAAAAGTAACATAAATTGGATTATCTCCTAATCTATCTAAAATCATCTTGGCACATTTTTCATGTCCCAAATCTTTATACTCATCCATAGTTATAACTTGATATCCAATATCATAACTTGCTTGCAGCCAATCTAAAGTTCTTGGATTGCCTCTAATACCTATTTGAGTGCTTGTGCTTGGGTCAACATTTCCTTGTTTAACTAAATATGAAGCCCAGTGAGCTGCTGATTTTTTAGCACCTAAAAAGTGGTCTAATTTTTCATAACAATCTGTGTGAGCATCAAAATGTACAAGAGTTATTTTTTTTCCTTTAGTTAACTTAGAATTTTTTTTTGCTAAGCTTTGTACTATTCCTCCTGTCACTGAATGATCTCCACCAATTGATACTACCGGTTTTTCTGCTTTCTCTATATGATCATAAAAACTTGAAATTCTTTCAATACATTTTTCATTATCGTTTGCTTCTGGAAAAGGAACGTCTCCAAGATCATGAATTTTATTTTGTGCCCAAGGATCAATACCATATTCAAGATGGGATCTTCTCAACATCGCAGAAATATTTCTTACTGCTCTTGGTCCTAAATGTTGATCACGTTCTGTTGTGCCATTACCTGTGCTATGAGGAACTCCCACTAAAGCAATATCACAATTCTTTGGGTTAGGATCATTTTTGCATCTAAATAATGTTGGTATACCCCACCAATACAAAGTTTCCATCATTATTTGATCCTCTTTTGAAATCATAAATTTTATCTTACATGAATAAAAAATGTTTAAGAAGTAAAAAAAATGAGATAGATCTTGGGATCATGAAAAATAATAATCCTAAAGGCATTATTTATATCTTGTTGGGTATGCTGGTTTTTTCAGCACAAGATACAATTATGAAGTATATTTTTAATTTTGCTTCATTGTATGAAATTTATTTAATTAGAACTTTAGTAAGTTTTATACTTATTTTATTATTTTTAAAAATTGCAAAAAAGCCTGTTGTGTTTAAGACACAATATCCCCTTTTAACGTTTTGTAGAGTAATACTTTTCTTTTTTGGTTTCAGTTTTTTTTATGTTTCTTTAACAGTGTTGCCATTAATAACTGCCACTGCCTTATTCTTTGTTACCCCTTTTTTAATTACAATTTTTGCAAAATTTTTTTTAAAAGAACAAATAGGACCCAGAAGGTGGTCTGCCGTAATAATTGGGTTTGTGGGAGTGTATGTAATATTAAATCCAGACTTTAGTAATTTTGATTACATGACTTTAACTCCAATTTTATGTGCTCTGTGCTATTCATTATCCATGATAATCATAAAACTAACTTCAGAAAAAGATGCTGTCTATACCCAAACATTCACATTTTATTTTGGAGCAATAATTTTTAGTATAATTTTTTATTTTGTTGCTGGTGATGGTCAGTACAACACAATAGAACATCCGGCTTCCCAATATATTTTTCGTGCATGGTTTACCAACTTAGAAGTTTCACTGTTATTAATGATTGCTACAGGTTTTACAGCCTCTTTAGCTTTTTTCTTTTTATTTACAGCTTATCGAATAGCGTCTCCCGCAGTAGTGTCACCTTTTGAATATTCAATACTTATATGGTCATCTCTTAGCGGATGGTATTTCTTTAATGAAATCCCAGATTTAAAAACAATCATAGGAATACTTTTAATTGTGTCAGGGGGTATCTATATTTTTATACGTGAAAAAGCTCAGGATCAATCTATCGTAACTGAAAAGCCACTAAGGTAACTATTTCTTTAATTTTCCTGAAAAAATTAATTTATCTGCATTAAATTTTGAAGAATTATCTTTTATAAAATCATCCATAGCTTTTAGTCTATCAGCATCAAATTCAACAACTTTTCTTTTACTAAGATCTACGTATAAAGATATAACCTCATTTGTGGCAGCAAGGTACTTTTTTTCCTTATGAAACATTGAAAGTTTATAGTGAATTCTTTTTTTGTCATGGTCAACATAAGTTACATGAGTTTCAACCTCTTCTCCTAATCTAACTTCCTGATTATAGATTGTATGCATTTCTGCTACAAAAGTAGTTTTTTTATCTTTTTTTGCTGACTCTCCTCCCATTTTAAAATTATCCAACATAATGTCAGCCGCTATATCAAAGATACGCACATAGAAGGCCACATTTAGATGATTATTATAATCTGTATATTCTTTTATTACTTTTTCTGTTTTTAAAATCATATTCTTTTAATATAGTATAAATTCATTAGAAAGTAGAGCAATTAGTAAAATACATGACTACAAATAAAATTTTCAATTTTTCTCCCAGTGAATTTGCGTTTGGTTTTGAAAATTGTCAGAAATGTTATTATGATAAAAAAGTCCATGGAATAGAAATTAAAGTTCCTTTTCCCTCAATATTTTCTAAACTTGATAGTCTTCAAAAGAATTATTATCATGAGAAATCTAGTAAATTAATTTCTCAAGATCTAGAAGAAGGGAAGATAATAGCAAATTATAACAAAATGCTTTATTCAGAGATTTTGTATGATAATAAAAAAAGACCCTTTACGATGAGTGGTAAGATTGATGGATATATTGAGCACAAAAATTCTTTTACTATTATCGATTTTAAAACAACAGCTATCAGTGAAAAAAAAATAGATACTTATGCCACCCAGTTACAAAGTTATGCTTTAATGATGCAAAAACCAAGAAGTGGTAGTTTAAAATTAGATCCTATTAAAAAACTTGGAATATTTTGTTTTGATCCAAGCAGTATATCTTCAGCTAGTGAAAAAGATTGTAATATATATATGAACACAATGTGGTTCGAAATTAAAAAAAATGATCAAAATTTAATAAATTATATTTCAAGAATATTAGATGTTTTAAATTCTGATGAAACTCCTAGATCAAACCCTTACTGTGGATTATGTAATTTTAGAAAGAAAATAGTAGCATGAATAAAAATGTCTTTGTATCTTGTGCGGTAACTGGATCAGGCGATACTGCAAAAAAACATCCTGATTTACCAAAAACACCTGAACAAATAGCTAAAGCAGCAATTGAAGCTGCAAAAGCTGGAGCAGCCATTGCACATATCCATGTTAGAGAAGAAGATGGAACACCAAGTAGAAGATTAGAATTATATAAAGAGGTTGTTGATAGAATTCGCTCAAGTGACACAGATGTTATTTTAAATTTAACAACGGGTATGGGAGGTGATTTAGATATTGGACAAGGAAAAAACCCTTTGGAGTTTGGTCCTTTAACAGATATGGCAAATGTTATGGAAAGAATTGCTAACGCCGAACAATTTTTGCCAGAAATATGTACATTAGATTGTGGAACCTTAAACTTTGGAGACAGTTCTGTAATTACGGTAAACACCCCTAATGATTTAAGAAAAGCTGCAAAAAGATTACAAGAAATAAATGTTAAACCTGAAATAGAGGCTTTTGATTTAGGAAATATGTGGTTTGGTGCTCAATTATATAAAGAAGGATTATTAAATGATCCACCAATGTTTCAAATGTGTCTTGGTATACCGTGGGGTGCGCCAGCAACAACTTCAGCTATGCAAGCAATGAAAGATATTATGCCAAAGGAAGGTATTTGGTCAGGTTTTGCAATTTCAAAAAATGAAATGCCTTTTGTTGCCCAGACTGTAGTTATGGGAGGAAACCCAAGAGTAGGACTTGAAGATAATTTATATTTATCTAAAGGGAAATTAGCAACAAACGCTCAATTAGTTGAAAAAGCAATAAGGATTGTAAATGATCTTGGTGTATCAACTATGACTCCCGCTGAAACTAGGGAAAAACTAAAGTTAAAAAATTATAAATAATCAATCTAATCTTAAAGCGTTTCCATCAACTCCAATAATTTGGCCAGAAATTCTTTCTGCTTCATCTGAGATTAAAAAAGAACACATCTTTCCTATATCATCTTCATAAATCCAACAGTTCATTGAAGCCATAGAAACAAATTCATTTTCAATTTTTTTTGATGAAATTTTTGTAAATTTTGCCTTATCTCTTATAACTCTTTTCATTCTATCGCCTTTAATTGTGCCTGGACATATTGCGTTTACTCTAATTCTATATTTTCCAAGTTCCATCGCTAAAGTCTTTGTCATTCCAACCACTGCCCATTTGCTAGCTGCATAAGGTGAGCGCAGAGGAAAACCCATAATTCCTGCTCCAGATGAAATATTAATTATTGAAGCGCTTCTTGTTTTTTTTAAAAGTGGTATAGCTTGTTTATTAAAATAAAAATGGCTATTTACATTAACATGCATTGTTTTTTCCCAATCATTAGATTCTAATTTCTCAATAGTGCCTGTTGGTCCAGCAATTCCAATATTATTAATTAAAGCATCTAGTTTTTTAAATTTCTTTTTAATTATTTCAAAAAAATCTATTACCTCTATTTCATTTGAAGCATCAATTTCAGAAATAAAAATACGTTTATTATGCAAAGGGTGTTTTTTAATTTTATTTAATGCTTTCCGGTCTATATCACATAAATAGACTGAGGCTCCTTTTGAAATACAAGCTTTCGTTATTGCCCAACCTATTCCTGAAGCTCCAGCTGAAATGACTATTTTTTTATTTTTAAGATTTAACAACGCCATTTGAGTGGGTCTTGGTTAAAGCCTTGGATAATTCTTTATCAGTAATATATCCTTTTAAGTTTCCACTTTTATCAACCACTTCAATTGTTGCTGGAGTTAAGCAAACCTTAGGTAAAAATTCATCTAGAAAAGCATCTTCATTTACCTTAATGGTGTTTGAATTTTTAGTACCTTTAAATTTTTGTGGTGACACCATAATTATTTTAGCTTTAATAACTTTTGCACGATTTACATCTTTTACAAATGCAGCTACATAATCATCTGCAGGTTTCATTATAATTTCTATTGGTGTTCCAACTTGAACTAATCTTCCTCCATTTAAAATTCCTATATGATCGCCTAGTCTCAATGATTCATCCAAGTCGTGAGTAATAAAAACAATTGTTTTTTTTAATTCTGCTTGCAAATCAATAAGCTGTTTTTGCATATCACTTCTAATAAGTGGATCTAGTGCACTAAAAGCTTCATCCATTAGCATAATATCTGTGTTTGTCGCAAGCGCACGTGCTAAACCTACACGTTGTTGCATACCTCCAGATAATTGGTTTGGATACATATGTTCAAAACCAATTAAACCTACGGCATCTATTTTTTCCATAGCAACTTTTTCTATTTCATTTTTCTCTTTGCCCTGAACTTCTAGACCGTAACCAACATTTTGAATTACAGTTTTGTGTGGAAATAATCCAAATCTTTGAAAGACCATGCTCATTTTATGTCTTCTAAATTCAATTAAACTTTTTTGATCAAGCTGCATCACATTTGTTCCCTCTACAGAAACCTCTCCCGCAGTTGGGTCTATTAACCTGTTAATATGACGAATAAGCGTTGATTTTCCTGAACCAGATAATCCCATGCACACAAAAGTTTCGCCTTCTTGTACATTTATAGAAACATTATCAAGACCAACTGTATGACCTGTTTGTTCTAAAACCTCTTCTTTTGTAGCTCCCTCTTGAACCATTGGAAGAACTTTAGCTGGATTTTCTCCAAAAATTTTATAAACGTTTTTTATTTCTATTTTAGTAGACATTATTTTAATTTTACCTTTTCCTTCGTATGGTGAACTCTTTCTTGCATTCTTTCACCATAAGATTGTGTTATTCTATCAAAAATTATAGCTAAAAGAACAATAGCTATTCCTGCTTCTGTAGCCATGCCGACATTAAGCTGCTGTAAACCAAGTAATACTTCATCCCCTATTCCTCTTGTTCCTATCATCGAAGCTATAACAACCATTGCTAAGGACATCATCGTACATTGGTTAATTCCTTGCATTATATTGGGTAAAGCTAAAGGAAGTTGCACCCCCCATAACTTTTGTTTTTTATTTGCTCCAAAAGCCTCCGCTGCTTCGATAACTTCTTTATCAACCAATCTTATTCCTAAATCGGTTAATCTTATAAGTGGAGGAACAGCATATACAAAAATTGCAACTATTGCCGGAACCGCCCCTAATCCAAATAATAAAATTCCTGGAATTAAATAACAAAAACTTGGTATGGTCTGCATCAAATCAAGGATCGGTAATAATGCATTTCTTACTTTTTTATTTCGCGCCATAGCTATTCCAATAGGAATACCAATTACTAAACAAAGCAACATTCCAATAACGACTATCGTTGTTGTCATTATACACTTGTCCCAATATCTAGGACTAAGAAATCCAAGAAAAAAAACACAGAAACCAACCATTATTGTTGTTCCCATTTGTTTTCCACTTGCAAAGTAAGCAAGCAATATGACTGAAATCATAACTATTGGCCAAGGAAGACCTACTAAGAAATTTTTCATTTGGCCATATATACCTAGTAAGAAAAAATTAATTCCTTCAAACATAATTCCGTATTTGACAATCAGAATATCAAACCATTTATTTAAAAATGGCATTAATGGAAAGTCTAACCATTTAGGCCAGTCACCCAGCCAAGAAAGATCTGTAAATAAAACAAAAACGCTTTCAGGTCTATATTTCGAGGTTGTGTAAGCCATAACAACCATTCCTACAAAAATAGCTAAATAAATTAAATTAATATATTTTTTATACTTTTCCATCTATATACCTACAAAAAAACTAAGAGCCCGTTAGGGCTCTTAGTATAATATTTTTTAAAAATTAAAGCGCAGCTTTAACTTTACTTGCAACATCTGCTGGAACCCATTTAGTCCATGCATCATCGGACTTTAAGTAATTCTTAGCAGTTGCTTCCATATCTCCACCGGATTCATCAATATAGAAAGCAAGTGATTTGTTAACTTCAGCTGTTGGTAATGAGTACTGTTTAACAAAGTCAATGATTGGTTTGTTTGCTGGGTCGTTTGCAAACTTAGTTGTAGCGGATTTTGTTAAAGCCATATCCACATAAGCACTAGCACATGTTTCTGTGTATGCATCAGGACCATCAGCTTTAATTTTTTCAACTACTGCCATCATTTTTGTCCAACAAGCATTTTCGTATGCTGGTTCTTTAAGTTGAACAAGATCAACTTTTCCCATTAAACCTGTTGGTGTCCAGTAGTAAGAAAATACTGGTTTACCTTTTTTAAATGCACCGGCAATTGCTGCATCTAAAGCTCCACCAGAGCCTGGGTCAAAGTTAGTATAGAATTCATCTAAACCATAAACTTTGTGTTTTACTAAATTAATCGTGTAGCAAGTCCATCCTGAAATACAGCTTGTCATTCTACCTTTTCCAGGCGCCTCGGGATCAGCAAATAGTTTTGCGATCTCAGGTTTTTTCATGTCTTCAACACTTTTTAAGCCATATTTATCTGAAGTTGCTTTATCTACATAGAAACCTTGAGTAGATGAAGGAGTGTTAACTCCAAGTTCAACAATTTGTCCTTTTGCAACTGCTTCCTCATGCATTTGAACAATATTATCTCTCCAAACCTCAGTAATAATATCTAGTTGCTGGTCGTAATGAGCAGCCATTATTGGGCTTGTACTTCCTTTAGTAACCTCAACTTCACACCCATAACCATTTTTAATTATAAAACCGACTATCGCAGTGTGTACGTTAGCACTATCCCAGTCGAAATCTCCCAAATGTACTTTACATGCAGCATTAGCACTAGTTGTTCCTAGAGCCATTACTCCAGCAAATACAAATGAAAGTAATAGGTTTTTTAGAAATTTCATTAAATTTCCCTCCTGTTATTAGTTTAAACTTGGGTATTACAACGTGAAATCTTGTAAAAAACAACCCTTTAGTGGTTAGAAATAGTCTATTGATATGAGCATTTTTTGTAAAATAAAAATAAGAATTCAATTATTAATTGAATTGAAAATTTAATAAAATAAAATAATGATATTTTAATGGAAATAAATATTTTAAAAATTTCTCAGAATGGCTCAGGTCTAGATGTTGAATGGAGCGACGGAGAAAAAAGTAATTTTAATTATCTTTGGTTAAGAGATAATTGTCCAACAGCCCACGATAAGGACTCGAGACACAGAATGTTCAATATTCTTAAAGTTTCGACTAATATAAAAGCAAAAGATTTTAAAATTAATCATGATGGTAAGTTAGAAATTAAATGGAGCGAAGGTGATCACACTAGCTACTATGATCCAAAATGGCTTAGAAAAAATTGTTATACTTTAAAAAGTAAACAAAAATATATTTCACCCTATAAACTTTGGAATAATTCGCTTCAGAATAATCTAGACTCGATAAGTGTTGAGCATGATGAAATAATTTCATCAGATAAAGGTTTAATAAAATGGCTAGAGATTCTGCACCGCAAAGGAATTGCAATTGTCAAAAATACGCCCATTGAGAAAGAATCTGCTTTTTCTGTACTAAATAGAATAAGTCATACAAGAGAAACTTTTTTTAAAACACCATTTGAAGTTATTAATATCCCTAAGCCAAATAATTCAGCTTATTCAGCACACGCTCTAAATAATCATATGGACTTACCCTGGTTCGAAACACCTCCTGGGTATCAATTTCTACATTGCTTAATAAATTCTGCAGAGGGAGGAGATTCGTCAGCAGTAGATGGATTTTCAGTTGTAGATTATTTGAAACATAATGAAATAGAAATATTTGAAACTTTAGTAAGCGTACCTCTTAAATTTAGAGACAAAGATTATACTCAAGAATCAATTAGAGGTTTTCATGCTCCAGCAGTTTCTCTAACTAAAGATAAAGATTACAATGATATAAGATTTAGTGTTGCCACAATGGATATATTAGATTGTCACCCTGATATTATGGATAAGGTTTATAAAGCACATCATAGATTTGGAAACCTGCTTCATGACGATAGATTTCAAATTAAATTTAGATTAAACCCCGGTGACATATTTTCATTCAATAATAGAAGAGTTTTACATGGAAGAACTGCTTTTGATCCAAATTCAGGTCATAGACATTTGCAAGGATATTATATTGACAGAGATGAAATTCTTGGAAGATTAAACTACTTAAAAAAATAATTAAGTTACAAATATAGATTTTCAAATATAAGATTTTTATTACTAAATTGATTAAATAATTTTTTATCCTTAATAGTATAAAAATAAATTTTTTTTCTAATTACATTGAGTTTTTTTTCTTTTAAAAACTTCTTTTCTAAAACTAAAAATTTCACATATTTTTTTTTACTTTTTTTAATAATCTTTTTAAATGTAAATGTCGATGGGATTAGTAAGCCTAAATTTAAATCTTTTTTCAATTTATATAAATTGATTATATTTTTTTCTTTGAAAGATGTAAGAGAATAGTTTTTTAATTTCTTTATTTCTTTTAATAAAACTTTAAGATTTTCTTTACTAAACAAAGGCTTTATTTCCAACATCAAAAATCTTTTATTTTTAGATAATTTAATTAAATCATTTAATAATGGAATAGGTTTTTTTTTAGCCTTACTAATTTTTAATAAATCTTGATATTTAAGATTCTTTAAAGACTTATTAATCTTAAATTTACTTTTGAGGTTAAAATCATGAAAGCAAACTATCTTACCATCTTTAGTGCAATGTATATCAGTTTCAATTCCATACTTTTTTTTAAAACAATATCTAAAAGATGAAATAGTATTCTCGGTGAAATTTCTTTTTGCTAATCCCCTATGTATTAATAGGTGCGACATTTACTTAAGCCACTGGTTTAAGCATTTTTAACAATTGCTTATGTGTCTTTATATTAGAACTAGCTACGATATTGCCAGCTAATCTGGGATCTTTATTTTTCCATGTATTAATTTGGCCTCCTGCATTTTTAATTAATGGTATCATGCAATGTATATCCCATATTCGGTTTGAGCATTGAATTACAGCATCTAATTTTCCTTCGCAAAGTTGGCAATAACTCAAAGCGTCTGAACATGGAAACCTCATAAGATCAACTAACTTGTTTATCTTTATTTGTTTTTTTAACGGCAGCCAACCAAAAAAGCTTCCAGCCATTTTTGTATTATTAAATGATGTCGGTTTTGCAACACGAAGTTTTTTAAATTTATTATTTTCAACTAGGTACGATGATTGATCTGCGCCTGTTATATAGTACTTTTTTAGCATAGGGAAATTTACCAATCCTAAAATTGGCTCATTTTTGTAATTGACACTTATTAGATTGCTCCATGTGGGGCTGTTAATAATAAAAGATCTAGTCCCATCTATTGGATCAAGTATCCAAGAAAAACCATTTTTTGTTTTTCTTTCTCCAAACTCCTCGCCAACAATTCCATCATTTGGAAAAAATTTTAAAATCTCACTTCTTAAAAAGAACTCAAAAGCTCTATCTATATTAGTTACTGGATCAAACCCACTTTTATTTTTTGATTTATTTTTTAATTTAAATTTTCCTTTTAATTTAGAAAAATAGAGCTTATTTAGTTTTTTTGGAAGTGAATTTAAAAACTTATAATATTTTAACTTATTTTTTTTGTTCATTTTATTTATTAATAAATTACTTCCAACCAGTTATGGTTTTTACTTCGAGATACTCTTCTAATCCCCAAGTGCCGCCTTCGCGACCATTTCCAGATTGTCTATAACCACCAAAAGGTGTACCGGCATCAGCAGCATTTCCATTGATATAAACAATTCCTGATCTTAATTTTTTTGCAACTCTTTTTGCTTTTTCTTTATCTTCAGTTTGTAAATAGTTACCAAGACCATATTCTGTTTCGTTGGTAATCTTAATTGCTTCTTCTTCTGTTTCAAATGGAATTATAGAGAGAACTGGTCCAAAAATTTCTTTTTTTGCTATTTCCATATCATTTGTAACATTTGTAAAAATTGTGGGTTTTATAAAATAACCTTTATTTAAATTATTTGGAAGATCGGGACCTCCAGCTGCTAATGTAGCGCCTTCATCAATTCCACTTTTAATTAAACTAATAATTTTATCATATTGAGTTTTTGAAACTACAGGACCTATATGATCTCCTTTCTTAGAGGCCATATCTACTTTAATCAGTTTTGCTTCATCTGCAGCTTCTTTAATTGCTCTTTCGTAGATTGGTTTTTCAACCAACATTCTTGTTGGTGCATCACAAGATTGACCAGAATTACTCATTACGTTTCTAATTCCATCTCTTACAGCGTTAGGATATGAGTCTGCAAAAACGATATTTCCTCCTTTGCCTCCTAGTTCTAAGCAAACTCTTTTAATAGTATTTGCAGCATTTTTTGAAATTAATTTTCCTGCTCTTGTTGATCCTGTGAAAGAAACCATATCAATATCAGGATGGCCAGATATATGCGTTCCAATTCCAGCTCCATCTCCATTAACTAAATTAAAAACTCCAGACGGAAAACCCGCTTCATCTATCATTTCTGCAAAGAGCATTGCTGAAATAGGTGCTATCTCTGATGGTTTGAGTATCATTGTGCATCCAGTTGCTAATGCGGGAACTACTTTTAATGCTATCTGGTTAATTGGCCAGTTCCACGGAGTGATTAGACCGCAGACTCCTATCGGCTCATAACGTATATGATTATTTGATTTTGAATCAAAATGTTCTTCAAAATTAAATTCTTTTAATCTTAATATAAAATCTTCTAAATGAGATTGACCAGAAATTGTATGGGTTGAGGATGAATAATCAATTGGTGAACCCATTTCTATTGTGATGGCCTCAGTCATTTCATTAAATCTTTTTTTATAAATTTTAAGTAATTTTTCTAAAAGAATTATTCTCTCTTCTTTTGAAGTTTCTTTCCATTTAACAAATGCATTTTTAGCTGCTTTTACTGCTATGTCTATATCCTCTTTGTGCCCTAAAGATATTGTAGCAAAAATTTCTTCATTTGATGGATTTATAACCTTAAAATCATTTGCTTTTGAAGGAGAAACCCATTTTCCATTTATATAAAAATTTCTTTTATCCATTATTTTCAATTATTATCATAAAAATTATATTTGATGACCTTTTTCCTCTGGTTCAGAATCCGTTAATTCTGCAGGAAAACCCTCTGCTCTTAAACTAGTATTGCAGACATCTTCCAATCTTTTTACTATCATTGAAGACCATGCTCTTGGTCCATATTTTTTTTGTCCATCTTTAAAAATATTTAATACTAAAGGCGATAATTCTAATGGTATATTATTCTTTATTGACAAGTCATTAAATAAACCCATATCTTTTAAAACTAAATCCATTGTAAAACTTATATTATATGATCCATTTAAAATAACTTGGCTTTCTGTTTCGTGAACAAAAGAATTTCCTGAAGATATTTTAATAGCCTCATATGTTTTTTTTAAGTCCATACCAGATTTTTTAGCAACCATTAAAGCTTCTCCAACTGAAACAAGGTTTGCTGATGCTAAATAATTAGTAATAACTTTTAAAATTGAAGCACTACCAAGTTCACCAGTATATAAAATTTTTCTACCCATAGCGGATAAAGCTGGTAAAATTTTATTAAAAGAGTTTTTTTCTCCACCAACTAAAATCGCAATATTTCCTGTAGCTGCACGATGACATCCTCCACTTACTGGACAATCTAAAGGAATTGCTCCAGTTGATTTGACTAAAGTTCCAATTCTTTTTACCTCTTTACTGTCTGTAGTGCTCATTTCTAACCAAATTTTACCTTTGGTTAAACCTTTGATAACACCATCATCAGCTTCCATAACTTCAGAACAAACTTCTGGTGAAGGTAAACAAGTTATAATAAGGTCCGATTTTTCTGCTAAATCTTTTGGGCTAGTTGCAACTTGGGCACCTTTTTCAAAAAAAAAATTTGTTAATTTGCTGTCTAGATCCCTTACAATTATCTCAAATTTATTGCGTAATAAGCTTCCCGCTAGTTTTCCACCTACATTTCCCAAACCAATAAAACCAATCTTCATTTAAGCCTCCAATTATTTTTTCTTTAACATTACGTAAAAATATCTAATATTAAAATTAAAATAATTGACTATTAATGGGATTAAATTGCTTCTTTACTAATGATTTATAATAAATTTAAAGGTCCAGCGATCATTATAGACCAGTAGAGTAAGATAAAAACATAAAAACAAATAACTTTCATTTTTAAACCAACAAAATAGCTGTAGATAGCAAACCTAAAGTAATCATCCAAGATGTATAAAACAAAACTTTCATTAATCTTCATATAGTGTGTGATTGTGTTAAAAACTTGTCAAAAAAAGTAAAAAAAAATTAATATTTTGTCGCAGTTAAATTTTGAAAAATTATTTTTTTGATGGTTTAGAAAAAAGTATCATACCTATTCCAATTAATATGACTACGCCTCCAATAAATACTTGTTTGGTTGGCTCTTCACCAAGTAAAAAAATAGCTGTCGACAGTCCCGTAAGAGGAAGTAGAAGCATTACTGGCATAACTTTATGCACCGGATTACGTCCCATAACATGGTACCAGGTCCCGTAAGCGATAGGTTGCATGACTAAACCTAAAAAAGCTACAATTGACCACCCTTTTAAATTTGCAGATAAAAAATAATTAATTGTATTACCATCAAAAATAAATGATCCGAATAGTAGTAAAGGTCCCGCAAATAAACAAACCCAAGCTGTAACGGCAAATCCGCCTATTTTTTTACTAATTGGTTTTGCCATCACCATTCCCAAAGACCAAGCAAATGCTCCTATAAGAAGCAAAACAACACCAGTAAATTTGCCTTCAAGATTAGGTGCTCCTAACAGAATGAAAAGTCCAATAAAGGCAACAATCATACCAAATATACTTTTCAAAGTAGGTTTTTCTTTGAACAAAAGGTAAGCAATAATTATACCAAATGGTACCTCGGTGTGAACAAGAAGTATTGATGAGGAAGCATCTACTCTATCCAAACCCATATATACTAAACCATAAGTTAATGTTCCTCCAATAAGCGATACTATAAATAAATCTTTTAGAAATTTTTTTGGTACAGGAAACCACCAAATTAAAACAAGAGCCGCAATAGTAAATCTCAATCCCATTAATAAAAATGGGGGAAATTGTTGCATAGCAGGTTTGGCAATAGCGAAGCCGAAGCCTAAAAGAAGCGGTGCACATAGTGCTAATAGAATATCTCTAGATTTCATTTTTCTTGCTTTTTAATTTACTTACCACATTGTATATTACTAAGATAAAGAATTATAAGAGAGAACAAAGTGAAAATAGAAATAGTTAAAAATAACGTAGTTTTAGTAAACCCTTCAAATAAAAATTTTGAAATACACCCTCTTTGGCTAAGAGAAAGAGCTAAAACAGATAACCTGGTCGATAAGCATAATGATCAAAGGTTGTATGATCCTTCTCAACTTGATCAAAATCTTAAAATAAAAAAAGCATCTATGAGTAATGGTCATCTAAATATAGAGTTTACTGATGGAATAAAATTTGAATATGAAGTTGATAGTCTACTTTATGAGATAGACAGAAAAGAGCCCCTTGATAAAATAATTTTTTGGGACTCAAAACTTAATAAAAAACCTACAGCGATTTATAAAAAAGATATTTTTGAAACAAAGGCTATGTATGATTTGTTACAAAATTTTTATAAATATGGATTCGTAATTTTTAAAAATGTCCCAACTGAAGATAATTATATTGTTGAATTTGCAAATTCTGTAGGCACAATAAGACCAACAAATTTTGGAGAGTCTTTTAGTGTAAAATCTGTACCAAAACCCAATGATTTAGCTTATACATCTATAGCGCTTACACCTCACACTGATAACCCATATAGAAAACCAATTCCATGCATACAGCTTCTGCATTGCATTGAAAATGAAGTTAAGGGAGGTTTTTCAACTTTAGTAGATGGTTTTGCTGTGGCTGAACACTTAAGAAAAAATTATAAAGATATATTTAAAATACTAACAAAAACTAAAGTTAGATTTCGTTTTGTGGATAAAACTATAATTCTTGAAAATTGGGGAGAATTAATAGAGTTAGATGAAAATAACAAAGTTAAACAAGTTAGATACAGTACAAGATTAGATTATGTGCCAGCATTAGAAAAAAATGATTTAAAACTATTCTATGAAGCTAGAAAATTAATTGCAGATTTGTACGCTTCTTCAAAATTTGAAATAAAATTTAAATTAGAGAAAGGAGATTTATTAATGATGGATAACCATCGACTGCTACATGGAAGAACATCTTATGATGTTAGTGAAGGAAAAAGGTACTTAAAAGGATGCTATATTGATCATGATTCTACTGAAGGAAAATTAAGACACTTAGAAAGAAAGTTTGGATTAAAATGGAAAAAGTAAAGTTTCATCAAATGAAAGATGGCACCAAAGAAGAATATCTTTTATTAAATAAATATGAAAAAAAGTATGTTGAAGGTACCGCTGATAGATTATTGAAATTTATGGGTAGTCTGCATACAACACTAGAAGGCTATCAAATAACTAGACTAGAACATTCGTTACAAACAGCAACAAGAGCTTTAAATGATAAAGCGGATGATGAAATGATTGTAGCTGCACTATTACATGATATCGGTGATGAACTAGCTCCTTTAAATCATTCAGAGTGTGCTGCAGCTATTTTAAAACCTTATGTAAGTGAAAAAACGCGCTGGATAATAGAAAAACATGGAATTTTTCAAATGTATTATTATGCACACCATTTAGGAGAAAATAAAAATGAAAGAGAAAAGTTTAAGGGACATGAATACTACAAAGATACAATTAATTTTTGCGAAAAATGGGATCAAAAATCTTTTGATCCCAACTTTAAATCACTCAGTCTAAGGGATTTTGAGCCTTATGTTAAAAAGATATTTAGCAGAATTCCTTACTCACAATAAACTTATACAGTTTTATTTGTAAGGCAAACCAGAGTTTTTCCAGCCCACACTTACTGGATTACCTAAAAAACCATCTGAAATATTAATACATTTATAATTTTCTTTTGTTAAAAGTTCTGCTGCCGCTTGAGATCTTACACCACCCATGCACATAGTTAGTATTTCGGTGTCTTTTTGAATATTTAGTTTTTTAAATTCTTCAGTAAAATTTTCATTAAAAGTTTTATCAGCAAACTGAATAGTTAAAAAATGAGTTTTTAAACCCATTTTTTCACCATCTGGTTTTCCATCAGCACCCCATTCCTCTTCGGTTCTTACATCAAGTAAGACTGATTTAGGATTATTTTTAATATAATCTTCTACTTCTTTGCATTCTAACTGTTTAATCATAATTTACTGAAAATGAATCAATAAATTATAACATATTTAAGCTTTATCTTGATAGTCTCTTTGATGCTTTGGAATCCTTTTATTTGTTCCAAATAGCATGTGAGTAGACATATCTTCCTTATATTTGCTTGCAGGTACCTTTAATCCAACAGCTTCGGCCACCTGTCTAATTAACATTGGATTCGCTCCACAACAAACACCCAAATAATTCACTCCAAGATCAAAAGCATCTTTTGCAAACTTTCCAATTTCATACCTATTACATTGCATTGGATCTAATGCTGTAGGAAATGGCGTCTTGTGAGGTGTCGCGTGAGTACATCCATTATTATCAGGCAAGTTAAAAAAAGTAGGATGCGCTTCTGTTGTTCTAAAATTAATTGGCAAGGCCGCGACATGACATTTTAAAGATTTTCTAACTTCTTTAATATATGGCATCATAGTTGCTGGACCTCTAAAACAATTCATTCCAACTACATCTCCACCTAGCTGTTCTAACTTTTTACAAGTATCAACGATTGAAACACCATCTCTCATAATATTTTCTGCCATAGGTGCAATTGTAATAACACTTGGAAGACCCGTCTGTTTCATAACTTTTAAAGCTGTATAAGCTTCTTCAGCATAGTAAAAAGTTTCACCGATCAAAATGTCTGCTCCTTCATCAACAGCCCAACCGATCATTTCTGAAAACATTTTTTCAACTTCTAAATATGTTTTAGGATCTTTTGTATTCCAAATATTTGAATTTGAAATATTTCCTGCCATTAGATTTGGTTCTTTTCCAAGGGGACTGCTTGCAACTTTTTTTGCTATTTTTAGTGCTGCTCGATTAAGAGGTTCTAATAGCTCTTCTTTACTAATAACCTTCATTTTTTCACGATGGCCATTGTAGGTAAATGCTTGAACAATATCGGAACCAGCATGTTGAAAATCCCTGTGAAGATTTTCTAAAGCCTCAGGATGTTCCAAAGAAACCATAGGAACAAATTCACCTGATGACATGTATCCTCTTTTTTCTATTTCGAACAGAAAACCTTCTGCGCAAATCACAGGTCCGGAATTTAATCTTTCGATTAAATTTCTTTTTTTATTACTCATTTTATCCTCCGTTTTTAGTGCTTTAATAAATATTGGGTGCACAATTCGGTTAAATACCCAGTTTTTAATGAAAATTAATTTTCAAAAAAAAACCACCGTCTAAAGCGGTGGTCTAAAAGTGTCGCTTTAGCAGGATTTATAAAGCGCCCGCAATCTGATACAACTCAGCGCTAAGACTTAATTTAAACACTCTAATGTAATATTGTCAATAACAATCTAATTTTTTTAAAGGTCACAAATTGAGTAATTTACTAAAAAACGAAAAAAGCCCTTATCTTAAACAGCATGAAAAAAACCCTGTTAATTGGCATCCATGGAATAGAGAATCTTTAGATAAAGCAAAAAAATTAAAAAAACCAATTTTTTTAAGTGTTGGTTATGCAAGTTGTCATTGGTGTCATGTTATGGCTCATGAAAGTTTTGAAGACACAAGTACTGCAGCTATAATGAATGAAAAGTTTATTAACATTAAAGTAGATCGTGAAGAAAGACCTGATCTAGATAATGTCTTTCAAAAAAGCTTAGCAATTTTAACAGGCACACCAGGCGGTTGGCCACTTTCAATGTTTTTAGATGAAAATGGAGTTCCTTTCTCAGGTGGAACATATTTTCCTCCTAAAGAAATGTACGGAAGACCCTCTTTTGTAAATACTCTTAAACAAGTTTCAGATTTTTATGAAAAAAATAAAGATAAAATTATCCAACAAGCTCTTCAATTAAAAAATGTTTTTAAGCAGGATCAAAAAAAATCTTCTGTTATTAGTCAAAATTTAAACCCTCATCTTGAAGCTATGCTTCATTATGTTGACTTTGAGTGGGGAGGTTTTCTAGGAAGTCCAAAATTTCCCCAGTTTTATGTATTTGAAAGCTTTTTACACTTTTATAAAAAAAATAAAAATAAAAAATATTATGAAGCAGTAAAAGTTTTATTCAATAATGTTTGTTCAAGAGGTCTATATGATCACCTGCTTGGAGGAATAGCGCGCTATTCAACAGATGATAGATGGATTGCACCCCATTTTGAAAAAATGCTTTATGACAACATTTTATTTATAAATTTATTAGGTCAATTTTATATTCAAGAACCAAATGAGTATTATAAAGATAAAATTATACAAACTGTTGAATTTATTAACAACTCATTCAAAAACAAAGAAAACCTTTTAGGGTCCGCTTATGATGCTGACAGCGAAGGTGTAGAAGGTAAATATTATGTTTGGGATGATAAAGAGTTAAGAAGTGTACTTGAAAATGATTATGATCTTTTTGCAAAATACTATGATATTTCTGAAAATGGAAATTGGGAAGGAAAAAATATTCTAATTGAAAAAAGTATTAAACCAACAAATGAAGAGAACGAAAAATTAAAAAAAATAAAAAAAAAACTCTTAAATATAAGAGAAAAAAGACCCAAGCCATTCTTTGACGACAAAACCCAAATTGATCTAAATGCTTTTTGGATAAGTACTTTAATTTTTGTTGCAGAAATTTTTGATAACCAAGAATGGAAAAAATTAGCCCTAACAAATTATAAGACAATAAGAAATCTTACAGCAGATGGAGTTTATCATTGTTATAAAGAAAAAGAAGGGGTCAAAGTTTTCTTAGATGATTATACTTATCTAACACAACTGATGATCAATTTATATGAATCTACTGGTGAAATTAAATACTTAAATGATGCGAAAGCTATGGCTGAAAAAACTTGGAATTTATTTTATGACAAAAATAATAAAATTTTACAAAAAAATCTTACTCAAGAAAATGATCTTTTTGTTACACCTTCTGATGTTAATGATAGCAATATCCCAAATGGAAATAGTATATTTTTATTAAATTGTAAAAAACTCGAAATCATTACCACTGAAAATAAATGGAAAAATATGACAAACGAATTAATACAAAGTTTTCATTCCTATCTTAATTTGCAATCAACACAAATGGTTAGTTATATTAAAAATTTAGATATGTGTGAAGAAAGTATAACTTTTACTTTCTTTGGAGATATTAATAAAAATAATAATTTACATCAGTATGTTAAAAAAAATTATTTAAAATCTTCAACTTTAATTTATAAGAGTGATCTGAGTGAAAATTATTTAGTAGTTTGTAAAAACCAAACATGTTCAAATAAAATTAAAACTTTGGAAGATCTAAAAACTGTAGTAAAAAATTATGCAATATAATGATCAAAAAAAAGGTTCTCTTCTAGCATTTATTGCGGTATTTCTTATAACTCCAGATTCATTGTTAATTAGATTATCCAATATAGAGACATGGGGAATGTTATTTTATAGAGGGGCAATACCTTTTCTTGTTGTTCTAACTGGTACTTTACTTTTTTATAATAGAAATTTTATTAAAAAATTACTAGGAATAGGTTATCCGGGAATATTTTACGTTTTCAGTTTTTCTGCATGCAATATTACTTTTATTATATCTATTCAAAATACTAATGTTGCAAATACTTTAGTGATGATAGCGTTGGCTCCAATGCTTTCTGCTATATTGGGAGCTATATTTCTTAAAGAATCACCAGATAGAAAAACGTTGATAGCAATACTTGTAACATTTGCTGCCTGCGTTTATATTTTTTATGACTCTATAAACCTAGGTAACTTCCTTGGTGATTTTTTTGGTCTGCTCACAGCTTTTGGACTAGCCTGTAATGCCACTTTAGCCAGATATGCGAAAGACAGAGACCTTGTTCCATCAGCGGTAATAGGAAAATTGTGTGTAGCTATATTTGCCTTTTCCTTTGTTGATAGTTTTGAATTAATTGGAAATGATATAATTTTTATACCTTTAATGTGTGTAATGTGTGTAGCTATACCATTTGTTCTTGTTACTATAGCACCAAGATATATTACTGCTGCGGAGGTTAATCTTTTCTTTCTTCTTGAAACTATATTGGGTCCAATATGGGTCTGGTTAGTAATAAAAGAACAGCCTAGTATCGAAACGATTCTTGGTGGAATTGTAATTATTACTACAATTGCTATCCATTCTGCTTTAAGTTTAAAAAAAATCTAATTTTTTAAAATTATTCATTGCTATTTTTAGTATGAGGGAATAACTAGTTTTCTTTATGGGAAATATATTAAAAAATTCCTGGGCTCTTTTTTCTGGCTATTTTGTACTTATGATTGCTCATGGTTTTCAAGGCAACCTTCTGGGAGTTAGATCCGTAATTGAGGAGTTTAATTTCATTGCAATAGGCGCAATGATGTCTGGTTATTTTATAGGATATTTTTCTGGAGCAAACATAATCCCTAAACTTGTAGGAAAAGTTGGGCATATAAGAGTTTTTGCAGCCTTTGCGTCAATGGCCTCATTAAGTATTTTAATTCACGCTGTGTTTGTGAACCCACTAATTTGGACATTTGGAAGATTTATTACTGGATTTAGTTTAGTAGGAATATTTATTGTAATGGAAAGCTGGTTAAATGATCGAGCAACCAATAGAACACGCGGTCAACTTTTATCAATTTATATGTTTGTTACTTTAATAGGGCTTTCATTAGGAACTCTTTTATTAAATTTTAGCAGTCCCGAAAAATATGAGCCCTTTATATTAATTTCTTTATTATTGTCTTCTGCACTGATTCCTATTTTGCTTACAAAGCGTAAAGCTCCTAAATTTAAAAAATTAGGATATATTGATATAAAAGGTTTATACAAAACTTCCCCATTAGGTACCGTAAGTATGTTTTGTACCGGAATGATACACTCAGCTTTATTTTCATTAGGAGCTGTTTATGCAGCAGCCATGAATTTTACTATTTTTGAAATATCTTTGTTGCTATTTGTGGTTACAGTTTCTGGAGGTATATTTCAGTGGCCTATAGGTTATTATTCTGACAGAAGCGATCGAAGAATAATAATAATTTTTTGTACTCTTTTTGCTGCACTTTTTTGTTCTTTAGCAATTTTTTCTTCTGGTGCTTCATTAGAAAATATGTATTTAGCAGCAAGTATAGGAATGGATAAAATAATGTTTTTTATATATGTGGCTTTATATGCGGGAATGGCGATTCCACTATTTACTCTAAATCTTGCATATGTAAATGACTACATTCCAAAAGAAAAATTTGTTGCTGCGGGTGGAGGAATGCAAATTATATTTGGAATGGGGGCGATGTTCGGCCCTCTTCTCTGCTCACTCGTGATGAATAAATTTGGAACTAATGGCTTTTTTATTCATCTGTTAACTTTTCATTTAGTTATTGGTCTATTTGGATTATACAGAATAACTAAAAGAAATTACGAAGATAACCCTGAATCTACTTTTACACCACTGCCAAGAAATATTACATCTTTAGGGATCGAGCTTGATCCTGCAACTGGAGCAGATATATCATCAACTGACAAGAAGTGAACAAGGAAAAGATAGGCAAACTTCGAAAAATTATAAAGAAAGCTGACAAACATCTATTAAGTAAGTGATACACAATAGTTCACATTAACTATTTTAAAAAAAATATGGAAACCTTTGCAGAATTAAAAT
Organism: Candidatus Pelagibacterales bacterium; assembly: GCA_004213215.1. GTDB lineage: Bacteria > Pseudomonadota > Alphaproteobacteria > Pelagibacterales > Pelagibacteraceae > AG-414-E02. The sequence goes on along the minus strand of SHAO01000004.1, from coordinate 8,368 downwards.
TAAATCCACTCCTGATGCAATCAATAACAAGAATGCAGTTTAAAATTCCTACTCCGATTCAAGCACAAGCAATTCCGCATGCCCTAATTGGAAAAGATATTTTGGGGACTGCCCAAACCGGGACTGGAAAAACTCTATGTTATGGTATTGCTTGCTTAAATAAACTGTTAAGCGACAAAGGTAGTAATGCTTTAATTATTTGTCCAACACGCGAATTAGCTGTTCAAATTGGTGAGGTTCTTGTGGGCTTAATAGAACATAAAATGTTTATTAAATCAGCCACGCTTATAGGTGGAGAATCTATAGAAAAGCAATTAAGACAGCTTAGAAAAAGGCCAAGATTAATTATTGGAACGCCTGGTAGACTAAATGACCATCTACAAAGAAAGAGTCTCAGATTAAATCAAACTTATTTTTTAGTGCTTGATGAAACTGATAGAATGTTAGACATGGGGTTCACTCCTCAAATAGAACAAATATTAAAATATATTCCTAGAAGACATCAAACTTTATTATTTTCGGCAACTTTGCCACAAAACATAATAAAAATTGCTGAAAGATATTTAGTTGAACCAGTTAGAATAAGAGTTGGCTCAACAACTACTCCAATTCAAAAGATCAAACAAGAAGTTATCCGGGTAAACGAGGGGGATAAGTATAATCAATTACTAAATCAGTTATATGAAAGAAAAGGTTCAATTTTACTATTTGTTAAAACAAAACGTAACGCTGATAAAATGGTAGATAGACTTCGAAAAGATGGTCACTCTTGTGATTGTATGCATGGAAACTTAAGACAATCTAAAAGACAAAGGACATTAATCGCATTTCGATCAGAGAAAATTCGTATCCTTGTTAGCACAGAATTGGCTGCAAGAGGTTTAGATGTCCCGTCTATTCAGCATGTAATTAATTATCATCTTCCCCAAGTTCCAGAAGATTTTATTCATAGAATAGGAAGAACGGCAAGAGCTGGGGCAGAAGGTTGCGCTCTCACCTTTATTACTCCTAGTGATGGACAAATGTGGAATGAAATACAAAAATTAATTAATCCTGGCACGCACCAAGAGTTTAATAATTTTAAAAAATTTAACTATAAAAAAAGAAAAAAATTTTCAAGATTTAAGCAACGTGGAAATAATGAAAACAAACCATTTAAAAAAAGCTACTTTGATCGCTCTAATAAAAATAAACATAGAAGGAAAAAAAAATTTAGGTTTAAAAAGCATAGCCGAAGAGGTAAAAATAGAGCCTTTTAATTAAATTAAGTTTATGAACAAAGAAAATGCAAGTAAACTCTGGAAAATCATACAGGAAGCTGGTGATTATTTAAAAGGACAGTTACCTGATCATCCAAATCATCCTAAAGGTAGAAACCCTTATGCTCACGTCGCAATATGTATTAAATCAAAATTCCAAAAAAGTTATAAAGATATTGAAGATGAAAAATTTCAAGAAGTTATTGATTATATTGAATTTCTAAAAACAAATCCTAGTTAACTATTTCTTATTTTTAAAATTAGACTATAAGATCTGTAAATAATGAAAAATAATATTAGAAATATAGCTATAGTTGCTCACGTGGATCATGGAAAAACTACATTAATAGATTCTATTATGAAACAAAGCGGTTTATGGCGTGATAATCAAAAAATTGAAGAAAGAGTTATGGATAGTGGTGATCTTGAAAAAGAAAGAGGAATAACTATTCTTGCAAAGCCAGCCTCCATAAAATGGAAAGAAACTAGAGTTAATATTATTGATACTCCTGGACACTCAGATTTTTCTAGTGAAGTAGAAAGAGTTCTTGATATGGCTGATGGAGTTATACTTCTTACAGATGCGGCCGAAGGTTGTCTTCCAGGCACAAGTTTTGTTATGAAAAAAGCTTTAGCTCAAGGACTTAAGCCAATAGTAATAATTAATAAAATTGATAGAAAAGATGCTCGACCAAAAGAAGTTATCGATGAAGTTTTTGATTTATTTGTTGCATTAGGTGCAACAGATGAGCAGTTAGATTTTCCAATTCTTTATGCTTCAGGAAGAGATGGTTGGTCAGTAAAAGAATTGTCTCAACCAAAAGTAAATTTACATTCTTTATTAGATTTAATGTTAGAACATGTTCCTGCACCAAATGTTGAAATGGATAAACCGTTTGCAATGCTTTCTACTCTTTTATATGCAGATAGTTTTTTAGGCAGATGTTTAGTGGGGCGAGTTGGTCAAGGAACTGCTCGCATAAATCAAAATGTAAAAGCAATTAACTTGGCTGGCGAAAAAGTTGATGCAGGAAGATTAACAAAACTTTTAAGATTTGAAGGAACAAAAAAAGTCCCAGTAGAAGAAGTTGTTGCAGGTGATATTGTAATTATTGCTGGATTAACTAAAGCTACTGTAGCTGATACAATTTGTGATTTAGCAGTTGAAAATCCTTTAGCAAGCACACCTATTGATCCTCCAACTATGTCTATCAGTATAAGTGTAAACTCTTCACCACTTGCTGGTAAAGATGGAACGAAATTAACATCTACTCAAATACGAGAGCGTTTGCTTTCAGAAGCTGAAAACAATGTTGGAATAAATTTTTCTGAAAATAAAAATAAAGATTCTTTTCAAATTAGTGGACGGGGAGAATTACAATTGGGAGTTTTAGTAGAAACAATGAGAAGAGAAGGTTTTGAACTTACGGTATCTCGTCCTCGTGTTATTTTTAAAACAGATGCAAGTGGAAATAAAACTGAACCAATAGAGGAAGTGACAATAGATTTAGATGCTGAGTTTTCATCAAAAATTATAGATAACATGAATAGACGTAAAGCTGAAATGATTAATATGATTGATGCGGGTGCAGGAAAAACTCGATTAATTTTTCACGCACCTACACGTGGGTTAATAGGTTATCAATCAAGATTTATGACACAAACACGTGGCACTGGTGTTATGAACAGAACTTTTCATTCATATGGATCTTTTAAATCAGGAATTACCGGAAGAATAAATGGAGCTTTAATTTCCATGGAAACTGGATCTGCTGTAGCTTTTGCAATATTTAATCTGCAAGAAAGAGGTGAAATATTTATCGGTCATAATACTGAAGTTTATAAAGGAATGATCTGCGGTGAACATAATAGAGATAATGATTTAGAAGTTAATTTTCTTAAAGGAAAAAAATTGACTAATATGAGAACTCAAGGAACAGACGAAAATGTTGTTTTAACACCACCTCGACAAATGAGTCTTGAAGAAAAAATGGCGTATATAAATGATGATGAGGTCTTAGAAGTAACACCAAAACATTTAAGACTTCGTAAAAAATACTTAGACCATCATGAAAGAAAAAGAATGTCTAAAAATAATTCCCCAAACACTTAAAATTAAATAGTTTTCTTTTTATTAAATGAAAAAAAATTCAAAAGAAATGGACATTATTGGAATGGCATGGGCTGATAAAATTTCTTTTGATGAAATTAAAAAAAAAACTGGCTTTTCTGAAAAAGATGTAATTAATATTATGAGAAGAACCTTAAAAAAAAATAGTTATATATTGTGGCGTAAACGCGTACGAGGAAGAATAACAAAACATAGAAAATTAATGAAATTATATTAAATTTTGAAAAAATTAAATTTTTATAATGAGCTTATTAATTCTGCAGCAATTTTTTTTGATTTACCAAGATATTTTATTTTTTTTATAGACTCTAAGTTAGATTTATTACCACCTACTACAACAAAGCCTATCATTCCCATGCCTTTGTGCGGCGTACACCAATAAGCATAAATCCCTGGAATTTCAAATCTATATTCTGCATCTTTACTAACTGAAGATCTAAATTTTTCTACACCTTCGGGAACTCCACCACCCTTGATAAATTCAACGTTGTGTCCTGGGGTCGTTGATTTCCAAAAAACAGTGTCTCCAACATTAACATTTACAATTTTTTTTGAATAAACCATATGTTCTTTACCCAGCTTATTAAGCATTTCTATAGTTTGATCGGCAGCAAATACTGATTGTGAAATAAAAAATATTAAAAGCGTAAAAGTTAATTTTTTCATAAATATGCTTGTAATCTAGGTAATTTTTGAAAAAAAATTAAGTTCTAAGATTGTCACTGCGACATTAGTTGAGCCCAATAAAACGTCTATTTCTTCTGGTATTTAGGCTGTAGTACAAAAGAGCAAAAGTAATAATACTGCCTCCGATTATAGTATTGGCAGATGGAATCTCATTAATTCCAAAAAGAGGTAACCAAACCCAAAAAATACCTCCCAAAACTTCTGTTAAAGACAGCAAAGTAAGATCTGCAGCAGGCAAATGTTTTGATCCTATAGAATAAAGTATCATTCCTGAACAAACTAAAGTTCCATGTAAAGCAGATAAGGATGAATTTCTAAATGTAGTAAAAAAACTGGTATCATTAAAAATTAAAACTATAAAAGAAAATGTTGCACAAAATAGCCCAGCTACTGCTACAGTTGTAAAGGTTGGGGTATTTTTTTTCCATCTTAAAGAAACAGAAAAAATTGAAAAACCAAATGATGAAAGAAGACCAATTATTAGACCAAATAGAGTTCCAATTTGTCTGCTAGTAAACGCCATAAAAATTATACCCACAGCTGCTATAAAAATAGCTATCATTGTAGTAGTTGAAACTTTTTCTTTAAGAAAAATATACCCTAGTATAGCTGTCATAAACGGCATGGCAGCTAACATTAAAAGTGTAACTGCTGCAGTAGTATGAGTTATGGACCAAATAAAACACATCATAGCGATTCCTAAACTTATGCCACCAACAATTCCTGAAGTTCCAATTTTTTTATAATTTTTTGTAAATGATTTTCCTTCTTTTACAAATAGATAAATATTTATTAGTATAAAAATTGTAGAGCCTCTAAAAAAAAGATATTGCCAAGGAACTGAGCGTGCATCTTCGATAAAACGAACTACTAGGGCGCCAAAAGACCAAAAAATTCCTGCTACTAAAACAATTAAAATTGCTGAATCAACATTATCTTTTTTCATACTATTTAATATCTTCTTTTGGTCTTAATGAATGCCCTGGAAGCCACTCTTCTTTTCCTTCAGCATAATGCTCTTTTTTCCATATAGGTGATTGATGCTTAATCTCTTCTAATATATATCTGCAAATTTTAAAAGCCTCATCTCGATGGCCTGATCCAACTGCTATTAAAATACTAATTTCACCCACGGGAACATAGCCTTTAGCATGCTCTAAAAAAATGTTTGCATTTTTATCAAATGTATTTTTTGCATTAATACATATTGATTGAAATGATTTTATAACAGCCTTATCATGAGCATCATAGGTAACAGCGTTTACTTTTTTTCCACTATTATTACTTCTTACTCTTCCAACAAATATAGTTTCAGCTCCATTTTTTTCCGCAAAAATAAAATTTTTTGCTTTTTCTGAAGAAATTTTTTTTTCTCCTATTTTGACAAGTGCAGTATGAAGACTCATTAACCCCCGCCAATTGGAGGAATGATTGAAATAAATTCCTTATCTTTTAATTTGTAATTATCATTTACAATTTCATCTTTTTCACTAAAAAATGCTGCAGTCTTAGGTAAATTATCTAAACTGTCTTTTAATTTTTTTTCAGAAATTATTTTACTTAAAATATCTCTAACACTTTCTATATTTGAATTATTTGGTAATTGAATATTTAAAATATCTTTATCACTTAATATTTTTGATGATCCGTAAAGTCTTAGCTTAATTTTCATCTTAACCACCCGTTACATTCATATGTCTAGGAATAAATTTTTCATTTTTTCTTCTTTCAATAACAAAATCATGTCCTTTTGGTTTTCTTAATATAGCTTTGTATATTGTGTTTTTTAAAAGTTGATCATTTTCACTTTTTCTTAAGGGTGTTTTTAAATCAGCTTTATCCTCTTGCCCTAAACACATGTACATTTCTCCAGTACAAGTAATTCTTACTCGATTGCAAAGTTCACAAAAATTATGGGTATGTGGAGTAATAAAGCCAATTTTTTGATCTGTTTCATGACAATGCACATATCTTGCTGGACCTCCTGTTCTTAAAGGATCTTCAGTTATACTATATTTTTTTTGAATTAAACTTTTAACTTCATTTAACGGCATATATTGATTTGATCTTTTTTCACCGATTTCGCCCATGGGCATAACTTCAATAAATGTTATAGAAAATTTATTTTCTCCACACCAATTTACCAAATTTAAAATTTCATCATCATTTATTCCTTTTAAAGCTACAGTATTAATTTTTATTTTTAATCCAACTTTTTTGGCAATCATTAATCCTTCGAGAACTTTATCTAGGTCACCAATTCGAGTAATTTTTTTAAATTTATTTTTTTCTAACGAATCTAAAGAAACATTAATTCTTCTAACTCCACTATCATACAAATTCTGTGCATAACGACCTAATTGGGAGCCATTTGTAGTAAGTGTTAATTCTTCTAATCCTTGACCCAACTGTTTTCCAAGGCTGTTGAATAATTGCATAATATTTTTTCGTACTAGTGGTTCACCGCCTGTTATTCTAAGTTTTCTTACACCAAGATCTATAAAAGTATTACAAAGCCTGCTCATCTCTTCTAACGACAAAACATCCTTTTTAGGTAAAAAGTCCATATCTTCAGACATGCAATAAGTACATCTGAAATCACAACGGTCTGTAACTGAAAGTCTTACATATGATATTTTTCTTTGAAATGGATCTATTAACATGAATAAATTAAATCATAAAAATTATATATTAGCTACTAGGAATTAAAGGTACCCATTCAATAATATCCCCTGGTTTAAATTGCTTTTTTCCACTTGGAAAAATGCCCCAGCAGTTTGCCTTTACAAATGATTCGATTCTGTGAGATTGCTGTTTCTGTAAAATTTGCAATTCCCCAGTTCCTTTACTATTTATATTTATTAAACATCTTGCAAAATGAGTAAAGTTTTTTCTTTTTGAATATTTGTTAACTAATTTAGCTTTAAACTTTTTTTCTTTTAACATTCCTAGACTATTTCGTATTAGTGGATAAATAAAAAAACGAAATCCTGCTGCACACGAAATGGGATTTCCAGGTAGACCAAAAAATAATTTTTCTTTTCTCTTAAATTTAGACAGCATAATGGGTCGCCCAGGCTTTATGTAAACTCCTTTAAAATACATTTTAAAATCTAGTTCACTTATAATCTTTGGTATAAAGTCAAATTTACCAGCAGATATTGCGCCTGAGGTTACAAATATATCAATATCTGATTTAAATGTTTTTTTAAGTTTTTCTTTTAGCTTCTTTTTCTCTCTGTCTTTTATAAGTCCTCCGTCAATTATTTGATAATGCAAAGTTTTTCCAAATGATGTGAAATAATGATTATTTGAATTACGAACTTGCCAGCTTAATACTTTTTTTTTATTATAATCTACAATTTCATTACCAGTTCCATAAAAAATTATTTTAGGTTTTTTTTTAACTTTAACTTCTTTAATACCTAATACTGTAAATGCCATTAAATGCTTTGGTTGAATTAACTCACCTTTTTTAAGTACAATATCTTTTTTTTTATAATCTTCTCCAGCGAATCTTACATGAGAAAACTTTTTAATTCTTTCACTTACAATTAAGTGGGTTGGATTATTATTAGATGGATAATATTTTGCTTTTTCAACAGGTAATATAGAATCATAGTATTTTGGTATTAAACCACCTGTCATGACTTCAACAACTGAATTTTTTTTATAGTTCTTTATTTTAGGATTATCTCCAGCTGCAATTGTCTTTAATATTTTAAATTTTTTAACTTTTTTTTTACTTAAATTTTTAGTTTCTCTAGATAGAATAGCAAAACCGTCAAATGCAGCATTATTTGATAAAGGATTATTATTTGGAGAAAAAATATTTTCAGCAGAAACTCTATTTATTGAGTTAATTATAGAAATCTTTTCATTTTTTAATTTGATAGGATTTTTTTCAATTAAACTTAAAGCTTTAGAGTAACTAATCATCTTAGATTTTTAAAATATTTTTTATTTTATCAGGTATACCATCTGGATTTATCCATAGGCCCTTTTTCCCCCCTGATTTTACAAGAAGTTTAGTGTTAGATATTTTTAAATTTGGTTCTACAATTTTTGAAAGATCGTAGATAGCTAGCAGTGCAGAGCTAACTCCAGAAAGCGCTTCCATCTCTACTCCTGTTTTAGAATTTGCTGACACTAAACAATAAACAACGATAGAATTTTTTTTTTCATTAATTTCTGTATGTAGTGATATGTGGTCTAAAGGTAATGGATGGCAAAGTGGGATGAGTTCACTAGTTTTTTTTACTCCACTAATTCCAGAAACTTCTGCAATAGA
>SHAO01000039.1 GCA_004213215.1 Candidatus Pelagibacterales bacterium | reverse complement strand
GATATGTGTGTTGTTGCCTTTTTGGACTTCACTACTTGTTAGAACTGTTGCGTGGATGGTTATGTTGCAACAAAAAGGTGTTTTTAATAATTTATTAGTTATGTCCAATATTATTGCAGACGAGAACCGCTTTGCACTTATGTACAATCAAACAGCAACTATCATTGTAATGACGCAAATACTATTACCCTTTATGGTTTTGCCTTTGTACAGTGTCATGAAAACGATTTCGCCAAATTATATGAGAGCAGCTTTAAATTTAGGCGCTTCTCCTTTGCATGCTTTTTGGAAAATTTATATGCCAAATTCAGTACCAGGAATTAGCGCTGGATGCATGCTCGTATTTATACTTGCGATTGGATACTACATTACGCCCGAATTGGTTGGGGGTAAGGATGGGCAAATGATAGGAAATTGGATTGCTTACCACTTAAAAACAACATTAAATTGGGGGCTATGCGCAGCTTTAGGCGCTATTCTTTTAGGAGTGATGACTATTTTATATTGGGCTTATAATAAATTAGTTGGAATAGAAAATATTAAGTTAGGATAATTATGGCTTTACCTTCATATGCAACAACAGGACAAAAAGTAGGCTGGTACACTTTTTTAACCTATTGTGGTCTCGTATTTTTCTTTTTAATTGCGCCTATTTTTATAATTCTTCCTTTATCATTTAGCGCTTCACCCTTTTTTGAATTCACCAGAGAATTTATGAATCTTGAACCAGAAGCTTGGTCTCTAAGATGGTATAGACAAATGGTTGGTATTAGCAGTATAGGAGATACAACAGTTGTTACTGATAAGTGGATGTTGGGAACTAGAAATAGTTTTATTGTTGGAATTTCTGCTACATTCCTAGCAACAGCGTTAGGTACTGTTGCTGCTTTAGGTTTAAGTAGACCTCACATGCCATTTAAAGGCACGATAATGGCAATATTAATTTCTCCAATGATTGTTCCGCTGATCATTACGGCAGCGGGAATGTTTTTCTTTTATTCAAAAATTGGACTAACACATAGTTATTTAGGACTTATTCTTGCACATACTGCACTAGGAACACCATTTGTTGTAATAACAGTTACTGCAACTTTAACAGGTTTTGATACTAATTTAATTAGAGCTTCGCAAAGCTTAGGAGCAGATACAATGAGAACTTTTTTTAAAGTTATAATGCCATTAATTCTTCCAGGGGTTATTTCAGGGGCATTATTTGCATTTATAACTTCCTTTGATGAAGTCGTTGTAGTTATGTTTATTGGAAGTGTTGAGCAGATTACTATTCCTAAACAAATGTGGGCTGGACTTCGTCAAGAAACGAGCCCAGTAATTTTATGTATGGCAACTTGTTTGGTTTTTCTTTCAATAGCACTATTAACAACTGTTGAGCTATTAAGAAGAAGGTCCGAACGTTTGCGTGGTATCAAATTACGTAATTAAATTACTCTGATATTACGCCAACAGCCCACAACGCCACTACTATATATACAAAAACCATGTTAATTATATTATATGAATATGAATAATTTTAAAATAGACAATTTACAATACTGCAATTGGTCAGAAGAAATATTTAAAATTAATAATGAGGCTAAGTTAGATGCAATACACGTAACCATTGCATATCATGAAGATTTTAGCGAAGTAGAAAAAAATATAGACGTTTGGAACAGCCATTTTAAAAATTTTAAAAATTTAATTTTTCACGGAAAAACATTTAAGGATATAGAAAAAGCAAATAAAGAAAAAAAAACAGCAGTTTTTTTTGGTTTTCAAAATTGTTCACCTATTGGAGATAATATAGGACTAGTTGAAGAAATTTATAAGTTAGGAATAATTTTTATGCAATTAACTTATAATAATCAATCTTTGTTGGCTACAGGCTGTTTTGAAAAAAATGATAGTGGGGTTACAAGGATGGGTAAAGAGGTCATTAAAGAAATGAATAGATTGGGGGTCGTAATAGATATGTCTCATTCTGCAGAAAAATCAACATTAGATGCAATTGAAATCTCTTCCAAACCTATAGCAATTACTCATGCCAATCCGTCATTTTGGTTTGCTTCGAAAAGAAATAAGTCAAACGAAGTTTTAAAAGCTTTAGCAGACTCAGGAGGAATGGTTGGCCTCTCTTTATATCCCCATCATTTAAAAAATAAATCAAATTGTAGTTTAGAAAGCTTTTGTGAAATGGCAGCAAAAACTGCTGAGCTTATAGGAGTTAAACATATTGGAATAGGATCAGATCTTTGTATTGGACACCCAGATTCTATAGTTGATTGGATGAGAAATGGCAAATGGACTAAAGAAAAAGATTACGGAGAAGGGAGTGCTTCAAATGCAAGTTTTCCCAAACAGCCAGATTGGTTTAAAGATGCGAGAGGATTTAAAAATTTAGAGGAAGGTTTAAAAAAAATAGGATTTAAAGAAACTGAGGTAAATGACATACTGGGAAATAATTGGTATAATTTTTACCAAGGCATAAATACTTGAGCGAATTAAATATAAAATTTAGAGATCCTGAAGAGGTAATGAAACTTTCAAGATTAGGTTCGTTTCATCAATCTAAACTTTCTTTTCTTAGAAGTTTTATCAGAGAATTTAAAGATTGGGATTATAAAAGAAATTTATTTGATCTAGACAAGAATGGTTATGGTACTGCAGTTTATTCTTTTAGCAAAAATAAAAGAAACTATTCATTAGTTTGTTTTGCCCAACATATAGATGAAAACGAAAGATCAGATAGAGTAATAGCAACTAAATGGGATGCAGCTTTTGTGCTTCATGATGGTCTTCCCACTAAAGATGATATAGATCGTTTAAAAGACAATGTTCCCAAGCAAGAAGTTGGACGCGTGTCATATAAAGAACTTACTTTGTCAAGAGCCAATAGATCTGTAAGAGCTTTTGACCATGTTGTGAATTCTTTAAGCCAAGGTAAACAACCTGATAAAAGTTTATTAAATAAAGTTGGGTATCTATACAGAACTACTGCAGTTTACGGATCAGGAAAGTTTGGTTTAGCGGATAGATTTAGAATTAAAGATAGAAAAGAAATATATGGCCCTTTCAGATTAGAAATGATGCTAGTTTATTTAGTAAGACAATTTACATTTGATCAGGTTAATCATATAGCAAAAAGCAAAGATCCTGAAAAGGCAGCACAATTAGATATAAAAATTGCAAGAAATTTAGGAATTGGAAATTCTACAGGATTAGGTATGGCACCCTTTATAGTTAACCACCCGACACTTTTACATCAATGGATTTATTGCAGAGAAAAAGCTTTAAAAGATATAAGATCAATCAAGGAAGTTAATAATAATGATTTAAATATTTTTAAAGACTGTCTTTATAAATCAAAAGTCAGTATTAACTCTTGGTTAACAGATAGCAATTATCAAAATGGTAAAATTAATTCCTTAAAATCTGATTTAATTAAATTTGATAAATATTTAAAAAAATGTTCAATAAAAATAAAGCATTTGTGGAATGAAATTTATAATTGGTCGGAAAAAAATCTTCAAGAAGAAGGTTTAGAATATATTGTATCCATGATGATGGAACCATATGATGATATTATTGATCCCTTGGTTAACAAGATGAGCTCAGAAGAGGATGAATATTTTACTATTCCCACACATAAAAAAGTTTCCGATCTTAAAAAAATTTTAGAAAATAATTATAAATCAATTATAAAAATTAATTTTGAAGAAAAAAATAGTACAGCTAATTTTTGGTTTATATCAAAAAATAAAGAAGAACCCAGGATTGCTAATAGATATGAAGAAGCTGGTGCAGAATTAGAACAACCTCTAGCTATAGCTAGAGACATAAAAAAGCTTTATGAAAAAATACTAATTGCAAAGCAATCAAAAACTATAGGTGAATTTTTGTTAGTTAATGATGATGTAAGACATGTTGTTAGAAGAGCTTTTATAATTGATAGATTTCAATATTCTGAAATTCAAGATAATACAATTGGAGCTTCATTAGTTCCAATAGATATGCTTAGACTGAAGCTTTCTTTTTTTGGAGCTGTTAAATTTGACCCAAGATCAGATAAATGGCTTAGAATAAATATGTATCAAGGAGCTCCCTTATCTCATGAATTGAAAAAATCAAATGATACTTGGGTTTATAATGTTATTAATTAACTATGAAATCTCTTAGCGAAGTAGACACGACATCAAAACGAGCATCTAGAGCTGCAGGTTATTCATGGGGAATTTCTGAGGAAATAGGAAAAGCTATAAGAAGTTTAGAATTATTCGGTTTACCAGGTATTGAAAATTTAAACCTTTACTTAAAAAAAATTAAAAAAAATCATCCAAAAAAGATAATTAAAATAGATAAAGAGAATAAAAGCAATGAATTATGTCCAATTTATTGTGGTGTAGCTTTTTTAGACCAGTGCAATCTATTGGAAAAATTAAAAATTATTAAATTTAATAATGTTAATTATCCTTTATTAATATTGCCATTTATAAGTAAATGCTCTGAAATTTTAGGAAAAAGGATATTAATTCAATTTAATAATACTAGTTTTCTTGTAAGTTTTAACAAATCTATTCTGTCAAAAAATATTGACACAAAAATCTGTGATTTAGCTAGTGAAATTAGAATTGAATTTTTAGAAAATAAAAACTCTTTTTCAGAGCAAGATTGGAACGAATTGTATAAGCTCTCAGAAGAAACTTTTGTAGAGGAAACAGAAAGTTTAAGATCAAAAGGCGCTGGGGCAGGATTAACAGATAATGATTAAAACATGAAAAAAAAAGATAAAACAAAAAACCCGGTTCAACCTGTAAGTGGAACAAAAGTTCCTAGATTTGCTGGACCATCCACATTTGCGAGACTACCTGAAATGAGAGATGTTGAAAGTTGTGATGTTGCAATTGTTGGAATTCCATTTGATGCAGGTACAAGTTATAGACCTGGTGCGAGATTCGGTCCACAAAGTATTAGACAAGCTTCAAGACATCTTAGAACTAATTATCATCCAAACTACGATATAGAACCTTTTAAAGTTCAGCAAGTTGCTGATGCAGGAGATATAGTTTGCAATCCATTTAATATCAACGAAGCTATTCAGCAAATTGAGAAAGGAGCTTTAGAGCTTTTGAATAAAGTTGGAGGTATTATTAGTATGGGAGGTGATCACACAATTGCTTTTCCTTTGTTAAAAGCAATTAATAAAATAAATAACGGACCAGTGGCTTTAGTTCATTTTGATGCTCATTTAGATACTTGGGATACTTATTTTGGTGCTCCCTATACACATGGAACACCTTTTAGGAGAGCTAGAGAAGAAAATTTATTTTTAGATAAAGCATCAATGCATGTGGGAATTAGAGGACCACTATATAGTAGAGATGACTTAAAAAATGATGCAGAGTTTGGTTTTAAAATTATTCATTGTGATGAATTTCAATCAGAAGGCATAGATAAAATTGTTAAAAGAATAAAAGATAGGGTAGGAAATAACCCACTTTATTTATCAATCGATATAGATGTACTAGATCCTTCACATGCTCCAGGAACGGGAACTCCAGAGATTGCTGGAATGACAACCAGAGAAATGGTTAACGTCCTACGAGGACTTGCCGGGGTAAATTTAATTTCAGCAGATGTTGTGGAGGTATCACCTGCTTATGATCATGCCGAATTAACTTCTCTTGCTGCAGCTACAATTGTTTACGAGCTAACAAATCTTTTTGCTAGAAATTCTTCTTAATTGCTTATTTGATTTTTAAGATCAACAAGCATTTTTAAACAAAGTTTTAATTCATCAAAGCTAACATACTCATCTGTTTTATGAGCTTGTTCAATTGAGCCTGGGCCACAAACTACAGTGCTGATACCTAATTCTTGAAATAGACCAGCTTCTGTTCCAAAAGACACAACATCTCTTGAATTGTCTCCAGTTAAATTACAAATTAAATTTACAGCATCAGATTTTTCTTCCTTATTAAATCCAATAATCTCCCCAATAATTTCTTTTTTAATATTAGATTCTGCGTATGTTTTTTTCATTTCTGGTAATAAAAAATTTTTTACATAATCATCCATTGTTTTGTTAACGAATTCACCATCCTCAAAGACAACCGGTCTTAATTCCCAGTCAACTGTACATTGGTCGGCAATTACATTTCTTGCTATTCCTCCTTTAATTCTTCCAATCTGCAAAGTTGTATAAGGAGGATTAAAAATAGAATTTTTTGGTTCTCTTTTTTTTAACTCTTTTCTTAGCTCCATTAGTTTATTTACAAATCTAGTGGCGTATTCAACTGCGTTAACACCTTTATCAGGTGCTGATCCATGTCCAGCTAAACCATAAAAATGTGTAGAATATTCATAGCATCCTTTATGAGCTTGTATTGCTTTCATATTAGTAGGCTCTCCCACAATACAAATAGAGCAATTAATTTTTCTTTTTTTTAATTCTTTCAGCATCACAGGAGCACCTTGACATGCAGTTTCTTCATCATAAGTATAAGAGAAATGAATTGGTTTTTTTAAATTTTCTGATGCAAAATATGGAGCCAACGCTAAAGTGCAAGCAATAAATCCTTTCATATCACAAGACCCTCTTCCAAACACTTTGTTGTCTCTTTCGTCAGCAACAAACGGATTAGAAGACCAATCTTTTATTGAGGCTGGGACTACATCAGTATGTCCAGATAAAATTATACCACCCCCATTTAATTTTTTTTTACCATTGATTGTTGAAAATAAATTAGCTCTTAATTTTTTGTCATCAAAAGTTTTAAAAGATACAGCACCTAATGCATTTAATTTTTTTTCACAGTATTCTATTAATTCAATATTAGAGGTTCCAGATACTGTTTGAAACTTTATTAATTCTGATAGAATCTTTAGAGTTTCAGGAAATGCTTGTTCAATAATGTTATTTTGCGTAGCCATTTAAATAAAAAAATATTATACATCATTATTATGAAACAAGAAATAACATATGAAGATTACAATAAGGTAGAAATTAAAGTTGGCACAGTATTAAGGGTTTCAAAAAATGAAAAAGCAAGAAAGCCCTCATTAGTTATAGAAGTGGATTTTGGTGAAAAAGTAGGAATTAAAAAATCATCTGCTCAAATAACTCATTATTATAATGAGAAAAATTTGGTCGGTAAGCAGGTAATTGGTGTTTGTAACTTTCCAAAAAAAAATATTGCTGGAATAGTTTCTGAAGTTCTTATACTTGGTGCAATTGAAAAAGATGGTAAAGTTGTTTTAGTAAACCCTTCTCAAAAAGTTGAAAATGGTTTAGAAATAGCATAAACCATTCCGATGTATCCAAACCTAATTACCTTAGTGCTTTTTTGTATTGCAGCAGGATTTACACCTGGTCCAAATAACATATTGGGATCTTACCAAGGATTTAATTTTGGAATAAAAAAATCACTACCTTTAATTATAGGAGTAACATTCGGCTATACTTTTCTTTTGATCGTTTTAGCAGCTGGATTGATAGTTATATTTAAAACATACCCATTGTTACAAATTGTGCTTAAAATATGTGGGTCTATATTTTTAATTTATTTGGCATATAAAATTGCTTTTCAAAATAAAATTGAAAAACGTAGTGTCACAAATCCAGTAAATTTTTTTGATACATTTACTTTCCAGTTTATAAATCCAAAGGGAGTTATAATAGGCATTACTACTATATCCACTTTTGTTGAAACAGGATCAAACTATTTATTGCATTCATTCATAGTAATTGGAGTATCATCATGTGTTGCGGTAACAAGTATTACAAGTTGGTGTTTATTAGGAAAGTTTCTCAGAAGATTTGCAACAAATGAAAAATTTATCAGAATTTTTAACTACGTAATGTCCTGTTTACTTATTGTTTGTGTTATAATGTTTTATATATAAAAAATGAAAATAGACAGCAAAGACTCTTTTAAATCTTTAAAAAAAATAAAAATTGATACAAAATTTTATAATATATTTAGTCTTAAAGAAGCAGAAAAAAATGGGTTAAAAGGAATTTCCAAACTTCCTAAATCATTGAAAGTTCTGTTAGAAAATTTATTAAGATTTGAGGATCATAAAACTGTTCAAAAAGAACAAGTTTTATCTATTAAAAATTGGTTAGAAAAAAAAAGCTCAAGAACAGAAATTGCTTTTAGACCAGCTAGAGTCCTTATGCAGGATTATACAGGTATACCGGCTGTAGCTGATCTGGCTGCTATGCGTGATGCTGTAAAACTAAAAAAAAAAGATCCAAAAAAAATAAACCCCTTATCTACCGTAGATTTAGTTATTGATCATTCTGTTATGGTAGATGCTTATGCCTCTAAAGATTCTTTTAAAAAAAATGTTGAGAAAGAATTTTCTAGAAACGGTGAACGTTATTCATTTTTAAAATGGGGTCAGCAAGCATTTAATAATCTTAGAGTAGTTCCTCCTGGTACGGGTATTTGTCACCAGGTTAACTTAGAATATTTATCAAAAGTAGTCTGGTCTTCAGAAGGTTTTGCTTATCCCGACACACTAGTAGGAACTGATAGTCATACAACAATGGTTAATGGTCTTTCAGTTCTTGGTTGGGGAGTAGGAGGGATTGAAGCAGAAGCAGCGATGTTAGGACAGCCTATATCAATGTTAATTCCAGAAGTTGTTGGTGTTGAGCTTCTAAATAAACTTACAGAAGGTACAACAGCTACTGATTTAGTTTTGACTATAGTTCAAATGTTAAGACAAGAAGGGGTAGTAGGTAAATTTGTTGAATTTTATGGCGATGGATTAAAAAGTCTTTCCTTAGCAGATCGAGCAACTATTGCAAATATGGCTCCGGAATACGGAGCAACATGTGGTTTTTTTCCTGTAGATGAAGAAACTTTAAAATATTTAAAATTTTCTGGAAGAGACCAGCATACAATTTCTCTTGTAGAAAAATATTCCAAGGAACAGGGACTCTGGGCAGATGATGATATTACTTTTACCAAAAAGTTAAGTTTAAATTTATCCAAAGTTGTTTCAAGCATTTCAGGACCCAAGCGTCCACAGGACAAGATTTTATTAACCGAGTCTTCCAAGTCTTTTATGATGGCTTTTAAAGAAAATACAAATAAGACAAACATAAAAGAAGAAGCTGTTTTAGGAGAAAGTTTTAAATTAAAGGATGGAGATATTGTTATTGCAGCAATAACATCCTGCACTAACACTTCAAATCCAAATGTTTTAATAGGCGCAGGATTGCTTGCTAAAAAGGCTGTAGAAAAAGGTTTAGTAGTAAAACCTTGGGTAAAAACTTCTTTGGCTCCTGGCTCTCAAGTTGTTACAGATTATTTAGAAAAAGCAGGTTTAAATAAATATTTAGATCAACTTGGTTTCCACCTGGTTGGTTATGGATGTACTACTTGTATAGGTAATTCTGGACCTCTTAAACAAAATATCTCCGACGCTATTCACAATGGAAATTTATACGCAGTTTCAGTTTTGTCTGGAAATAGAAATTTTGAGGGAAGAATTAATCCAGATGTAAAAGCAAACTATCTTGCTTCACCCCCTTTAGTAGTTGCTTACGCTTTAGCAGGATCAATGAATATAGATTTACACAATGAACCTTTAGGTAAAGATAAAAAAGGAAAAAATATTTTTTTAAAAGATATATGGCCAACAAACAAAGAAATTGAAGATTCAATTTTAACTTCAATAAATGCTGAAATGTTTTCTAAACGTTATTCAAAAGTATCAGAGGGTTCTGAGGATTGGCAAAAAATTAATACTACAGAAAGCAGCATTTATAACTGGAATGATACTTCTACTTATGTAAAAAAACCTCCATTTTTCGAAAAAATGTCAGACAAACCAGAAGGTTTTAAAAAAATTGCTGATGCAAGACCTTTAT
>SHAO01000038.1 GCA_004213215.1 Candidatus Pelagibacterales bacterium | reverse complement strand
AGGTCCACCTGTAAGATTAATTGGTAGAGCTTTTGCTCCACAAGTAGCTGCTTGTTCCATAGCACCATTTGGAAATCCTACTGAATAACCAAATGCATCTATTTTACCGTCACATAGCGCTTTTACTTGTTCAGATGAAGTTAATTCTGTAACTCCTTTAAAGTAGCTATTGTCAACTCCCATTGCTTTCATAAGTTCTTCCATAGTTCCTCTTTGACCAGAGCCTGGATTTCCTATGTTAACAGTTTTACCTGCAAGACCTTTAAAGTCTTTTACTTTTGCTTTTTTTCTAGCCCAAATTTGGAAAGGTTCATTGTGAACTGAAAAAACAGCTCTTAAATTACTAAACTGTTTTCCTTCCCATTTGCTAGAACCATTGTAAGCATGAAACTGCCAATCAGATTGTGCTACTCCAAATTGGAACTCACCTTCTTTTATCTGTCCAATATTGTAGTTAGAACCTCCTGTTGATGGAGCAGTACATCTGTAAGCTTTATTTGTACCTTTTTTTCTTCCATGGTCTGCGCTTATTGCAAACTTGTGCATCATTTTACAAATTGCGTTTCCAGTCTGGAAATAAACTCCAGTTGGTCCACCTGTTCCTATTGTGAAGAACTCTGCTGATTTTGCTATTGTTGCTAACGGCGCAGACATAGCGAACATCATTAGTGCTCCTGCAATAGTGGAAATAAATTTTCTCATTTGTTTTCCCCTTTTAATTATTAATAATTAAGTTTAATAAAATAAGGATACCAACTTTGAAATGAATCTAAAGTGAATTTGACCATTCTTTTAATGCAAATACTCCGTCAACTATATTTGGTGCATTTTTTTTTAAATCTGCATTATCTAGCTTTTTACTACCTGAGGTACTCTTTAAAAAACTAGACCCATCGAAGTCTGTATAGCTCAATCTAGCAATCATTTTTTTACTATCTAGTCCAAAATCGCTTCCTGGCAATAAAGCTACACCCGTTTTTTGTAAGATATCCTTGCACATTTCTGATGCTGATGAAAATTTTGCATTAGTAAATTCTGGAAACAAATAAAATCCGCCCTCTGGTTTTGCAATATTTATAAGGTTAGATTTTAAATTTTCATAAACATACTTGCCTGTAAAAGATAATATTTTTTTTACGTCTGATAAATAATCTGAATGATCGTTTCTATAAGCCTCAATTGCAGCATATTGTATTGGGGCGCTCACTGAAGTAAAAGATTCGCTACATAATATTTTTAAACTCTCTTTAAATTCTTTCAGTTGATTTGGAATTGCAAAAAATCCAAGCCTCCATCCCCCTGCTCCACACCATTTACTTAAGCCACTACTAACGATAGTTCCTTCAGGATAATAATTAGAAATTGATTTATATTGATCATCAAAAGTAAGATGGGAGTATATTTCATCAGATAGTATTGTTAGTCTGTATTTTTTTGCAATTTTTGCAATTTCTTCTAAATTCTTGCAAACTGTGCCTGCTGGATTGTTAGGTGAGTTTATAAATAATAATAAATTTTTTTCTTTTATATTTTTTATTTTATTTTCTAATGATTCGGCAGTTGGAAACCAATTAGAATTACTCGTGGTTTGGATCCAATGAACTTTATTTTTTGCAATCAATGCTTGCGGCTGGTATGAAACCCAACTAGGCGCTGGTAGTACAACTTCTCCTTTGAAAGCGATTTGCATGAGAAACATTAGTTCTTTTGTGCCTGGTCCAATTATAATATCTTCTTTATTAAAATTATTATTATTAATCTTATTTAAATGATCAGCTATCGCCAGTCTTAGTTCCTCAAGACCTTGCATAGGTAAATATGTATGTTTACTAGCATTAGTTTTTAGTGCATTAACCACCAGTTCAGGAACAGGAAATGGAGATTGACCAAAACCAAACTTGTAGATTTTTTTCCCACTTTTTTTTAATCTATTAGAATCTTCATTTATTGCTAAAGTTGCAGAAGGCTTTAATTGGCTTATCTGATCTTTAATAAATTTATTCATATAACTCTTTAATATTTTTAAATTGCTTTAAGCTATCTGGATTAGCTAAAGCTTCCAAGTTTTTAATTTCACTACCTTCAATACTTTGTTTAACTGCAAGTTCTACAAGTTTTCCATTTTTTGTTTTAGGAGTTTCTAAAATAGAAATTATTTTTGAAGGCACATGTCTTGGTGAAGCATTAGTTTTAATTGCTTTTTCTATTTGTACTTTTAATTCATTTGTTAAATTGTAACCTTTGTTAAGCACTATAAATAATACCACCCTAATATCATTTTTCCATGATTGCCCAACAACAATGGATTCTTGAATTTCTTCAAATTTTTCAACAACACTATATATTTCAGCAGTACCCAGCCGTACGCCCCCTGGATTAAGGGTAGTGTCAGATCTGCCAAATATAATAAATCCACCTTTGTCAGTTATTTTTGCAAAATCTCCATGATGCCAAATGTTTTTATATTTTTCAAAATAAGCTTCTTTATATTTTTTATCTTCTTCATCATTCCAGAATTTTACAGGCATTGATGGAAAAGGTTTTTTACAAACAAGCTCTCCTTTTATATCTTTAACAGAAGAGCCCTTTTCGTTAAAAATATCAACATCCATACCTAAGCCTTTGTTTTGAATCTCCCCTTTATAAACTGGTTGAAATAAATTTCCTAAAACAAAACAAGATACAATATCTGTTCCACCAGAAATAGATGACAAGTGCACATCTTTTTTAATATTTTTATAAATATATTCGAATCCATCTTTGGATAGGGGTGAACCGGTAGAGCAAATAGTTCTTAATTTTGAAAGGTTGTGTTTTTTTTTAATAACCACTCTTTTGTTATTAAGTGCATCAATATATTTAGCACTTATACCAAAAAGGGACACCTCTTCTTCGCTAGCAAATTCAAATAATAAATCATCCTTTTTATACATTGGAAAACCATCAAATAACAAAATTGTTGCGCCTGCTGCAAGAGATCCAACAAGCCAATTCCACATCATCCATCCGCAAGTAGTAAAATAAAATATTCGATCATTGTCTTTTACATCGGAGTGTATTTGTAATTCTTTATTATGTTGTAACAGCACTCCTCCCGTTCCATGACAAATACATTTTGGTTTACCTGTTGTTCCACTTGAATAAAGAATAGCTAAAGGATCATTAAAATTTGACATAGCATATTCAATTTTATTTTTATTTTTATTTTTTAAATTAACTATAGAACTCCAATAATACATTTTAATTTTAGTATTTCTTATTTTTTCAACTTCTGTTCCAGGGTAAGGAATAACTACAATTTTTTTAATTGAAGGAATGCTTTTTAGAATCATAGGTAGTCTTTCTAAAATGTTTATTTTTTTTCCATTATAAAAATATTTGTCACCTATAAATAATATTTTTGGAGAAATTTGTGAAAATCTATCTATAACACCAGATGTTCCAAAATCAGGCGAACATGAAGACCATATAGCCCCCAAAGCTGTAGTGCTAATATATGCGGTGACCGTCTCTGGTATATTTGGCATATATGCAGCTACTCTATCACCTTTTTGAATTCCATTAGATTTTAGCCAGTTTGAAATTTCTGCAACATTTGAATTTAATTTACTCCATGATAAATACTTTTTGTATCCATTCTCACTTTTAAATATAATTGCTTTCTCCATGTTATTTTTTTTCAAAATATTTTCAGCATAATTTAGTCTAGCTTCAGGGAAAAATTTATTTTTAAAAAAAACATCAGACTCTTGAAGTAAAATTTTTCCTGGAATACCTTTTACTTTTGTAAAATCCCAAATTGATTTCCAAAAAACCTTAGGATTATCTACTGACCATTTCCAAATTTTATTAAAATCATTATCATGTTCAATTTTATACTTCTTATTAATAAAATTAGAATAAAGAGCTAAATTTGTTTTATTTAACTTTTCTTCATTAATTTTCCAAAGATAGGTTTTCATTTGTCTATTATGTCAAAAAAATTTGATATTGAATTCTTTAATATTATGCTAAACTTAATTTGCAAATATTTAAAAGGAGAACTGTTTTCTAAGTGATTCGGTCATGTTTTAATCATCTTTTGTTCTTAGCAAAAATCTAAATATAGTATGAGCATAAAAATAAAACACAATTTATGGAAAACCATTTAAAAAAGATTACAGCCGTCTTGGGTCCAACAAATACAGGTAAAACCCATTTGGCCGTAGAAACGATGCTCGGTTATGAAAGCGGAATTATAGGTTTTCCTCTAAGATTACTAGCCAGAGAAATTTTTGACAAATGTGTAACTAAAGTTGGTGCAGAAAAAGTAGCTCTTATAACAGGTGAAGAAAAAATAATTCCAAAATCACCTAAATATTATATTTGTACAGTGGAGTCGATGCCTCAAGATTTATTAGTTGATTTCATTGCAGTTGATGAAATACAGATGTGCACCGATCATGAAAGAGGGCATATATTTACTGACAGATTACTGAATGCTAGAGGTGAAAAACTCACAATGTTTCTTGGCTCACACACAATGAAATCTATTATATCTTCATTAATTAGTGAAGTTGAGTTTGTTAATAAAGAAAGATATTCAAAGTTAACTTATAGTGGTTACAAAAAAATATCTCGTTTAAATCCAAAAACTGCTCTAATTGCTTTTTCAATAGATGAAGTTTATGCGTTAGCGGAACTTGTAAGAAGACAAAAAGGAGGCGCTGCAGTAATTATGGGTTCTCTAAGTCCAAAAACTAGAAATTCTCAAGTAGAATTATATCAATCAGGTGATGCAAATTTTTTAGTTGCAACAGATGCTATTGGAATGGGGATAAACATGGATATAAACAATGTAAGTTTTACTAACTTAAAAAAATTTGATGGGAAGAAAACTAGAAAATTAAACTTAAGTGAAATATCGCAAATTGCTGGGAGAGCTGGTAGGCATATTAATGATGGGACCTTTGGAACAACAGGTGAATGCAAGCAATTGTCTGCTAACGAAATTGAAAAATTAGAAAAACATGAGCTTAATAAAATTGATATACTTTTTTGGAGAAACTCTGAAATTAACTTTGATAGTTTAGAAAATTTAACTTCTTCACTTGAAAAAAAAATTAGTAATGAATTTTTAAAAAGAATTAATGACTGCGAAGATGAAAAGGTTTTAAAACTATTAATAAAAGATAATAATAACATTAAAAAAAATCAGTCTAAAGACTTTCTAAAGACACTTTGGGAATGTTGCCAAATTCCAGACTTTTCAAAAAAATCTTATGGAAATCATATAGAGGTAGTTAAAAAAGTTTTTGAATTTCTGACTTCAAAATCTGGAAAAGTAACAAATGAATATATGAAAACACAACTTCAATATTTGGATAAATATGATGGCAATATTGATACCTTAGCTAATAGAATTTCAAGTGTAAGAACATGGTCTTATGTTGCTAATAAAAAAAATTGGGCCAGCAACTCAGATTACTGGGTGGAACGCACTAAATATATTGAAGACAAGCTGTCGGATAAACTTCACGAAGAACTTACAAAAAGTTTTATAGACAAGAGAATTAGTGTTTTATCTAGAAGTTTAAAACAAGATATCGCATTAGCGACAGAAATTAAAAATAAAAATGAAGTTGTTATAGATGGACAATATATGGGTCGTTTAAATGGAATGAGATTGGATTTAGATCTAAAATCTGGATCGTTAAAAACAGATATTAAATCTCTGAAAAAAGCAGCTAGACAGGCAATTGTTCCAGAATTAATGAGGAGAACTAATCAAATAATTAATAGTGAAATTTTTAAAATTAATGATGACCACAAAATTTATTGGATGGGTAGTCCCATTGCCTACATTTCTAAAGGAAAAAATTATCTAAATCCAAAATTAGAACTTTTAGTAGATGAAGCGATTGATTTAGATTCTAAAGAGAAATTAAGATTAAATTTAGAAAAAAAATTGCACGAACTTGTTTCATTAGAACTATCTGATCTTGTTAATTTAAGCAAAGCAAAATTTAAAAATAATTATGCTCGTGCCCTTTGTTACCAATTATTTGAAAATAATGGAGTAATAAAAAGAAATAGTGTTCAACAAATGATAAAAAATATTACTAAAGAAGATAGGATAATTTTAAGAAAAGCTGGAGTAAAAATTGGAAGATATCATATTTTTCTTCCAAAAATGCTAAAACCAAATGCTGTAGAACTTAGAGTAAAGTTATGGAAATTATTTTTTCCTGAAGATAAGAAATATGCTATTCCAAAACCTGGTTTAAATTTTTTAAAAAATGAAACAAATAAAAATAACAAATTTCTTTTAATATGTGGGTTTGAAAATTTTAATAAATTTTATATAAGAGTAGACATTTTAGAAAGGCTTTTCCTAAAAATCATTGAAAATAGCAAAAATGGTACATTTAAAATGGATTCTGATATGATTAACTTAATTGGATGTAGCAAAGAGAATTTCTTTAAACTTTTAGAATTAATGGAGTATAAGTCTAAAAAAAATGAAAAAGAAGAATTTTTTGTTTATAAACCAAAGCAAACTAAAGATAAAAAATCAAAAGAAATTAGTAAAAACAACCCTTTTGAAAAGTTATCTGAGTTAAGGTTTAGATAGATGTTTAAAAAAATTTTTAACATAAAAAAAAGAGAAGTTTCTGATAATAAAAATGTTTTGATAGCTTCTTTGTTAATTCACGCAGCAAGGATTGACGAAAATTATACTGATGTAGAAAAAAAAATAATTAAAAAAGCATTAATGGAAATAAATACTATAAACTCAGATGAAGCAGAAAATTTAATAAAGCTTGCTGCAAAAAAAGAAGAAGAGTCAAATCAAATAGTTGAATTTACTCAGGAAATTAAAAAATACTCCATGGAATATAGATTAAAAATAATTGAAGTTATTTGGAAAATTGTATATTCAGACGGCTTAACTAATGAATATGAATCAAATTTAATCAGAAGAATTTGTGGATTATTATATATTTCTGGAAAAGATAGTGGAGTTATTAAAATAAAAGTTCAAAACTTATTAAATAAAAAATGACTTATATTGTTAATGAAAATTGTATCAAGTGTAAATTGATGGACTGTGTAGAAGTTTGTCCAGTAGACTGTTTTTATGAAGGTGAAAATATGCTAGCAATCAAACCTGACGAATGTATTGACTGTGGGGTCTGTGAGCCAGAATGTCCTGTGGATGCAATTCAGCCAGATACAACTGAAGGGACAAGCAAATGGGTAGAACTAAATAATAAATATAGTAGTGTGTGGCCAAATATTACTAAAAAAAGAGAAGGGGACGTTCCACATGATCAGGAAAAGTGGAGAGGCGTAAAAGACAAATTAAAATTTTTTAGTGAAAAACCAGGTAAAGGAGATTAGAAATAGTTATCATGAAAAAAAAAGTAAAGAAAAAGAAAAAAATCAGTAAAATTAAGAAGACTAAAATTCCATCCAAGAAATTGGTTAAGCAAAATATCTATAAACAAAATACTTTTAAGACAGATGATGAAAAGGTTAAAATTAAAAAAATTTCTAAACAGCCTGTTGAAAAGAAAAGCTACAATATAAAAGATTATGTAGTTTATCCAAAACACGGTGTAGGAAAAATTATATCTATAGAAAAAGCAAAAATTGGGGAAATTGATATAACTTTTTATAAAGTATTTATCGAAAAAGAAAAGTTAACTTTAAGTATACCACTAAATCAACAATCACATCTGAGACCTATTTCAAGCATCAATCAAATTAATAAAGCAATCAATATTTTAAAAAGTAAGCCAAAAATAAAAAGAACCATGTGGAGTAGAAGAGCTCAAGAATATGATCAAAAAATTAATTCTGGAAAACTTTACCAATTAGCAGAAGTTGTAAAAGACCTTAATAAAAAAACTGATGTAATTGTAGAACAATCATATAGTGAGAGGCAACTTTTCGAAAAAGCATATGAAAGATTAAAGTCAGAGTTTGAAATAATTTTAGGTGATAAAGCTAAAATAAAAATGGATAAAGCCTTAAAACGACTAGAATCTATAGAACAAGAACAAATTCAAACATAAAAAACGCCCTTCTATTAATTTTTTATTAATAGAAGGGCGCAATATTTTAAAAAAGGTTTTACTTATCTTCTTCTTCTTTTTTTAGCTTTTTTCTTCTTACCTTTTTTCTTTTTTCTACGTTTAGCCATGTTCAGCTCCCTTTTTTTATTTTAGTTCAAACAAATCAAATGATTCGTTTATTATTTTTAGCTTTATTTATATTTTATGTTATGTCAAACGTTAATTGTGTTGACAATTTTTCAATAAATTTAATTTAAAGAATATAATTTATTTATTTTTTTATTATTTAAATAAACAAGTAATAACAATGTTTATTTAAGCATTTAATACTAGTGATAATTGGTTTTATTTTTCAATTTTTATAAAAATTTTCTAAAATGTTTTTATATTTTTCAATTACTTTAATTTTTTTTACTTTCATTGTTGGTGTTAACAAACCATTTTCAATTGTAAAACTTTCTTCAATCATATGAATTTTTTTAACTTTTTCGACTAATGTTGAATTTTTATTTATATTATTTACTATTTCTATGATTTTATCTTTATTTCCTTTATATTCCTTTGTTGGAACAATTAATGCCACTAAATAATTTTTCCCATCGCCATACACCATACATTGATCTATTGCGTGTGAATTACATAATTGATTTTCAATTTTTGATGGAGAAATATTATCTCCACCAGCACTAACAATTATATCTTTTTTTCTATCTGTAATTTTTAAATACCCATCTTCAGGATCAATTTCTCCAATATCGCCTGTATACAGCCAACCATCTTTAATTACATTTTCTGTATCCTCTTTTTTATTCCAGTAACCTAACATTACATTTTCTCCTTTAACTAATATTTCGCCATCCTCAGCTATTTTTACTTGATTGCCTGAAAATGGTGGACCAACTGTTTCGATTCTAATCTTGTTAATAGGATTACAACTTACAACCGGTGAAGTTTCGGTTAAACCATAACCCTGCAAAGTAGGTAGTCCAATGGCATTTAAAAATTCACCAATGTCTTTATCAAGCGCACCTCCTCCAGATACAAAAGCTTTTAAATTACCACCAAACTGTTTTTTTATTTTTTTTCTAACTAAAATATTTAATATTAAATTTAGTACTTTTTCTAAATAATTCATTTTTTTTTTTAATAAATCTTTTTTTCCTAATTTAATTGTAGCTTTGATTAATTGCGCTTTAAATCCAGTCGCTTTTTTCATATTCATATTAATTTTATTATAAAGGTTTTGATAAAATCGAGGTACTGCCGTCATAATTGTAGGTTTGGCCTGTGAAATATTTTCCAAAAGTTTTTCAATTTTTTCTGCATAAAATATTTTTGCTCCAACAGCAATTTGTACAAATTGCACAGTATGTTCGTAGGAATGAGATAGTGGAAGCCATGTTAAAAAAACTGGTCTTTTGTCTATTAATGGTTTTACAATTTCATTAGCACCTTCCAAGTTATTTAATATACCACCGTGACTTAAAATAACTCCTTTTGGATTTCCGCCAGTTCCTGAAGTATAAATTATACAAGCAGGCGAAGATCTTTTTAGATTTGTATTTTTTATTTTATCTTTTTCCTCTAAATTAGTTTTCATAATGTCATTAAAATTTTGATATTTATTTTCATAACTTCCTTCAGAAACATAATCAAATGTGATAACTTTTTTAATAAATTCTTTTTCTTTTATTATTCTTTGTAATTTCTTATGCATCATATTATTAGAAAGAATAATTGTAGTAGGTTTGCAGTCTTCAATTAAATATTGGTAATCATTTTCTGTATAAGTAATATATGCAGGAACAGTAATTCCATTTGCTAACATAATAGATATGTCTGCAATAAGCCATTCTGGACGATTTTCTGAAACCAGAAGAACTCTATCACCTTCTTTGAGATTGTTTTTTAAATTTTTTG